>NZ_RHOE01000119.1 GCF_003946385.1 Loigolactobacillus zhaoyuanensis
GTTGAGGAAGGAATCGAATATTTCAATCACCACAATCGCTCAGCACAAAGAAACGGCCTCACCCCAGATGAATACTGGAGTGAAGCCGCTTAGAAACAGATTCAACTTTATATTATTTCATTTGTCAACTTGACAGGGCCTAGTGCAAACAATTGAGTAGGCCTTTTGTAGTACAAATTAATCCTTATCACAACTAACCTCAATAGCACAACAGGTATAAATAGTGCCTAAAATCCCTAAATAAATTTCTCTCACAACTGTTTAATAAAGCGGCAATCCCCGTTGTACGTGATTAATTAAACATTCAATTCTTAAAACACCTATTTTTAAATCGACTTAAACCGTCGCTGCTGCGTGCGTTTACTAATCCCCGTTTTTCGTTCAATCATCTTGTAGGTCATGCCTTGTTTTCGCAGCTCATAAGCAAATCTGATTTGTTCATCAGAATACGTTTTCGGTCGCCCTTCCCGAAACAACGGATCATGTTGCTTGGCATACAATTTACCTTCTTGTGTGCGCGTGACAATCATATCGCGTTCAAACTGCGCAAAGGCGCTAAATATTGTAAAGACTAATTGGCCAGTCGGCGTATTGTCAATTAAGCCCATATTCAAAATGTTGACTTTGACATTTTCTTTAAACAACTCTTGGATAATGGCTAATGCCTCGCGCGTGTTCCGCGCAAACCGATCCAGCTTAGTGACAATCAAAGTATCGCCTGTTTTTAGAACGCGCAACAGTTTTTGAAACTCCGGTCGTTCAGTAGTTGTGCCGGTAAACTTTTCCTGAAAGATTTTTTCTGCTCCTGCCAATTTTAGTAACTCAATTTGATTTGCTAATTTTTGATCAGTGGTACTGACCCGCGCATAGCCATATTTCATCTTTTTATCTCCTTACTTATGTCATTAAGTAATGACACGGTTCTAACCCTTTAATTATACAGTATCAAAAAAGAGGCCACAACTGTTAAGTTGTGACCTGATTTGCTCTGTTAATTATGGTTCTATGATATTTGGTGTTTAAGTATAAGAATAGTGTTGATGAATTTTATCTATCAACACCAAATATCATAGGCCCCAAAATTGTCTGACCAGTGTTTGGACAAAAAAGACCAGCTTCCTTTAAAATGGTGTTTATCACAAACCCATTTTTAGGAGCCGATCTTTTTTGTCCGAACAGCGTCGGATTAATTTTACAATCTACCTTTCATGATGAAGTGTTTCGATGACAACGCGGTCTTCAAATGATAAAATAGTGGTGCCCATAAAGGTCCTTCTTTCTAGTGGAATGTTGTGATGACACCATTAAAGACCTTTATGGGTTTTTCTGTCCACTAATATGTTCAACTTAAATTTTACAATCTATCTTTAGTATTCGCCCCAATATTTAGACATTGTTTGTTTACCAACGCCAGGGTTGAAACTATTAGTTGGATCATTTTTCTTATAGTGCTTGATTAAGGCCGGTGCTGCCAAATATAGATGCCCAACATTGTGTTCGGCTGGATAAACAGCGTGACGCTCATCCAAAATTTTAAGCATTTCTTTTTTAAGTTCATGCGCATCGACGCCAGGTTTTAGAATATAATCCTGGTGCATAACGTGATCAAGTAAGTGACCATAATAAATTTTGTGTTCTATTTTGTCTTCAATCTCTTTAGGCAAATGCTCGAACCACTTATAATCATTACTTGCCAACGCGATATCTAGTGGCAAAATGTCAATACTATCCTGTTTTAATTCTTGATATCGAATCGCAACCCCAGCTGTTACATAGCGGTGAGTTGCCGCTTTACTGGTCTCATTGGCATCGGCTTCAAAGTAGTCGCCACTGGCTTTGTCAAAATAAGATTTGAGATACTCTCGCGCTTCTTCAATACCATTACCAGCCATTTTCAATTGTAGGTAATGGTCGTACTTTTCGTAATAATCATCTAACCGCTTTGGCATTTGATTAGGAAATAAATTACTTAATGTTTGAAGCAAACGATCTGGGAAATAAGGTTTGAAAAACGGAATGTGCTTCAAAAAGCGTTCGCCCCATGCTTTTAGCGCAAACATTTGGGGCAAATGACCCGTACCAATTTTTTCAATCACAATTAGTGAGTCTTTACCATATTTCTTGGCCAATTTATAAGCATTTTTATGCATATATTCACCAGAAACAGGCAATTCTTTGAATGTCGTCATAATATGGCGACGAATATCTTCCAACTCATCGGGATTATTCGTTCCAATGTAAAACATTTGTGTTTTTTTATCCATTGGGAATGTATCTAAGCGGACAGCCAATGCCGCAACGTGACCGGACGATCCAGATACTTCATACAATTCTTTAGGATTTGCATTGTATCGAATAGGCTTATCAGATTCAACGTCACGCACAACCTGTTCATGATGGAACATTGAAGCATGATGTTCAGTAGCTGGTACTTGATTCAAATCAAAATTGCGGTTCTGCAAATTAGTAATAATCTCTTCGGGCGTTTTGCCCAAATCAATGCCTAAATGGTTAACTAAGTGCATTTCGTCATGTTCATCAATCCAAACATACAATGATAGCTCTGTATAAGCTGGACCTCTTCTGATCAAAGCACCACCAGAATTGTTGTTAATACCACCAATGACCGATGCACCCAAATTAGATGAGCCAATGACTGAATGTGGTTCACGTTTAAGTGGTCGCAATTCATTTTCTAAGTGAAACAGTGTCGTACCGGGGAATGCTAGTACTTGTTCCCCATTATTGATTAACTGTAAATCTTTAATTTTCATGCCGTTCACAACAACTGCAGAACGGTCATAACCTGGGGCTGGTACGGATCCCTCAGTCAAACTAGTGTTGGCTGCTTGCATAATAATGATAATATTGTTATCATGCAAAACATTAAGCACACGCCACATTGCCATTAAAGTGGTTGGAAATACGACTGCAACTGCATCGCCCTTACCTGAGCGGTACCCTTTCCTAAAACGTAAAGATTTTGCTTTGTTAGTAATAACATTTTTTTTACCAACAACATTGACTAGTTCTTCGACTAAGTCCATATTAACTTCTCCCCTCTATAACGTTTGTAAAAAACGTTTTAATCATTACGCTTTCAATGATACGCTTTTTTTGATGCGTATCTGGATTGAAGTCAATATTTGAGACAGATTTTAAGAGACATTCAGAACCGCGTTTACCTTCCACAGCTCAAATAAATCATTAATTGCGATTAATAACTTATTTGAACCCTGGAAAGCATTAAATCAGGCGGCCATTTGGCTCGTAAGTGTTGCAATTTCAACTTGTAAGGGGGTCTGGTAGCCCAGTGAACTATGAATTCTCTTCCTATTGTAGAAAGCATGCACATATTCAAA
>NZ_RHOE01000012.1 GCF_003946385.1 Loigolactobacillus zhaoyuanensis
GCCGTAGTCCAGTTTTTGATTGGGTAAGTTCCTTTAAGATTGCTAATTTTTCGAGTACCGTATGTTTAGATCTGGGCATACAAAAATCCCTCCATAGTTGTTAGATGAATTATTGTATTTCATCTGACAACCATAAAGGGATTATCGCATTAGGCTCTTTTTTCGTGCGGACATTTTTGCTTATGGTAAGATGAAGCTAAAAGGTGGTGCCAGCGATGAAACCAAGTAAACGGACTCGTTTATGGCAAATTATTAAAGTGTTACGTCAATATAATGTGTTACATGATTTTACTCATCAAACGCACCCAGAGCAGGTTCGCCAAGCTTTTATTGAGCTGGGGCCCACCTTTATTAAAGTTGGCCAAATGTTATCGACACGAACGGATTTGGTGACGCCGGAGTTTGCTAATGCGCTAAAAGAGTTGCAAGATCAGGTGCCGGCTGATGATTTTACGCAGGTTAAAGCGACTATTGAAGCACAAACTGGTCAGCCCTTGACGGCACAATATCAGCAATTTGAACAACAGGCTTTTGCTTCAGCATCAATGGGCCAAGCGCACCACGCAGTTACTAAAAGTGGTCAGCAGGTAGTGGTGAAGGTGCAACACCCCAATATTCGTGCCGCGGTGATCACTGATCTGGCCTTGTTTCAAAAGGCCATCAGTCTGCTTAAGTTTGTTCCTGAAGCTAGTGTGATCGATCCGCAAGCCATTTTTCGGGAAATTAAGCATGCGTTGTTTAGTGAATTAAATATGCAACTCGAAATAACTAACGGTCAACGGTTCTATGAATTAAATAATGACTGGGATATTATCCGTGTGCCTAAAATAGATACTGAACTTTCACAGGGAACGGTTTTAGTTAATCAAGCAATGCCGGGCAAAAGTATCGCAAGTTATTTGCCGGATATGTCAACAACGCAGCGCCAATATTTAGCTGATACACTGGTCCATAATTTTCTAAAGCAAGTATTTACTGACGGTTTCTTTCATGCTGATCCCCATCCAGGTAATATTTTATTGACACAAACGAAAATCCCGCCTGTGACTCAAACTAAGCGCACTTTTCAGCGCGCTAATTTAACTTATACCCAAACAGAAAACTTGCCGGCATACCGGTTGGTCTATTTAGATTTTGGGATGATGGGGCAACTAACACCAGCGCTGATCACTGGCTTGGCTAACGTTGTTATTGCGGTCACTAGTAAGGATAGCCGCCAAATCGGTCAAGCTGTGTTAGTGATTTGTAATCGGGTCGGTACGGTGGATGAGGAAAGCTTCTACCAACAGTTAGGCGCATTTATGCAGCCGTATTTTAATGCTGGGCTAGGCGAGATCGATTTTGAGAGCTTACTTTATGGTATTATCCAGCTTTGTCGCGCTAACCAATTACAAATGAAGCCGGAAGTTACCTTATTACTTAAAGCTTTTGGCGTGTTGGAAGGAACCGTTGCCCAATTAGCGCCAGATTTATCGATGCTAACTGTGGCACAGCAATTTGCCAAAGATTATTTTCAGCAACATTTTGATTGGCGACATGAGTCTGAAGTGGGGGCACTTAGATTATGGCAACTCACTAAAGCCGTTCCACAGTTACCTTTGAAGTTACTCAGCGCGCTTGAAATTTTCGAGCGCGGCGATACCAAAGTGAATTTAGAATTTAAACAGCGCGATGGTCTGCTGGACCGACTTGAAGCAATCATCAATCGATTGGTGATCGCGATTATTTTAGCGGCGTTGATCATTGGCTCCTCGCTACTAGTTCAGTCACGGCAGCCAGGCGATGCGATCGCCAAGCTTGGCTTACTGGGTTATAGCGCTGCGTTATTGGTGATGCTGAGTTTACTTGGTAGTAATTTATACCATCGTTATCAACGCTGGCACCATAAACATTAGCGTGAGCCACAAATCTTCTATTTAAATTTAAGAGGGAATATAATGCAAACTTTAATTATTGTCGCTCACCCGCAATTGGCGGAATCGAGTACACAACAATTTTTACGGCAAGGCGCTAATTTAGCTGATGCAACTTGGCGCCCGTTGCAGGCACCATTTACACTAGCAACAGAACAAGCTAAGCTACTTAGCGCGGAGCGGATCATTTGGCAATTTCCGCTTTATTGGTACAGTGCGCCGGCGATTCTAAAAAGCTGGCAAGATCAGGTATTAACTAGTGAGTTTGCCTTGCGCCAGCAATCGTTGGCTGGCAAAGAACTAGGCATTGTGGTCACGACTGATACAAAGGCGAGTGCGTACCAATCTGGCGCTGCAGAACAATTTACGCTAGCCGAATTATTGCGGCCATATCAAGCGTTGGCCAATAAGTTGGGGTTACGTTGGTTGCCACCATTTGCGATCCATCAATTTAAATATCAAACTGAGATCCAGCAACAACAACTGTTGATCGATTATCAACAATATTTGACTTTGCCGCAGCCGGCAACTTTTGAGCAGCGGCAACAGTGGTTTGAACAGCGATTGCAGCAAATGACGACCCGTGCGCCGGCGATGCAAAAAGAAACACTACAATTATTAGGTGAGCAACTTGCCACTAATCGAGATAACTTAGCGGAATTACGCTGGACGGTAGAACAGATGCGGGAGGATGAATAATGGCCGATTCTTGGTTATATCAAACGGCACAACAATTGGCGCAAACAAGTAGCGACTATGAAGAACGGGCTTTTTTTCAAGCGCTAAGTCAGTTGGCATTGGAACAAGAAAAGCGAATTGAGCAAGCTCAAGGTGAGATCGATGGTCGTAGCTGGGATGAGCAAGCTTGGTGAAAATCAGCGTTATTTAGACTAACTCACAGCTTGAAAATTATTTGGATTGCTGTTTTCCAAGAAGGGAGACCACAATGGATGATCAAGAAACCGCTGAGTTCTGGGATGATTTTGCGCCGGATTACGTGGCGGCACAGAATGAATCGCGCTTACCGATCACCGCTGATCTAACGCGCTATTTAAGTCAACAAAATATTTTACCAGAGGCGAGTGTGCTGGATATTGGCGGCGGCGCTGGTCGGTTTGCTTTACCGTTTGCCCAGGTGGCGCGGCAAGTCACGATCAGTGATATTTCACAGCAAATGTTAAATTTTGCGCGGCAAGTTGTTGCTAATACGAGCTTGACCAATTTAAAATTTCAGCATGCTGCTTGGTCACAACTACCAGCACAGCCACAAGCTGACGTGGTTTTTGCCAGTATGTTGCCGCTAGCGCCCGATGAACTAGCTAAATTTAGCCAGTTAGCGGGTCACTTTGCGGTGCTAAATCGTGCGGTGACGCATACAGATAGCATTACTACCGAGTTGCAGCAATTACTTGAGCTACCACCAGTTGAGGATCCAACTAATGACGCGGCAATTTTTATTGCCTACGAAAAGCAGGTACAACAACTCGGTTACCAGCCGTGGCAACGCACCTTCACCTACCAGCTAACGGAACAAGTCACTCAAGCAATGCTGGAAGCTGAATTAATGGCTGACTTATCTGCGCCGCAACAGCTGATATTCCAGCAATGGTTAGCACAACGGTTTGCACAACGATCAGAGATCACGGCGCAACAAACCTATATTTTTAAGACTTTGATCTGGCGAGTTTAGCTAGATATTTTGCTGCATTGACGGTGGCTAATTTAGCTTGAGGCGGCTATAATATAAGCAAAGTAACGAAAATAATCGTGAGGTGCAAAAATGATAACGGTATTTGACGTGCTAAAAATGGTTACCATCGACCATACGCCGGTTGATGTGCAGCAACTTGTTATGACGGATACGGCTGGCAAGCCGAATAGTATTTTAACTGACTTACTCAATGATGTTTTGGGTAAGATTCGGATTTTTATCGACTTGCAAGAAATTACTGGGATCAATCAATTAGTCAATGAACTAAAAATGTTTACACCGTTGCCAGTAGATGTATTAGATGAATACGAAAAAATTTTGGCGCAACCAGTTAGCAGTATCAATTTTACACCACGCAAACAACAAATCGAATTAGTTTACGATGAATACACGTATTAATTAAATAGTAGGGTCGTGACGGAATTAATTTTGTCGCGACCCTACTATATTTGTTACTGGCAGCTTTTGAGCCAACATCGAACGCAAACGTGTGTTCTCTAATCCGTAAATATATGTTATAGTGACATTAAATAAATAATAAAAGTAACGGCTAAATAAAAATAATTTTTAGAAAGTAGGCGTAAGGATGCGCTTCTTACATACAGCTGATTGGCATATCGGTAAAAAACTACACGGCTATGATCTGTGGTCGGAACAGGAAGATGCTTTTCGGCAAATTTTAACACTAGCCCAACAAGAAAAGGTCGATGCGATCGTATTGGCCGGCGATATTTATGATCGGGCGCTGCCGAATGAACGTGCCGTCGCAACGGTTAACCAGATGTTGCAGGAAATTAATTTAACGGCACATTTACCCTTATTGGCAATTTCCGGCAATCATGATAGTGCGATTCGTTTGGAAACAGGCAGTCCGTGGTTTGCGGCCACTGATTTTTATTTGCATACAAAATTAAGTCAGGCGTTTACGCCAATCGAATTAGCGGACACGCAATTTTTCTTGCTGCCTTATTTTGAACCTTTTGCAGCACGTCAATATTTTGCCGATGATAAGTTACGAACGATCGCCCAGGCGATGCCCCCAATCGTGGCGGCAATGCAGAAACAATTTAAGCCGGATAAGAAGCATGTGTTGGTGGCGCATTTCTTTGCTGCAGGTAGCCAACAAAGCGATTCAGAGACTAAAGTAACCGTTGGTGGCTTGGATGCAGTACCAACTGATAGCTTAGCTGCTTTTGATTATGTTGCGCTCGGTCATTTACATAATGAAACGGCATTGCACACTGAGCGAATCAAGTATAGTGGCTCACCGCTAAAATTTTCTGTGTCGGAAGCCCAGCAGCAAAAGGGGGTCTGGTTGGTTGATACGGAACCATTTCACGCCGCGTTTCTACCATTAACACCATTACGGGATGTGGTTGAGCTAACGGCTAGTTTTGCTGAGCTGATCGATCCGGCGTATTATGCGCAAGTCCAGCGGGATAGTTATCTGGCAATTAATTTAACCGATACTAAAGTGATCCCCAATGTGATGCAAGAATTGCGAAAGATTTACCCCAATATTTTAAATTTAACTCGTAAAAACGGCCGTGAAGCCACTGCCGCACCGACTATTCAGGTACAAGTACGTTCGCCATTAGTACTACTAGACGATTTTTTTCAAGAAACAACGGAACAAAAGCTGACTCAGCAACAACAAAAGTGGGCAGCAACTGCGCTTAAAGATGCTCAAAAGGAGGGTGAATAAAATGCGTCCCTTAACGCTAACCATGACCAATTTTGGCCCTTATGCGCAAGAAACTATTGATTTCACAAAATTTCAGGAACTGCCATTATTTTTAATTAGTGGTAAAACAGGTAGCGGTAAGACGACTATTTTTGACGGCCTTTGTTACGCGTTATTTGGTGTGACGTCGGGACAAGAGCGTGATGGTAAGATGCTGCGCTCTGATTTTGCAACGGCAGCTGATTTAACACAAGTTAGTTTTCGTTTTACCCATCGTGATCGTGAATATGTAATCGTTCGGCAGCCAGATCAGCTAGTGGCGAAGAAACGTGGTGACGGCTACCGTGATCAACCGGCTAAGGTCTCGTTGATAGTTTATGAACACGGCCAGGAGACAGAGGAGATCACTAAGCAAACGCTTGTGCTACGTTTTATTCAGGACTTGCTCCATTTGGATGCGAACCAATTTGCCCAAATCGTCTTATTGCCACAAGGAGAATTTCGTAAATTCTTGATGGCGGATAGTAATGATAAAGAAAAAGTATTACGCAATCTATTTGGGACGCAACTTTATGAGCGGTGGGCGCAAGAACTGAAAAATCAGCGGCGCGAAGCTGATAAAGCATTGACCCAAGCAAACCAGCAAGTTAGTGCTATTTTGCAGCAAGCTTATTGGTTGCCAGAGTTTCAAGACAGGGCTACTGCAACGAATCCTAATGATACAGTTGCGGCCTTGCAGCAACAATTACCACAATTAGAACAACAAGCTAATGTGGCAGAACAACAGGTACAGGTAGCGCGACAGGCTGAGCAACAGCAACAAACGGCCTTAACGTCAGCCCAACAACAGTTGCAATGGTTGCAGGAGCAAAGTGAAAACCAAACAGCTTTAGTCGCATTGCAGGCGCAGGCACCAGCAATAGCTGCTTTGCAGCAACAAATTCAAGCATTAGAGTGGGCACAAGGCGTCCAACCATTAAGCCAGCAACAGGCGCAACTGGCACAACAACAGCAAAATTTACAACAAAAATTGACTGATCTACGCCAGCAGCAACCTGATCTACAAGCTGCACTAACGACAGCAACAACGCAGCTAGATAAACTACAAGTAGTAGCTGATCAGCAAACGACCAAGCAGGCGCAACTACGCCAAGGCCAGACTTTGCTACCACTTTATCAAGAAGTTGCTCAATTGACGCAAGCAGTCACGGCAGCAACTGCTGATGAAGGGCAAGCCCACCAAGCAGAGCAAATTTTAGTGGCCAAGCAAACTGAATTGACGACGGAACAGACGCAGTTAAATGATTTAGTCGCCACTGGGACTCAGGTCGCTAATGAACTAGCCAATTTAACCAACCAACAGCAACAACAGCAACGAATTCAGCAACAGATCATTGAATTACAGCAGCAAGCAACACAATTAAGTACAACTGGCAGTGCGTTAGCTGCGCAACAAACTAAGTTAGCACAGTTACACCAGACTAGTGCGGCGACTGAAGCTACTTTTTTACAAGTCAAAAGTGATTGGGCGTTGACGCAGATCGCTCGTTTGCAGCAGGACTTATTACCAGGACAACCGTGTCCAGTTTGCGGTTCAACCACACACCAAGTCGATACAGTGGTAACCGAAAAAGTAGTTAGTGAGCAGGATTATCAGGTGGCAGAAACAGCTTGGCAACAGGCTCAAGCAGCGGTAGAACGATTGGCGGGCCAAGTTGAAAGTGCTAGTCAACATTTACAGCAGCAACAAGCTGATTGGCAGCAAGCTGTCACGACTTTAATTGAAAATAATGATTTACCGGCAGTGGAATTAGTCGATTTAGCCACTGTTATTAGTCAACAGCAAAACCAGTTAGCAACCGAATTACAGGAAAAACAAGTACAGCAAGAACGACTGACTCAAGCGACTATACGGTTAACTGAAATTAAGACAGAATTGACGAGCAATCATGCTGCTATCCAGCAACAACAAGCCAAACGGCAACAACAACAGCAGTATTTGATTAAATTACAAACTAAGCAACAAAGCAAACAACAGCAGCTGCCTAGTGATTTTACTGATCAAGCAGCTTTACAGCAACATTTAAATCAGTTACAGCAACAGATCACGACCTATGAACAGGCCCTAAACCAGGCTACAAAACAGCAACAAACAGCCAAGGAAGCTCAGCTAGTTAATCAGACACAAGTCGATGAGCAAACTAAGCAATTGGCACTAGTCACGCAGCAGGCGCAGCAAAAACAAAAAGAGTTGGAACAAGCATTAGCCAAAGCCGATAAATCCGCAGCGCAGTTACAACAACTTTTAGCTGAATTGACTCAACTCAACGCTTATCGCAAGCAAGTGCAAGCATTTAATGATCACCAATTACAGTTAGAAACACGGCAACAGAGCTTGGCAACACAAATAACGGTCACTGCACCACCTGATTTACGTAAACTTAAGACGACACTCGAGCAGACTACGGCCGATTTACGAAGACAAGAAAAAATGTACTATCAATTGAAGGAATACTGGCAACGTGATCAGCAGGTTTTGACTAAGGTGACCGAAAAGTTAGCTGGGATCCAGCAGCAAATGACTGCGTTAGCTGAATTGTCGCAGCTGGCCGAAGTTGCAAATGGGGATGGACCGCAAAAACTTAGTCTGGAACGTTACGTTTTACAAACTTATCTGCGTGAAGTGCTGCACGTTGCCAATCAGCGGCTAAGCGAATTAACGCAAGATCGTTATCAATTCCAATTACGAACCGCTAATGGCAGTTTTCGGACAAATACAGGTTTAGAAATTGATGTATACGATGATAATTGTGGTGCTGTGCGTAGCGTCCATACATTATCCGGTGGCGAAAGCTTTATTGCCGCTTTAACATTAGCTTTAGCGTTAGGCGAAGTGATTCAGCAGGAATCTGGCGGCGTTGAGATCGAAGCCTTGTTTATTGATGAAGGTTTTGGCTCGTTGGATGAGGATGCGCTGGAAACGGCCTTAGATGCGCTGGAAACGGTAGAAGGTAAGCAGCGCATGATCGGTATTATTAGCCACGTTAAAGAATTACAAGAGCGCGTGCCAGATCAATTGCAAGTGCTGACCAATGGTAATGGGCAAAGTCATGTTCGCTACCAACTTGGTTTTGAGCTGTAGGTTTTAGTTATAAAAAGCTGTACTAACGCGGATCTTAGTTTAGTAGCATAATTTATAATTACAATACGATTAATTTAAGATTAATATTAAATTAAAAAACAAGTTGACAATCAACTTAAAAATAACTAACCTTTATATTAAGACGTGAATCGAAACTTGATTTGTTGAATAATTTAAATGGTGTGGTGAATAGCGTGATAAAAAGGTATGATAGCGAAAAAATTAAGCAATTAGTCTTTAATATTTATCAGGCGTACGGTTTTTCCACAGATGCAAGTCGTAAGGTGGCCAACACACTTATTTATACTGATCTGCACGGAATTGAATCGCACGGGGTCCAGCGCTTGGTGATGTACGATCATTTTATCCAAAATGGTAAAATTCGAGTGAATAGTCACCCTGAGATCGTCAAAGAAACTGATGTCAGCGCCGTAGTGGACGCTAATTTTGGTATTGGTCAACTAAATGGTATTTATAGTATGAATTTAGCTATTGAAAAGGCAAAAAAGCATGGCATTGGTATTGTCACTACACGCCGCTCAGGTCATTATGGCATTGCTGGTTATTACGCTGATATGGCAGCTCAGCAGGGATTGATCGGAATGTCGTCGTGTAACTCGCGGCCAGCAATGTTACCAACGCATGCGACTAAGGCATTTGTTGGAACTAATCCAATTGCGTTTGCGATGCCGGCTAAACCACATACTTTTATTTTTGATTGTGCTACGACAACCGTTCCGCAGGGAAAAATTGAAGTCTATAATAAGTTGGAAAAAGATTTACCAGCGCTATGGGTGGCAAAAAATGGCGCTGAACCAGTTTATGATCATAATCAAGTTGACGACTTCAAAGCGCTACGTGATCCTGACTCAAATGTTGGCTTAGCGCCATTAGGTGGGGTTACTGAGGAAACTGGTAGCCACAAAGGCTTCGGCTTAGGCATCATTGTTGAAGTTTTCACCTCAATTTTATCAATGGGTAATATTTCGACTGAGATCACACCGGAAAACTTAGAGGTTGGTCCTTGTCAAAGTTTTACCGCCATTGATCCAGCTATTTTTGGCGATAAGCAGCAAATTATCGATCGCTTTTCGCGTTATCTGCAAGATATTCGCGAGCTACCAGCTATTCCGGGTAAAACTATTTATGTTCATGGTGATAAGGAAGCTGCTGCCTACGAAGATCGGATAAAGAATGGTATCGAAATTGATGATCGAACACTTGAAGAAATAACCGATATTGCGCAGCGGTTAGGAATTGAATATGCTGCTTTTATGAAATAGATTCATTGAAACTTCTACCATAATCGGTGGAAGTTTTTTTAGTATTTAGTTGTTTCAGCAGCATACATAAAATCAGTTAATTTTTAGTGCTAAATAGGTGTATTTACATGAAAACAACGATAAATAACCGTTTTTAATCATTCTTTAATGTAAAAAATAAAAATATTTTGGCGTTTTTTGGATAAAAAAGCTATTTTTGTAATCTAAATAAAGGGGCATAAAAGACTATCAGAGCAAGAATATCTGCTTTGTATGAAAAAGTTGTATTGCAAGAGATTACAGCGGCATGACAATATTGCGTAAAAATCATGATCTGTAATGGTTTAGGTATTTGTTTGTTACAGCGAGTTGCTATAATCATCCTCGTTGATTGAATTACATCAGCAGTCGCGTGAACGTTGTTATTAACAAACTAATCTTACAAACCCAATTTAGGAGTGATTTTTATTTTATTAAGTAACCGTATTAAAATGTTAGTTTTATCTACTGTTGGTGCCGCTAGTTTATTCGTTGGTGGCGTTGCTCAAGCAAGCGCAGCTACCGTAACTGCTCAAGCAGGTGACACTGTTGCTGAATTGTCTAACGCAAATGGCGTTTCAATTACGGCTTTTGAACAAGCAAATGGCATTAACTCAAGCACACATTTGATCTACGCGGGACAAACTTATACATTGCCTGGTACGACACAGACAACAACTACTACTGTTGCGGCGCAACCTGCAGCAACACAAACACAAGCGGCACAACAAACAACACAGACAACTCAAGCTGCTACAACAGCTTCAACAACCACAGCTGCAGCAACAACTTCTGGCTCAAGTTCAGATGAAGCCGCTAAAGCTTGGATCGCCAACAAAGAATCTGGTGGTTCATACACTGCAACTAACGGTCAATATATTGGTAAATATCAATTAAGTTCTTCATACTTAAATGGTGATTACTCAGCTGCTAATCAGGAAACAGTAGCCAATAACTATGTAACTTCACGTTACGGTTCATGGACGGCTGCGCAATCATTCTGGCAAGCAAACGGCTGGTACTAGGCTTAAAATAAATCAGTAAAACAAGAGTGTAGCATAAGACGTTTAGCTTAGTCTGTCACTCTACAATTGTAGATATATTAGCAACTTTGCTAATATATCTTAGATACTACGAACGATGCGACTTAGACTTGCTCTTTCTAAAGTTTGCTGTAAGCAGAGTAAGTTAGCCTCCATTCCGTCGCCAGTGGACGGAGCGAGTGGCGCGTTGGCGAGCTAATTTTCCCTGGATAAACCCAAAAGCGGACGGGAAAATGGATCTCGCCAGCCACGCATAGTTCTAAATGGCATAAATCGCCATTAAGAACTATCGACACATCTGGTCCACTGGCGTCTCCATTCCAGCAGGCAATAATTGAACGTTCAATTGTTGATTGTTTAAGTAGTAATCAGAGTATAAATACCGGAAAAACAGTTGAAAGGCTGTTTTTCCGGTATTTTTATGCGCACATAACCTACGATAAAACTATGAATTCACTAATAACGATTGGTCAATCTCGATTGAACCAACTAAAACGTTTGATCCAATTCATGAAATACTGATCTAACACTGCCAACGTGCTACGCGTTCCATACGCCAGCGCCGGAATGGAACCAAACAAAATCTGTTTACAAGTTGATAGGACAGACATGCTTCAGAAAGAACTATTTTACTTATATCATAACCTTTTTTTATATTGTTTACTGAAATTCAGCTCAGATAGCACCAAATAGATGGCTTAAAAAGGTACATTTCAGCAACCAAACGTTTTTTCTGTCATAATGGAAGTTAACTTGAAGAAATGAGGTGGCAATATGCCACGAATTACCCGTTTCCAAATTCGTCAATTTCTACTGATGATCGTTGCCTTAGAGATCATTGCCGTTAGCATTAACTTATTTTATGCGCCCCATGCCGTTGCGGCTGGTGGTGTTACTGGTGTTGCTATCTTAGCGGAAGCTGCTTTTGGCTGGTCAGTATCTGCGGTGGTACTGATATTGAATACAATATTATTGATCATCGCTTATTTTTTTCTAGAGCGGGCAACAGTAGCGCGGATCGCTTTTGGCAGCTTCGTCTTGCCATTGTGTTTAGCGTTGACGCCACAAGTCAAGGTTTTGCAGGACCGGCTACTGACTGTAGTTGTTGGTGGGGTTATTTTTGCACTTGGCGTATCGTTGCTATACCGCATGGATGCTTCCAGCGGTGGAACAACGGTGCCGCCGATGATTTTGAAAAAATACTTCCAAATCAAGCCAGCGGTGAGCTTATTAGTGATCGATGGTTTAATTTGTCTCGGTAATCTATTGACCGCTAATTTTGAAACTTTTGTGCTGGCATTGTTGTCGTTGGTAGTAACTTCATTACTAATGAATTACATTGAAACGGGGCTAGATCGTAAGCGGGTGATCTACGTCATGAGTGATCGGGAAATGGAAATTAAGGCATTATTAGTTGATGATATGGCGCGCGGTTTGACTGCCTTGCAGGTGACTGGCGGCTTTAGTGGGGATGCACGGGAAATGTTGATGATAGTGGTAGAAAATCAAGATTATCCGCAAGTGATCAAGCAAATTCGGAGACTTGATCCGGCTGCATTCTTAATGGTTCACGATGTCGCGGAAGTCCATGGTGGAATTTTATGAAAACGGCAGGCTATTTTAAGCAATACTGGTTTTAGGTTACAGAAAAGTGTTATTATCGAGCCACAGCGTTAGAAATTTTTAGAAATTAGTAGGTAAGGTAAATGCAGAAAAATAATTTACGCAATAAATTATCGGTTGCTGGCGTGTTGGTCACGCTGGGAATTGTGTATGGTGATATTGGTACATCGCCGCTGTATGTGATGAACGCAATTGTCGCCGATGCTGGCGGTTTACAGAAAGCAACGCCCGACTATATCATCGGTAGTATTTCTCTGATTTTTTGGACACTAATGTTGGTGACCACCGTTAAATACGTGTTGATCGCCTTGCGGGCTGATAATAATGGTGAGGGCGGTATTTTTGCACTCTATGCTTTGGTGCATAAGCATGCACGTTGGTTGATGGTTCCGGCATTGATCGGTGGGGCTGCTTTGCTAGCGGATGGGACCTTAACGCCTGCTGTGACAGTGACCAGTGCGGTCGAAGGCTTAAAAGGGCAAGACTTTGGTCGCTTTGTTTTTAGCAATGATCAAAATGTGGTGGTCTTGACTACGATCATTATTTTGCTGCTGCTATTTACGATCCAACGCTTTGGTACCGCCACGATCGGTAAAGCGTTTGGTCCGATCATGCTATTGTGGTTTGCGTTGATCGGGACGATCGGTTTTGTTAATATGTTGCCTAACCTTGAAGTATTGAAAGCTTTATCGCCAGTCTATGCGGTCAAAACACTGTTTAGTCCAACCAATAAAGCCGGGGTCTTCATTCTCGGCAGTGTTTTTCTGGCCACAACTGGGGCTGAAGCATTGTATTCGGATATGGGTCATGTCGGCAAGAAAAATATTTATGCCAGCTGGCCATTTGTTTATGGCATGCTAACCTTGAGTTATTTTGGGCAAGGTGCGTGGTTGATTCGTAATTACCATTCACACGCTGTCAGCGGTTTTGCCAATCCTTTCTTTGCGGTTATACCAGCCCAGTTTAAATTATTTGTGATCATTGTGGCAACGTTAGCCGCAATCATTGCCTCACAAGCACTAATAACTGGCTCCTTTACGTTGGTCGCCGAAGCGATTCGACTGAAGATATTGCCACGCATGGTGATCAAGTATCCTAGTACTGAGCGGGGCCAGATTTATTTGGGCAATGTTAATTGGTTATTATGTTTGGTGACGGTAGGCGTGACGCTGTATTTTCGCACCTCTGAGCATATGGAAGCAGCGTATGGCCTAGCAATTACAGTGACCATGTTGATGACGACCCTATTGTTACACACGTATTTGCAACAAAAAATAAATCGATTAGTCGCGCTATTGATCACTTTATTTTTCGGTTCAGTAGAAATCGTGTTCTTTATTGCCAGTGTGGTCAAATTTGCCCACGGTGGCTATGTGACCGTCTTAATTACTTGCTTGATTCTGTCGGTAATGGCAATTTGGTTTTATGGCAATAAGATCCGTGATCGCCATGAATCTGAGCGTGAATATGTGTCGTTGTTAGCTTATCGCAACCAATTAGTTGAGTTATCGGCGGATGAAACTGTGCCGCTTTACGCGACTAATCTAGTTTATATGGCGAAAATGAAGCCAGGACATATGATCAAGCGCAGTATGTTATATTCAATTTTGGATAAGCGACCGAAACGGGCACGGGTTTATTGGTTTGTCACGGTGGTGATCACCGATGATCCGTATACGCAAAGTTACAAGGTTGACATGATGGATACAAAGAGCGTGGTCAACGTCACGTTATATCTGGGTTTCCGGCGTAATCAGTGGATCAATGTCTATATTCGGCAGATCATTCAAGATTTAATGCGTGAGAAGAAAATCGATTATCAACAGCAACGCTACACCACGATTCCTGATCGACACGTTGGCGATTTTAGGTTTGTTGTACTACGTGAACTACTCTCACCAGCCACTAATATTTCTAACTGGGAAAGGTTGATCATCGGTGCGCGTATCTGGTTGCAAAATCATACTGCTTCGCCGATTCAATGGTTCGGCCTTGAATTTAGTGACGTGAGTATTGAGGCGGTACCCCTGATCCTCGGGAAACGTTATCACATTAAATTAAAACAAATTAAATAAAAAAGCAGCGACTGATCAAAACGATAAATTCGTTTTAGTCAGTCGCTGTTTGTGTATAGCCTAAAATAGGGATAATTTAATGACGACGTGCTTGCCACCAAGCCACAATTTCACCAATACTCATGACGATCAGACCAACACCAAATATCTGGAAGCCGAGCAAAACACTGCGGAATGGATTGATCAGCAGAAAGCCACCGATCAAGATAATTAAAATACTGTAAATAAAGCCACTCCAAGGCGTCACGTTAACGAATTGGCGTTGATCACGCGTACGGATCAGCTTGAAAATACCGTAGATCAGCAATAGGATACCCAGAAAAACAGGTAGGATACTGACCAAAACACGGGCAAAAATTAGGACAAACAAAGCAGCGATGATCTTAAAGACACCACTGAAAACAGGCAAAATATAGCTACGGTTTTGCTGTTGTACCCGGCGTCCGTTTATTAAGTTAAAGCAACCTGAAAGCAATAAATATAATGAAATTGCGTAGACGCTAAAACTAAAAACAGGGTGGGGAAAGAGCAAGATAACAGCACCAAAAATAAAATAGACCAAAGCTCGTAACCAGGTGTAGCGTTGTAATGTTTGCATCGTATCATCCTCTATTCCACAAATAAGGTAGATTGTTAGCTTTTGAAAGTTTTCGCTTTGATTTTACCACGAACGTGGGGATTAAATCGAGTTTTCGACATTTTCCATTTGCTGGCAATCACCATATTCAACCTGGATCGTGATATGTTGAATGTTATAACTTGTGCGCAACTGCTGATCAAGATCATTTAAGAAACAATCATTGTTGGTTGCGGTGTTACGGACTAAATGGACACTCAGTGCGTTATCAGTTGTACCGATCGCCCAGATGTGTAGATCGTGTACTTTGGAAACACTGGGTTGACTGGCAATACAATTACTAATCGCTTTGATGTCAACGTTGTTCGGAACTCCATTTAGCGCAAGGTTGATTGCATCACGTAGCAAACCCCAAGTGCCGATTAAGATAACGACGGCGATCACTAGGCTGACCACGGGATCTAGCCAAGTCCAATCCGTCACTAACATCACGATCCCAGTAACAACGACACCTAGGGAAACGCCAGTGTCGGCGGCCATATGCATAAATGCGCCTTTGACGTTTAAGTCTTCCTTCTGGCCATGGACGAATAAAATAGTGGTCAGACCATTGATGACAACACCAAGTAGGGCAACGATGATCACGGTCCAGCCATGTGGTGTGGCCGGTTGTTGCAAACGCTGAATTGCCTCAGTGGCGATACCACCAATGGCGATCAGCAAAAAGACAGCATTGAATAAAGCCGCCAAAATTGAGGCACTTTTATAGCCGTAAGTACGCTTGGCGGTTGGTGCTTTTTGACTTAACCAAACCGCGATCCACGCAACTAATAGGCCGAGAACATCACTAAAATTATGGCTGGCATCGGCGATCAACGCCATCGAATTGGTGGAAAAGCCAAAACCTAATTCAGCAACAATATAAATAAGATTGAGACTAACGCCAATAATAAATGGCGTTTGTTTTTCTGTAATAGTCAAACGATCACGCCTCTCAGCTTTTATATGAGTATCTGCTCATATGTTTACTATAACACATAACCAGCAGTGCGCCAGCATAATTTTAGTTTGAAAGGCAGTTTTTTGAATGCGCTTTTTTATGCAAGCGAAAATCAGCGGACGACCAAGGCGGCACCCACTTAATTTTGTACTAGCAGGTTTACGTTAATGATTTATGCTTAAACATTTGGGTTGCAGCGACGGCTTCTTGCCAACCTTGATAAAGATTATCCCGCCGCGCTGCTGTCATATTGGGTTGGAACGTTTCGCCCGCCGCATATTCAGCTTTAATGGCATCAAGATCTTGCCAGTAGCCGACAGCCAAGCCTGCGAGAAAGGCAGCGCCTAAAGCAGTTGTCTCAAGATCATGGGCGCGCTGAATTGGGATATCCAAAATATCGGCTTGAAATTGCATCAGCATATTATTTTTAGCGGCGCCGCCATCAACTTTGAGTAGTGGAATATCAATGCCAGAATCCAGCTTCATGGTATCGACCACATCTCGCGTTTGGTAAGCAACTGCTTGAAGGGTTGCTTTGACGAAATCTTCACGCGTGGTGCCGCGGGTGATGCCGAAAACTGAGCCGCGTACATCTGAATCCCAGTAGGGGGCACCTAAACCGGTAAATGCTGGCACAACATAAACTTCATCATTATCGGTTGAGGCTTGGGCCAGTTTTTCTGACTCTGGCGCGGTGCTGATCAGGTGCATACCATCGCGCAGCCATTGAATCGCTGAGCCAGCCACAAAAATACTACCTTCCAAGGCGTAATAGACTTTGCCGTTGATACCGTAGCCGATCGTTGTCAGTAGATTATGCTGTGACATTTGCGGTTTTTCACCAGTATTCATGACAATAAATGAGCCGGTACCGTAAGTGTTTTTGACCATACCAGGTTCAAAAGCCATTTGACCGAAAAGCGCAGCCTGTTGATCGCCAGCCATACCAGAGATAGGGACTTCACTACCATAGAAATGATAATCTTTGGTTTTGCCGTAGACTTCTGAATTTGGTCGTGCTTCAGGCAACATGACTTTGGGAATATTTAAGATTTTCAGGATCTCATCATCCCAAGTCAGATCATGAATATTAAATAGCATCGTTCGGCTGGCGTTGGAGTAATCGGTAACGTGGACCTCGCCGCCAGTTAGTTTCCAGACGAGCCAACTGTCGATGGTGCCAAATAAAAGCTCACCTTTTTCAGCACGTTCTTGAGCGCCGGCAACGTGATCCAAAATCCAACGAATTTTAGTGGCAGAAAAATAAGCATCGATCAGCAAGCCGGTTTTATCATGAATTAAATCAGAATAACCGTCTTCCTTGAGTTGTGCGGCAATATCCGCTGTTTGCCGTGATTGCCAGACAATGGCGTTATAAATGGGTAAGCCGGTTTTTTTATCCCAAACGATCGTCGTTTCGCGCTGATTAGTAATGCCGATACCGGCAATTTGCGTTGGTTTCACACTAGATTCAATGAAAGCATTGGCGATGGTCGATAATACAGCATTCCAGATCTCGTTGGCATTATGCTCGACCCAACCAGGTTGCGGAAAGTATTGCGGAAATTCGCGTTGCGAGTCGGCCGCTTTACGACCTTGATGATCGAAAATAATCGTTCGTGTACTGGTGGTGCCTTCGTCAATTGCTAAAATATACTGCTCTTCTGCCAAAATGAGCTCCTCCTTAAGGTGATCCAATAAATAATCAGCATAATTAAAAATAGTTTAACTGTATTCATTATAAATGATTCGTTAAATGATAGAAAGCGTTGTCAAATTTATATGTGCATAATATACGCTATTGCTAGTAGTTTATGGCTGTTGCTGTACGGTTATAATTTAGCCAAATGATGGGCTAGACTTGTGCTACAATAAGTTCGGTAATCATTTTTTTGTCATGAGTAGCTGGCGTGGCTGAAATTAACCTTAATTATAAGTAGGAGGGCAAGTATGGCAATTTTAGTAGCAGGCGGTGCCGGATATATCGGCTCGCATATGGTCGATCGCTTGATTGAAAAAGGACAAGATGTGGTTGTGGTCGATAATTTATCAACGGGGCATTTAGCTGCTGTTCACGAAAAAGCCCGCTTTTATCAAGGCGATACCCGTGATAAAACTTTTTTGACTAATGTATTTAAAAAAGAAAAAATTGATGGCGTTATTCATATGGATGCTTTTTCGTTGGTCGGTGAATCAATGACTGATCCGTTGAAGTACTTTGATAATAACATCTACGGGATGATCGTTTTACTTGAAGTGATGCACGAACAAGGTGTGAAGTACATGGTCTTTTCATCTACAGCGGCCACTTATGGTGAACCTGAAAATGAATTGATCGCTGAAACTGATCATCAAGAACCAATCAATCCTTATGGTGAAAGCAAACTAGCGATGGAGCGCATGATCCGCTGGGCTGATGAAGCTTATGGTATTAAATTTGTGGCACTACGTTACTTTAACGCTGCCGGCGCGAAGGCTGATGGTAGTATTGGTGAAGACCATCATCCGGAAACTCATTTGATCCCGATTATTTTGCAGGTTGCTGCAGGACAACGGGCTGAATTACAAATTTTTGGGGCTGATTACAAAACGCCAGATGGGACTAACGTTCGCGATTACGTGCATGTGCTGGATTTAGCTGACGCGCATATGTTAGCTTTAGAATATTTGCAAGCAGGCAATCCAAGTCAGGCCTTTAACCTAGGTTCATCAACTGGATTCTCTAATCAGCAAATGCTGGAAGCGGCACGTAAAGTGACTGGTAAAGCGATTCCGGCTAAGGTTGCGCCTCGACGTGGCGGTGATCCTGATTCGTTGGTTGCCGATAGCAAAAAAGCACGTCAAGTGTTAGGTTGGCAACCACAGTACGATGACGTTGAAGATATTATTCGGACTGCGTGGGCGTGGAAACAGAGCCACCCACAAGGTTATGCTGATAAATAAATGTTGTAAATAGAAAATAACGGTTATGCGCGAGGATGATTTCCTAAACGCATTAACCGTTATTTTTTTAGTAATATGACGTTTAATGTCAGCTTGCTATCGATTTGGATAACAAAAAAGTCCTAACGTTAAGGACTTTTTTGCTAAGTATTAAACGATGATCGCTGTTTTTAAGGTTGCTTCCAGCCACTCGCCAAAGAATGAATAAGTTTTGGCTAATTCATAAATTTGGGTATCCGCATCAGGGTAGTGTAGGGTCAGGGTTTCGTCTTGCGAGTTCACGGTGATACCTAGTTCCTGCTTGTTTGGCAACTCTAATTGGAAACTACCAACTTGTTCGCCGGTACGCATCAAAATATTATTACCTGAAGCAATAACAAACAAGTTATCTAGGCAAGGTAGTGTGTCAATGGCAACTGCTTCGACCGTCAGCGTTAACGTCTGATTAGTCAACTCAGGCAGGTGCTGTGCTTCCCAGCTGAAAGTACCGCTAGCAGAAACATGGGGCTTACCGATGGTCGTCACGTCGTTGCCAGTTTCGTCAACCACTTGAAAACTCCGAACATCGTAATGGCCAATTTCCACATTGATCTTAACGGGCACTGCTACGTTGTTACTAACTTTAAGCGTGGCGGTGAAGGTTTTAGCATCAGGGAATTTAACGCCAAAATGAAGATCATTAACTGGTTGTAGAATGGTTTCCTTAGGTGAGCGGAAACGTAGATCGGCTGCATACAATAATTTGATTATTTGTAGTAACGCTGGGAACATTTTTTCATTGATCAAATAATCAGGGGCTTCATCAGTGATATCAGCTAAGACCGGCAACTCGTGAGCCGTCAGATGCGCCTGCACGTGTAGGGCTTGGTCGATCGCAAATAGTACATGATTTTCACCAGCTTCATCAGCGTAGTTAACATTCACGGCGGTGCCATGTTCTTGTTGCACGACTTGTAGCCATAAATGTTCGATCAGTGCCGAATCGCCGATCAATTTATCTTCGTTGAAAGCTTCCCACATTTTATCCATAAATAAGCGGGTATAGCTAGCACCAGCTTCAAATAAAGCCGCATCGTTATGTGCCCAGTGTGCTTTATCAGTTAACAATTGCCGTTTTTGTTGATACAAGCGGGCAAGATTCGTACGTACTTGGGCGATATCGGCGGGAGCTTCGATAACATCGCGTAATTGTGGTTGTTTGAAATTAAGCATTGTCGTCGTCACTCTCCCTCTGTGTCGCCAATTGTGGACCAGCTGCTAAGCTAGCCATATAGCTATCAGCAATATGCTGTAACGAATTTTCAAATTGTTTTAAGGAACTATATTGACTAATGATTGCTTGATATTCGTAGTTGGTCACGGCTGCTTCAACTTGAATTTGCCGTTTTTCTTCATCGTAACGTGCTTGCGCTGCAGCACGAGCCGCGTTTAAACTTGATTGTAAGCTAGCCACTTCGCTAGTATCACCGCTGGCTTGTGGGGACGCGCCTTCTTCTGGCTGATCAATGAAATTTTTCATTAAGCCTTTGAAGCCACCACTATTACGATCGCGATTACTACGTGTTTGCGCGTCGGGCTCAGCCACTGCGGCTGCTTCTGCTTTTTCTAACTGGCTTTGTAAATGATCAGCCTCAGCAAAAGCGTCATCGTGCAAGCTAGCTAAGCGCTTTTTAAGATAATTCTTGGGATCAGCCGCGTAAGTCTCTAAATCAGGTATGATCTGGCGCTCGGCATCGGAATATTGCATAATTTGGCGCGTCCATACATCAAGTACGCCAAATTGTCGCCGATGATACCAATCGCCGAACATCACGATGCCATCGGCGCTAACTTCAAAGAATGGGATATAAGTCTGTAACCATTCAACTAGACCTTTTTGCAAATAAGCACGCAATTCAGATTGAGCTTGCTTATCGTACGCTAAAATATAGCCTGGTACTTCAGAGAGGTCAAGCCTTAGTGCCTCAGCGGTTGCATCAATTCCACGGTAGAGATCAAGATCAGAATGATCTTGCCAAGCTGCCGCAAAGTTCGTAAAAAACCGTTTTTGATAGTCCAAAGATTTTTCAATATCCACGGAAAAATTCCCCCCAGCGATGTATTTTTACTCTTACTACCATTCTACAGCTTTTAGCGCTATCTTGGAAAGCTTTATATATTTAAGAAAATTGTAACAAATTATTTTAAGCATCATAAATGAAGCTATCGCGTTTTTGTTAGGGTGAAAACGCGGGCAGCTTGGTCCTAAAATGGAATTTAAGCAGCAGAAATAAAAAAATCCCACAAATTTTGCGGGATTTTTCAAAGAATAATTATTTATTGATGGCATCAACGATTGATTGCACATAACCGTTAGTGTCTTCAAGTGTAGCGCCAGAAACTACATCAGTCATCTTGGAATGAGCATTTAAGTCATTCTTCAATTGATCAGCAGTCTTGCCAGCGGCATACTTGTTGATAGCGTTGATCGAAGTCATCCGTGGTTTGGTTGCTTTAGCTTCCTTCTTCATCAAAGCACTATAAGCTTTATTATTAACTTGTTTAGAAATTAAGATTTTACCTTTAGGATAATTTTTGCCGAAATCAGAGTTGCTGTTTGGAACACCCTTGAAGCCCTTTTTAGGTACAAATTGGAATTCATCGATGCTAGCAGCAGCAACTTTATCGCCGCTCATAGCAACAGTGGTAACGCCAAATGAGTCAGTCCCATGGGGTGCTGCTTCGACTTGTTTCAAAGTAATGTTGTCATCAGTCACATCGATACCCTTAGTTACATAACCTTTAGTCGCTGCTTGCGCAATTGATTTTACATAACCATTAGTATCAGCCAAGGTTGCGCCAGAAATAACTTTCTCTTGCATTTTCTTGTCTTTAGCTAGGGCTGTATTTAATTGTGCTGCTGTTTTACCAACTGTGTATTTTTGAATTGCTTCTAGAGACTGTTCACGACCTTGTGTTGCTTTAACTTCTTTCCTCATTAAACCGCTATAAGCTTCATCATTAGTTGCTTTTGAGATCAGCATTTGCTTATTCTTAACACCCTTAGCAAAACCTTTAGTGCTGTTAGGAACAGGGGTCATGCCGTCAGAGCCTTTTTTGACGAATTGGAATTCATCAATGTAGGCAGCGACGATCTTGTCACCCTTCATAGCAACTGTGGTCACAGCGAAAGCTTGCTTACCATGTGGTGCAGTATCCAATTGTTTCAATACCACTTGGTTATTGTCGGTAGCGGCTTGTGCGCCACCAACAGCAGAGAACGTTGCAACTGAGCCGCCCATTAAGACTGCAGCTGCCAACGTCACGATTTTGCGACTTAACTTATTCAATATATCCAGCTCCTTAATTTGTAATTAGAAACGTTTGCTGAGAACGTTCCCCAAAACGTACGACGTCATCGTAGCACGTTGTTAGTGATTTGTATAACTATTTTTTGTAAGCATATTCTTAACCATCAGTGCCAAGTAAAAAAGCGTCAGCTAGACGCTTTTATTTACCAAGTGATCGTATCTGGATTAGTTGCAACGCCGGCGACACCGTGTAATTGATCAATGGCAGCAACGTCAGCAGAACTTAATTCAAAGTCGAATAACTGTGTGTTTTCACGAATACGTTCGGCATGCACCGATTTTGGTAGTGGTAAAAAGCCGTGTTGTAGTGACCAACGCAAAACAACTTGGGCAACTGTTTTGTGATATTTTTCCGCAATTGTCTTCAATTCAGGTACAGCAAAAATCTTACCAGTACCTAGTGGACTATAGGCCTCAGATAGGATGTTGTGGTTATTGTTGTAGGCGACAACTTCAGACTGTAGATCACTGGGGTTTAAGAAAATTTGGTTAACTTGGGGAACGACCGTTGCTGTTTTAAGTAGTTCGTCTAAATGCTTAGGCCGAAAATTAGAAACACCGATCGCTCTTAGTTTGCCGGCTGTTTGCGCTTCTTCCATGGCACGCCAGGAACCTGCATTAGCTTCGATCCATTCGTCACGAAAAGCAATTGGATTAGGCCAGTGAATTAAGTAAAGATCTAGGTAATCAAGGCCTAAATTATTCAGTGAAGTATCGATCGCTTTTTTAGTATTATTGTAGCCGTGATCGTTACCGGTTAGTTTTGAGGTGACCCATAATTCGTCACGCTTAACGCCACTTTCACGAATGCCGGCACCAACACTAGCCTCATTACCATACGCAAAAGCGGTATCAATGTGCCGATAACCAGCTGCGATCGCTGCTTTAACAGATTCCTTAGCCACAGTACCATCAGGCGTTTGCCAAGTACCAAAACCAACAATTGGGATCTTTGTCCCGTTATTCAAAGTAAATGTATCCGTTAATTTAGTTAGTTGAACCAAAATAATCACTCCGTTTCTATAATAACTATAACAATAAACACTGTGAAGCAGTCAGTATTTGTTGTGAAATTTATTTTCACAGTAGCATAACCTTATAGCGGACAACAAAAATAGCGCCGGTAAGGGCGCTATTTTCAGATTAATTTTCGCGTTGGGCTTTTTGAGCGGCAACGTTGATGATATTCCAAGGCCGATCAAAGCCAGGCTGGAAGAAGAAGTCGGCGTAAGCCAAATCATCGATCGTCATTTTACCTTGAATAGCAAGTGAAATGGCATTGATGTTAGCAGTAACGTCAGCTTTTGACATAATCTGTGCACCAAGCACACGACCGTTTTTAGGGTCGTAAGTTAGCTTGAACAATACTTCTGTATTACCAGCAGTTTCAGGAACAAATGGTGGCCGGTAAGTATCGGTAACGAAGACGGATTTAGTCGCGACACCATAATTACCAGCAGTACCTTCCTTGATCCCAGTGGAAGCAAATTTGTAATCAAAAACAGATAATGCAGAAGAACCAGAAACAGCAGGTACTGGATATTTAGCATCGACTAAGTTTTTAGCAGCATACCGACCTTGACGGCGAGCATTGGTTGCCAAAGCGATCCGTGCTGAACCACCAGTTGGAGCGAAACGAACCAAAGTAGCGTCACCAACCGCAAAGATATCGGGTTGACTAGTCCGCAAATATTCGTCGATCTTGATCAAGCCTTTTTCATCTAATTCAAGGGTATCTTTGAGCCAAGCGGTGTTAGGTTTGATCCCAGCCGCTTCGATCACTAGATTAGCGGGGAAGGTTGCTTGGTCAGTCACAACTTGAGTGACTTTACCAGCATTACCTTCAAAACGTTGAACTGATTGGCCAACTGCTGCATAGATATCACGTTCAGCCATTTCTTTGGTTAGAACGTCAGTAAATTCAGCGTCCAAGTATAGGCTCAATAGACGTGGTAATAAGTCGATCACGGTAACGTGCTTACCAGCTTTAGCGAAAACTTCAGCGGCTTCGATACCGATATAACCAGACCCAATGACGACGACGTTTTTAACGTCAGGATCAACTGTTTTAGCCTTAAGTTTAATTGCCCAATCGCGGCCACGCATCGCGTAAACATTATCTAAATCTTTACCGGGAACAGGTATCATTGCTGGTACTGCACCGGCGCTAAGAATTAATTTGTCGTATTTTTCTTCTCGTTCAGTCTCATTATTATGATTTTGTACATGGACGGTGTGTGCTTGTGGATCAATGGCAGTGATTTCTTCGCGTGTATAAACGGATACACCTTGTGCGCGCATCTTTTCTGGTGTTGCGTAGCGGACGGAATTAACATCCTTAACGGTACCTTCAAGATATAATTGCATGCCACAAGAAAGGAAGGATAAGAAATCACCTTTTTCATACCATTGAATTTCAGTTGTTGGGTCATTGGCTAAAATTTCCCGAACAGCTTCATAACCACCATGTGATGAACCTACAACGATTACTTTCATAAAAATATTGACCTCCTATGAAGTTTATTGGTAGCCAAATAAATTTGGCTACGCTTTTATTATAAGCCATTTAGTGCTAAATTAAAACCACTTCTTAATAATAATGATTATAAATTTTACACAATTAATTACGAATAAACACTATAAAAACGGTCTTTAATACTTATTTAGTGTAAATAAAATTTCATTCTAACTGCAGAATAATCTAAAAAAATAAACAGTAGCTGAAAAAGTGTCCGTTTACAAAAATATATTGACTGATTAGTCATTGACTGTATAGTCAAAAGAGCCTATACTCATGGCACAAATGATAAATAAGGCAATTGTACTGGGAATTTAGTAGGTGTGACTTCAGAGGAGGAAGCGATGATCATGGTGGAAAATGTAGTTGAGATCGAACATTTACAAAAAAAGTTTGGTAAGACGGTTGCGCTGGAAGATATAACCTTTGCTGTACGTCAGGGGGAAGTCTTTGGCTTTATTGGCCCCAATGGTGCGGGTAAATCGACGACCATTCGAACCTTATTGGGGATCCTACGCGCTAGTGGCGGGGCGGCGACAATTTTTGGTCAGGATGTTTGGCGCGATGCGGTGGCAATTCACACGCGCTTAGCATACGTACCAGGGGATGTGTATCTGTGGCCTAATCTAACTGGTGGCGAAGTGATCGATTTATTTTTAAAGTTAAATCACCAAAAGCATTCAGCCAAAACAGATACATTGATCAAGCAATTTGAATTAGATCCAACTAAGAAAACGAGAACTTATTCCAAAGGCAATCGGCAAAAAGTAGCCTTGATCGCTGCT
Organism: Loigolactobacillus zhaoyuanensis; assembly: GCF_003946385.1. GTDB lineage: Bacteria > Bacillota > Bacilli > Lactobacillales > Lactobacillaceae > Loigolactobacillus > Loigolactobacillus zhaoyuanensis. Next base: position 25,666 of record NZ_RHOE01000012.1, read on the forward strand.
TTCTCAACTGAAGCCGATCTATATATTTTTGACGAACCCACTTCAGGCTTAGATCCATTGAATGAAGAGATTTTCCAAAAAAATGTGTTGGCGCTAAAACAGGCTGGTAAAAGTATTTTGTTGTCCAGCCATATTTTATCGGAAGTGGAACGGATGTGTGATCGCATTGGTATTATTCGCCAAGGACGGATCATTGAAACTGGCTCATTGGAAGAGATGCGTCACCTTACTCGGACGGTCGTTCAGGTACAAACTAAACAAGCACCGAATGATATTAGTCAGTTAGCTGGGGTTCATGATATTAAGGTAGATTCTAGTGAAGTAAATAAAATTTCATTTGCGGTCGATTCTGACCAAATGAGTCCAGTTATGGCAGCTTTAGCCGCTAAAGAAATTATTAGTTTACAAAGCACACCGCCAACGCTGGAAGATCTCTTTTTACGTTATTACAATGATGACCGTCAAGAGGTGAAACGCGATGCACAATAATAACTTTAGTCAGACCGGCTACCTAACGCGCTTTTATTTACGACGAGACTGGCTCAAAATTTTAATTTGGTTAATTGGTCTCGTTGGCTTGATGGGTATTGGTGGTGGTAAGTTTGATGGCCTATATGGCACCAAAGCGGCAATGAATTCAATTGTGGCGACACTAAAAACACCGGCAATGATTTCGATGTTTGGTCCTTTTACCGCACAACAGCCTTATAACGTGGCGCTTATCTTTGCGATGGAAATGATGGTATTCATGGGCTTATTCATGGCAATAATGAATATTTATTTTGCGGTCAAAGCAACGCGCGCAGAAGAAGATAACGGTATCTTGGAGTTAGTCCGTGCTCATGCGGTCGGTAAATACGCACCATTATTGGCGGCTACACTAGAACTTTTGATCATCAATTTAGTGATCGGTATTTTAGAGTCGCTCAGTTTAATTGCTGCTAATATGACTGGGGCAAATGCAGCTGGTAGTTGGCTATTTGGCCTTGGACTAGCTGCAGTTGGTTTTATGTTCGGTGTTTTTTCTTTGTTGATGGCTCAACTAAGTGATAATGCCCGTGGCGCCACAATTTTAAGTTATTTGGTGTTAGCCATTTTATTTTTAGTCCGTATGCTGACTGACGTCACGAACCCTGACTATACTTGGTGGTCACCGTTTGGATGGATCGAGAAATTATCGGTTTATGATCAAAATATCTGGTGGCCAGTGTTGGCAATGCTTGGCGTAGCGCTATTAGTGATTGGTGCCACATTTTACGCCTATGCACATCGTGATGTGACCGCTGGCTTAATTGCCACACGTCCTGGACGTAAGCAGGCGTCGGCATTGTTGGCAGGGCCATTGACTTTGATTTTCCGGCTAGAACGGACTAGCTTTATTGTTTGGCTAATTGGCCTGTTTGTTTTAGGCGCCAGCTATGGTTCAATTTTTGGAACTGTTGGCGATATTATGAAAACTAATCCAATGGTGGCTCAATTAATGGGTAGCAAAGCGGTGAATGCGGCCACGCAAACCGTTATTTTAAACTTTGCAGCGTTATTAGCAATTGTATTTGTGGTGCTAAGTACGATACCGGCCATGCAAATCATTCTGAAACTTAACGGTGATGAACGTAAAGGTTGGTTGGAACAGATCCATGCTAAATCAATTTCCCGGTTGCATCTATATTGCAGCTATGTTGTATTAGCCCTGATTACTGGAAGCTTAAGCCTGTTATTGGGCGTTATCGGGATGTACGCTGCAGGGCAGTCAGTGATGGATACACCGATTCCACTAAGCCGTTTTTTACGTGCTTTCTATGGCTACCTGCCGGCATTGTTGGTTACAGTGGGTATTAGTGCGGTATTCGCCGGGCTATTACCGCGGCTACAAGCAATCAGTTGGCTAGTGCCGATCTATGGTTTTATTTCCCTATATTTAGGTAATTTATTGGATCTGCCTAAATGGGCCGTGAATTTAACGCCTTACGGTTGGATCAATAATGTACCCTTGCGGCAGGTTCAATGGCCGCTGACTGGAGCATTAGTGGCGCTGGCATTTGCGTTATTTGTGATTGGGTTTATGCTTTATAGAAGAAGAGATATGGTTGAAAATTAAGCAGGAGGCAGCAGGTTAATGACTGAAGACATCACAACAGTTCCTAAGGACCCCGCTAAGGTTGCGCGAATTTTGGCCAGCGCAATGCATAACTTCGCCATCTATGGCTACCGTGCCACTAAAACTGATGTCATTGCTCATGAAGCAGCGGTATCCAAAGGCATTGTTTTTCGCTATTTTGGCAATAAGGCTCACCTATTTGTGGCGGCATTACAACAGGCAGTCGATAAAATGGAAGCAGTGGCGGATTACAGTATTTGGCGCGAGGCCAATGATTTAGTGGATATGATCGTACGTGCCACAAAATATAAAATTGCGTTAGAATTGCAGTATCCGGATGAATTTGGTGTGTTGATGAATGGTTATGTTAGCGCCGATCAAGCGCCAGCAGAAGTGCAGGCCGCTATTAAAGGCATTTATCAAAGTGCAACTAAAAATAATCTGGCTCGGTTGGTTACGCCAGTATTGGACCGCCTGCCGTTACGGCCAGAGATAGATCAGCAGACCATTATGATCATGATGAATGCAGTAATGGGGCAAATTGAAAAAGAAACTAAGCTATTCATGAAGAAAAATCCGCAGGCAACGCTGAATGAGTTTGACGAAATTATTGCTCATGCCAAAAAATATATTGGTGTAGTTGAACACGGTATTTTAAGCGAGCGCGCTTGAAGCTAATTACTAGCGCGCTTGAAATAAATTTGCGATTGACAGCCTTGATTTTAGATGATAGGCTACAGTTACTTTATATCATGTGAACGATGCAGAACAAAAAGTAGTTAATTTATCTGGGTGTCAGAAAGTCGGTGGTTGCTGCGAACCGATCAGGGTAAGTTAACCAAATACCGTTCTGGGTTCAAACGGCATTCAAGCGCCGATACTCGCTTGCAGAGTGGAGCTCTAGGCTCAATCTGGGTGGTACCACGGCATTTGTCGTCCCTGTTGCAATTTATTTTGCGGCAGGGACTTTTTTTATACTTAATTTTGAGGGGAAGTAAACGTGATGCAACAACACTGCGGTGGTAAGGCGCGTTATTGAAACTGACCAGTGGTTCAACAAAGTCAGTTTAACTAAACGATGAAAGACAGGAGAACAAAAATTATGCAGAATAAAATGAAAAAATTAAGTTTCACCGAAGCACTGATCGTATTGATCATTGTTTTAGCAGTGATGGGGGTTGGCGTGATCGGCTTTGGTTTATCACCACAAGTGCCGGTGATGCTGGCGATGAGTTTGGTCATGGTGTGGGCTAAGTGGCGTCACTCTGATTGGGCAACCGTCAATGTCGGCATTGCAGAAGGCATTGAGAAAGGGATCATCCCGATTTTTATTTTTATCTTGATTGGCGCGATGATCAGTACTTGGATCGCTGCCGGGACCATTCCAACCTTGATGGTAGTCGGTTTTAAATTGATCAGCGTCCGCTGGTTCCTACCATCTGTGTTTGTGGTTTGTGCCTTAGTTGGGGCCGCTGTTGGTAGTACCTTTACCGTCGCGTCAACGGTCGGTTTAGCTTTCTTCGGCATGGGAATGACGATGAATTTAAATCCAGCAATGGTAGCCGGTGCGATCATTTCCGGTGGGATCATGGGTGATAAGTTATCACCATTATCAGAAACCAATAATTTAGCCGCGGCCGTTGTTGATATTGATCTGTTCACCCATATGCGCAACTTATACTGGTCGATTTTACCCGCTGGTGGGATCACGTTGATTATTTTTAGCTTTTTGGGGCATACAAGTACCAATGCTAGCCTAGATCGCATTCAACAAACCGTTGGGATCTTGAATCAGCACTTCACAGTTTCATTTTGGGCATTGATCCCGATTATTTTAGTGTTTGCTTGTGCTGCGTTTAAAGTGCCCGCCATTCCAACGATGTTACTCAATGTTTTTGTCACCGCCGGTCTATTATTTGTTGAGCAGCCACATTTAGGTTTGAAAAATTTAGCGACGATCATCACCGACGGTTTTGTGGCCCATACTAGTAACGCGGGTGTCGATAAATTATTATCCCGTGGCGGTATCGTCAGCATGATGCCGACGGTTGCGCTAATTGTATTGACGCTATCATTAGGTGGTTTATTGGTGAAATTTGGTTTGATCGAGGCCGTAATGACACCAATTGCACAGCATTTAAATAGTAATGGCAAGTTAATTTTGGCTGGCTTAGCAGCTTGTATTGGCGTTAACTTATTTGTTGGCGAACAATTTTTATCAATTATTTTACCAGGGCGAGCGTTTAAAAAGGCCTTTAATCAAGGTGGCTTAAGCGATGAAGCTTTAGGCCGCGTCTTAGAGGATGGCGGTACGGTCATCAATTACTTGGTACCATGGGGTGTCGGTGGCGTGTTCTTAGCCAATACGTTGGGCATTCCGACTATTGAGTACTTACCGTTTGTGTTCTTCAGTTTACTCTGCCCAGTAATGTCACTGATCAGTGGTTTTGCGGGGATCGGGTTGCAACGTTTCAAAGTAGCAGCAAACTCGCTATAATAGAATCAGCTGCTGTCCAAACGCATTAGTGCGGCTGGGCAGTTTTTACTACAATAGAAGAAGGTTGATCGCTGATGCATCTAAAGAATGCTGGTCAAGTTGGCCAAATTCAAACTGAGAAACACATTTATCACGGTTATATTTTTGATTTAGTCCAGCGTCAAATTAAAACGCCGGATCAAATGACGGTAACGCGGGATGTTATTTTACATCGGCCTGCGGTGGCAATTCTAGCACTAACAGCCGATCAGCAAGTAGTCATCAATACCGAATATCGCTCGGGCTTCAATCAAGAAAGTATTGCGCTACCAGCAGGCTTACTAAATGAGGGCGAAAATACCTTAGCAGCCGCTCCCCGTGAGCTAAGCGAGGAAACTGGCTACGTGGCGCATAACCTACAAGAACTGACGACTGTGGCTTCATCGGAAGGTTTCACTGATGAACGGGTAACGTTGGTCCTAGCGCGCATTGACGCTACTGAGCGAGTGGCAACGCACTTCGACGCTGATGAATTTGTTAATAGCCAATTGATACCCTTAACTGAGCTGGTTAAACTGATCAAAAACGGAACTGTACAATCAGCGCAAACTGTTGCGGCGGTCAGCTATTATTTGGCCTTTTGTCAAGCTAATTAGTTTTTTTAGACAGTTGCGCTGGCCACTAGTTTAGCAGATTGATCGAATTAGTTTTAAAAACTAAAATAAAGTTAATGATGAATTTTACTGATCTAGGATTACACCACAGATAATAATTATGGTGTAATCTTTTTTTATTTTCTGAACATTTTAGGCCGTGCTGCATAAGTCAGCCGCGGCCACCATTTTGTGATTAGAAAAAGTGATCTACATAATTAAGCTAGTTGCTGGCACTATATTTTTATAGAAAAATTTAGTCGTATGCCGGATTTTTTTCTAATATTGTGGAGTAAATAGGTGATCAGCTTAAGCTATATTTTTTCATAGACAATGATAGCTATTTATGTAAATATTTCCTGATAACCGGCGATTCCCATGGAAATCACCGGTTTGATTTTGAGCTTGGCGTCACGCTTTTCTGCAAGCCTAAACATTTAGTTGGAAGTATGGTAAAATGATAGTATGATGAAAAAAACAGAGCGCGAAAAAATGACTGCCGGCGAAGTTTACCAACAATTTGATCCTGAATTGATCGAACGCCGGAAAATGATTCGGCGGCAGTTAAAAGAAATCAACCTAATTGACGACAATGCAGAACGTAATCAGCGTTTCAAAGCGTTATTAGCGGATACTGGGGAAGACTTTTTCGTCGAAAGTGAATTTAAGTTTGATTATGGCTTTAATATTCATATCGGCGATCACTTTTACGGTAACTATGATATGACGTTTTTGGACACATGCCCGATCACGATTGGTCATCATTGCTATTTTGGCCCGAATATTGGGCTATACACGCCGATTCATCCTTTAGATGCAGCGCGGCGTGATGCTGATATTGAAATGGGTGCACCGATCACGATCGGCAATAGCTGCTGGTTTGGCGGCCGCGTGACGGTGTTGCCTGGTGTGACGCTAGGGAATGAAGTCGTTGTCGGTGCAGGTTCTGTTGTGACAAAATCATTTCCAGATAAGGTCGTGATCGCCGGTAATCCAGCGCGTGTGATTAAACAGCTTTAATTAGAGAGTGCCAAAAAAGGCAGATTATTCCACATAACTACGCTTGTTAAACGATTCGCTATGCGAATCTTATTAGCAAGCTAGGTTATGTTCTATAATCTAAGCGCCTTTTTTAGCACTCTGCAAAAGGTCACGAATTCCTTGAGCTCATTTTAAATGAGTAATCTTAATTCCAAAAAAAAGAAAGAAGGCAATACTGCGACTGAAACTCACCTAGAACGGGGGCAACCTCGCGTGGCACTATATGTACCGGTGATCAAGGATGAATCCGGGAATTAACGACTGGGGACTGGAAGCATGGCGGATAACCAAGCTATAGTTTGTCAGTAAAGTGCAGACACTTTGCGACAACACCAGGACGAATCAGTAATTTTCCTCTAGGGCACGCCAGTTGTGGACGTGTTTTCAGGCGCAGGTTTATAATTTTAAAAGCAAAACAAATTGATCGAACCGTTTTTGTACCAACTGTAAGTCTCTTCGTGTTAATGTCGCTGATTTTACTGCTTGGCGGTCATTCAGTTCAGCGTTGGTTAGCTAGCGTAATGACTGGTATTACGACTAACATGGGCTGGCTATTCTTCGGTGTATATATTCTGAACTTCGTTTTCTTTGTTTACTTAGCTAGTAGCCACTTTGGTCGTATTCGTCTTGGCAAAGCGACCGACAAACCCAAGTATAATAATTTTCAATGGGGAAGTATGGTTTTTGCAACGGCGATCGACGCCAGCATTTTAATGTTAAGTATGGTCGATCCATTGCGGGCTGTTGCTCATCCCGCTTTTAACGTTAAGCCATTTTCACACTTAGCCTATTTAGATGCTAGTATGTTTGGCCAGTTTGATTGGGGTCCGATGGCGTGGATGATGTTTGCTTCGGCAACGATTGCGATCGGTTATGCGATGTACAATAAGCATCGTTCAGTGCAACGCTTGAGTGAAGCTATTACCTTGCTTGACGGTCAACAAGGCTACAAAAAAATGTTGCGCACATTTGTCGACTTTTTAGTGGTTGTTGGTATTATGGGTGGCATTGGCTCATCGGTTGGGCTGGAGATTCCGATTTTAGCAACGGTAGTCCACAGTTTTACCGGTGTTCCCGATAACTTCATGCTGAAATTAGCCTTATTTGCGATTTTATTTGTTTTATTTGCAGTTACTGTGTTTGCTGGCTTAGAAGGCGGTATTGATCGCTTGAGTGCAGCACATATTTGGACGGCGGTGGGCTTTTTAGCCTTTGTTTTGTTGTTAGGGCCAACTAAGTTTATAAGCCAATTGGAGCTCGGTAATCTGGGCCACCTAGTCAGTCGCTTTATTCCACTAAGCACAGGTTTAGTTGGGAAAAATGCCATTGTGACCAATGCCAATACGATTTTTTATTGGGGCTGGTGGTTATCATATATGCCATTTACTGGGTTATTTATCGCCAAAATCTCTAAAGGACGCACGATTCGGCAAATTATCGTGGGCATGCTCGTTTTCGGTGCTTTAGGTTGCATGAGTTTCTACGCCATTTTAGGTGGCTATTCGCTGTATTTGCAGCATAGCGGCGTTATTAATTTGGTCCAGATCTTAAATACCCAAGGTCAAGCCGCAGTTATCGCTAAAGTATTGAGCACCTTACCATTTAAGGTAGCGGTTTTGATTTTCTATAGCTTATCTTGCTTTATTTTCCTGGCCACAACGATCTCATCTTCAGCCTTTATCGTTTCTTCATTGACTAGCTTGAAATTGAAAGCAGGCCAAGAACCCAGCCGCTTCAATCGGATGATCTGGGTCGGTGTTTTCATTCTCTTCTCAATGGGGATCGTCGTTGTTGGCGGTTTTAAAACCGTACAAACGATTTGTACCTTAGCCGGTTTACCGTTGATTTTTGTCTGTATTCTGTTGCTGGGCTCAACCGTACAAATGGTACGGGCTGATCAGACTGTCTATGCGACAAAGCGGACGCGGGCTGGCTTAGAGCATGATGCTGAAATGCAAGTCCAACAGTTGCGGCATAAGCAGCAGCGTAAAGTCCAACATAGCGGCATCGCACCAATTAGATACTAAAAGTGTCCAAAAAGAGCTTAGTGAATATATACATTCACTAAGCTCTTTTTAAATCAATCTTCTTTTTCCGTTGCCTTACTTACTGTGATCCAAGTAATATGCTGATTATCACCAATTTCAGCGACGGTCAGGCTGAAAGGTGGTACGATCAATTGTTCATGTAAACCGATAGTTGGCTGTTGCTCTAATAAATAGCCGGATAAGGTGACGGCATTACTTTCTTCTAAGGCGGGAATACGGACTTTAAAAGCAACTTCAAAATCACTTAGTGTAATTTTGCCATTGACGCGATAACTACCGTCGTCTTGGGCCTGGACGTAATCTTTATCACGATCATTTTCGTCTTGGATATCACCCAGGAGCTCTTCGTTGATATCTTCATCGGTGATGATACCAGCTGTACCGCCATATTCATCGGTAACTAGGGCAAATGGTGATTTAGTTCGTACCATCATGCGGTAAATTTCATTGATCAGCATACCTTCTGGCACATGTGCGATCGGCCGAATCAATGTTTGGACTGAAACGGTGGCATCAATGGCGTTTTGTTTAGCTAAATCATAAGCGTAAAGATAACCACAAACTTGGTCATGATTTTGGTTGCGCATCACCGGAAAACGAGTTAAGCCAGTTTCTAAATAGCGTTGGTAAGCCGTTGCAACATCATCTTGATTACTAATGAAAATGGCTGAAGTACGATCGATCATAACGTCTTTGGCGGTGCGATCATTGAAGTCGAAGCCACGTGAAATAAAAGTAGCGTCAGCAGAATCAATTGTGCCGCCGCGCACTGCCTCACGAGTGATACCGAGGATCTCCGCTTGGGTAAAAATATCTTCGCTTTCAGTGGCCACGGTGTAGCCGAGTACTTTTAAAACGGCAGCAGCGGATAGATTCATGAACCAAACTAATGGGAAGGCAATTTTTTGGAAACCGCTAACGGGGCGAGTGATCAATAGAACGATTTTATTCGGCCGATCGATCGCCATTGACTTAGGGACTAGTTCGGTTAAAACGACTTCTAAGTAAGTTAGGATAATGATACTGACAGTGGAAAGTATCCAGTTTTCTGGGAGCTTGACGCCAAATTGAGCGAAAAGTAGAACGATTGTTTCCGACAGTGTACTTTCACCGATCGCCCCCATTAAAATTCCGGTGAAAGTGATCGCCACCTGCGTGGTGGAAAGTGTGTCATTAAGTTTTTCCAGTAAACCTTGTGCCACTTTGGCGGTGCGATTACCGTTATTGATCAATTCTTTTAAATAGGATGGTCGAACTTTAAGCACTGAGAATTCTGCCGCAACAAAAATTGCCGCAATAAAGCCGACCACAATAATGATCAACCAATTAATTAATAAGCTCACACTGATTCCTCCAACAAATTATAGATTTAAGTTACCATATAGTTTAGCGGATTTATTGCAATTACGCCACTTCTAGAATTATCACACTAAAGTCGTAGATGAAAATCGTTAATAAGCGTGATTCTAATTTGTTAATTTTTAGTTAAGCTAGATAATAACAAATTAAACGGGAGGCAGTATAATGCGATTTCTGAAACGTTTTGATTTTTGGTTGGCAGTGATTTTCGTCGGCTTATTTATTAGTTGTTTACCGCACAATATTGAGGAGATCCATTGGTTGAGCTTAATGCTGACTGCCACAGGCGCATTGCTCGCCAGTATCAGTGCTGCGCGAGAATTATAAAATACATAGGCAAATAGAGTGTGCCATAAGACGGTCAGCTCCTGAGCATTAGCCTAGATTGACGAATAATACACGTAGTGGATTATTTGACGATCGTAGCTAAGCGGAGGGAGCGGTCTTATGGCACACGTTTAAGCTATAATGTTCGGCAATAAAAATGAGACTGCGACATAATTTCACTTATGTTACAGTCTCTTGATGACAAATTATTGAATTTCGATTTGATGTTTAGTCGCGTTAGCTGATTTTGGTAAAGTGATCTTTAAGACGCCGTCGTCATATTTCGCAGTGATTTTAGCTTGATCCACGTTAGGCAGTTGATATTGCCGTGAAAATTGACCGTAGTGCCGTTCGCGCCGGACTAACTGATCATTTTTATCGCGTTCATCAGTGTTTTGCTCGTTTTTAGCGCTAACGGTTAAGACGTCGTTTTGATAATCGATTTGCAGGTTCTTTTTATCAATTCCAGGCAAATCAATGGTTGCGTGATAGGCCTGATCACTTTCTTTGATATCTGTCCGCATGGTGTCGTCGAACTCTGGAAATTGGAAAGCGTCGTCAAAGAAGCTATGCGCTAGCCGATTGAAGAAGCGACCTGTACCTAAGTCCATCAAGTCATTTTGCCGATTCGTTAAATCATTTGCCATAACAAAAGCCTCCAATTAATTTTTTTGTTTAGTAATACTTGATTACCTTACAAATTCTATTATAGTCAAAGTTGGTCAAAATGCTAGTAATTAGCACTCAATGATTCAGAGTGCTAATTTGCATTTATTTTTTAGTTCAAGGATAATAGATATATTGTGAAGTAACTCGAAAATTAGTTAGTAGGCAATATAAGCAGGTACAATCAGAATGATTCGTCGTGTTTAAAGCTTAAGTGAATAGGATTAGTAGGGATAGTTAGCCGAGTTGCATAAGCAATCACTGTAATAAAATTAAGCTACTTTATAGTGCAAATAACGGCATATATTTTTGCAATTAGATTGAAAGTATGTTTACCATTATAGAGACATGATTCTAAAAGAAGGTGATGAGCAAATGACATTACTAACAATGTCGCATTTGAACAAGATTTATAACGGCAACAAAGCAGTAGATGATTTTAATTTGGAGATTGAAAAAGGTGAATTTATTTGTTTTATCGGGACATCTGGTTCAGGTAAAACCACCACAATGCGGATGATCAATCGGATGCTTCATCAAACTTCCGGAACGATTAAAATTAACGGCGAAAACATCGCTAAAATGGATCCAGTAAAGTTACGACGTAAAATCGGTTATGTGATCCAGAACGTGGGCTTGATGCCACACATGACGATTCGCGAAAATATTACTTTAGTACCCAAATTACTAAAGTGGTCTGAAGCGAAGCGTAACGAAAAAGCAGTAGAAATGATCAAATTAGCTGAATTACCAGAGGACTATTTGGATCGTTATCCAGCTGAATTATCTGGTGGTCAGCAACAGCGGATCGGGGTAGTTCGGGCATTAGCTGCGGATCAAGATATTATTTTAATGGATGAGCCCTTTGGTGCATTGGATCCGATCACGCGTGAATCGTTGCAGGATCTGGTCAAGGATCTACAGGAACGTTTAGGCAAAACGTTTATTTTTGTGACCCATGATATGGATGAGGCTTTAACGTTGGCAACACGGATCGTTATTATGTCGCACGGTAAGCAAATTCAGGTGGACACGCCAGATAATATTTTGCGTCATCCAGAAAATGAATTTGTTGAAAGTTTGATTGGTCAAGAACGCTTGATTCAAGCGCGACCAAGTATTACTACTGTTGGTCAGGTTGCGACCAAGGCGGTTTCGGCCCGTGAAACCCAGACTTTAAAAGAAGCGTTGGGCGAAATGCATACCAAGCGTGTTGATACATTGTTAGTAACTGATGATGACGGCGTTTTGCGCGGCTTTGTTGGCATTGAACAAATCAACCAATTTTACGGTACGGGTAAAGAAATCGGTGATATCATGGATCGGAATATCTTCTACGTTAAGGAAGATTCAGTTATTCGTGATACAGTTGAGCGGATTTTGAAACGCGGCTTTAAAAACGTCCCCGTTATTGATCACGATCATCATTTAGTTGGGATCGTTACTCGGGCGACTTTAGTTGATATGGTTTATGACGCGCTTTGGGGTGAATCAGACAAGCCGGATAATACCGAGGCAGGTGACAAAGCGTGATCGCATTTTTCCAAGAATTTGGCGGCCAGTTACTATTAAAAACTTGGCAGCATATTTATATCTCTGCAATTGCACTATTTTTAGGTGTGATCGTGGCGATTCCATTAGGTGTCTTATTAACTCGGTATAAAAAGGTTGCCGGTTTTACTATTGGCCTAGCCAGTGTGCTACAAACGGTGCCAGCAATGGCTTTGTTGGCGATGATGATCCCACTTTTTGGTATTGGGGCTTTGCCAGCGATCGTTGCGCTATTTATCTACTCATTATTGCCAATTTTACGTAATACTTATTTGGGGATGGAAAATGTCGATCCCACATTGCGCGATGCGGCTAAAGGGATGGGTATGAGCAATTTACAGTCGATCCTACAGGTTGAGTTACGGATGGCGGCACCGGTGATCATGGCGGGTGTTCGGTTGTCTGCCACTTATGTTATTGCCTGGACTGCATTAGCTTCCTATATTGGTGCCGGCGGTCTTGGGGATTTCATTTTCAATGGGTTAAATTTATACCGGCCTGACCTGATTTTAGGTGGTTCGATTCCGGTGATTATTTTAGCGTTGATCGTTGATTTTCTGCTGGGTCGATTGGAGTCGTTACTGACGCCGCGAACGAAACAGGAGGGGAGTCACTAATGCGTAAGCACAAACTATTTAAATTAACGCTACTCTTTCTGTCGCTAGTCACGGTACTATCCGGTTGCGGTTTTCCTGGCTTAAGTAGTAGCAGTAAGGATACCGTTAAAATTGCGGCACAAAATACGACAGAGCAGCAGATCATGGCTGCCGTCATTCAACAAATGATCGAACACTATTCTGACTTGAATACTGCTGTTATTAGTAATTTAGGATCGGGTACAGTTAGTTTTCAAGCACAAAAGCGTGGCGATGCTGACCTAACTGCGATTCGTTATAATGGGACGGACATGCAGACGATCCTTAATGAATCAGGCGAAACTGATCCGGCCAAGGTCGATCAAATTGTGCGTAAAGAATTTAAAGATAAATACCATATGACTTATTTTCCGAGCTACGGCTTTGCGGATACGTACCAATTCATGGTGACGCAAAAGTTTGCTAAGGAACATAATTTAAATACCGTCAGTGATCTAAAAGAAGTTGCACCCAGCATGAAAGTGGGTATTGATCAGATTTGGATGAATCGTAAAGGGGACGGCTATGATGATTTCCAAAAGCAGTATGGCTTTAGCTTTGGCCGAGTTTACCCCATGCAGATCGGTCTAGTTTATAACGCTTTAGCTAGCGGTAAAATGGACGCGGTCCTTGGTTATTCAACTGATGGTCGTATCGGCAGCTACAATTTAAAACTGTTGAAGGATGACCTGCATTATTTTCCACCTTATGAAGCCAGTGTGGTCGTCAACGATTCAGCGTTGAAGCGGCATCCGCAGCTTAAGGGGATTTTACGCCGTTTAGATGGCAAATTTCCATTGAAGACGATGCAAAAGCTAAACTATCAAGTTGATAACAACTTACAAGAACCAGCTGTCGTCGCACGGAATTTCCTTAAGCAGCATAACTATTTTGAAAGGAGCGATGATTAATGCAGAGCATGAATGTGTTAGAACAATTAGCTTATTATTTTGCGCATAATGGCATGTATGTGCTGGAGCAGTTTAGTCGTCACTTTTTGATTTCAATTTATGGTGTGCTGCTAGCGGCAATTGTTGGCATTCCGATCGGCATTCTGATTGCTCGTTATCGTAAACTCAGCGGATGGGTGATCGGTATCGCTAATGTGATCCAAACGATTCCGTCATTAGCAATGTTATCGATTATTATGTTGGGCTTAGGTCTCGGCGTAAACACGGTCATCGTCACTGTCTTCTTTTACGCATTATTACCGATCATTAAGAACACCTATACAGGAATGGTCAACGTGAACCGCGATGTGTTAGATGCAGGTAAAGGAATGGGCATGACGCGAATCCAGGTGTTACGGCTGATCGAAATACCTTTATCATTGTCTGTCATCATGGCCGGCTTACGTAATGCGCTAGTTTTGGCGATCGGGATTACGGCAATTGGTTCATTTGTCGGTGCTGGCGGCCTCGGTGATATCATCATCCGCGGGACCAACGCAACAAATGGTGGCGCAATTATTTTAGCGGGTGCGTTACCAACGGCGTTGATGGCAATCATTGCTGACTTAGTGCTTGGTTTCTTCGAGAAACGTTTTGATCCAAGTACACGCAAAGCAAAGCAAGCGTAAGTTAGTTTTTATTTGCTAAAATAGGTAATGCTCACCGAGTGTAATCGCTTGCAAAAATGATCATTTCTTGATATATTTAAATCAAGGAAGACGAAGAGACTAATATGGGATGACGAGTCAGTCATTACCGGTGAGACGCCAGTGTGAGCTTGCGGAAGAAAGCAGCAGCACTGTGCTAAGTTAGTCAAGCAAATAGGATAACGAATCGTATCGTGCTACTGGAAAGTAGTGTAACGGCGCTGATTGCGAAATCAGGTTATCACGAAAGCGTTGGTGATCGTGTCGGATCACTGAAAATTGGTCTCGGAAGTTGTCTTCCGCTAGTATCGATCCGCAGGCTGCAATTAGGCCTGCGGTTTTTTTATGCTTATTTTTTATAAGGGGTGCGGTGATATGCACAAGAATGACCAAAACGAATGGACGGGTAATGGCACGCAAGAATATTCAGCATATTTTGGGACCATGACCCATGATGATCATATTCTATTTGAATTATTGACGGTCGGTGTGTTTCAGGTTGGTTTGAGCTGGCAGGCAGCCGCCAGTAAATTACCAGTTTATCGACGTGATTTTGCTGGAATGGTAATTGACCAAGTGGCTGGTTTTAGCGCGGCCGATATTGAACGCATTACTGCGGATCCAGTAATGATCCGTAATCCACGTAAAATTGCGGCAACAATTACAAATGCGCAAGCAATTATCGCGATTCAACATGAGTTCGGCAGCTTTGCTAATTATTTATGGCAGTTTGTAGACAATGTGCCGCTGCTAATAACGTATATTGATCGGCACGAGGTGGCTAACCAGTCACCGTTAACCAGTAAAGTTGCGCAAGATATGAAACAGCGCGGTTTTAAATTTGTGGGTCCAGTAGTAACGCATATGTTTATGAAGGCAGCTGGGCTGATTCAGGATGAGATTCTCGATCAGTAACAGGAAAAGGTTAAGGGAAAACAGCTAATAAATATTAGCTGTTTTTATTATGCTTATTTTAACGGCGATGTTAGTAAATCTATCATATAGTGATAATTGAGGCAATTAAAAGAGAAAATGATTAAAAATAAATTTGATAATTTTAATCATTTTAATTATAATCTAATTTATGGTAATTAATTTATTTAGCAAAGGGAGGTTGTCGATGTTACCCTATGATTTAATTCCAGCTAGTGATCAAGCGTTGAATGTCACTTTTCCAAATAGAATTGATCCTAAAATCAATCTAATTATTAGTCATTTGGCGACTGATTTAAAACAGCATGAAGCTATTGTTGCTTTATTACCGGCTTTTCGAACGTTAACTATTTTTTACCAACCTTTAGTTATAAGTTTGGAACAGCTAAAGCTTTTGGTTGATAAAACGATTAAAAATTTAGATTTTCAACAAACTGAGCAGGTAAAGGTCGTACACATTCCGGTCTGCTATACGTCTGAGTTTGGGCCAGATTTAGAGCGTGTCGCATTGCATGCACAGCTAAGCGTTACCGATTTGATTCAGCGGCATAGCCGACCAAACTATTTAATCTATATGTTAGGTTTTCTACCAGGGTTTGCTTACCTAGGCGGATTGGATGCGCAATTAGCAATGCCGCGCCTAGCTTCACCCCGAGCGACAATTCCCGCTGGTTCAGTTGGGATTGCAGGTGAGCAGACAGGTATGTATCCAGTGGTCTCTCCCGGTGGGTGGCAGCTAATTGGTCGAACACCGCTTAAATTATTCGATGTGCACCGGGCACAGCCATTGTTTTATCAGGCCGGTGATTATATTCATTTTGATGTAATTGATCAAACCGAGTTTGCACGAATCGCTGCTGCACCGGAGACTTATCAAATTCAGATTACGCAAGAGTAGGTGAAAAGAAAATGTCAGTAACAATTCTAGCCGGTGGTTTATTGACCACTGTTCAGGATGCAGGTCGTGTGACCCAGCAAGCGAGTGGTTTTGGTGTCGCCGGCGTGATGGATCCTTGGGCTTTTCGTTTAGCTAACTTATTAGTCGATAATTCACCTCAGGCCGCTGTTTTGGAAATGACCAGTGTGGGACCTGATTTACAATTTAATCAGGATTGTGTTGTTGCTATAACCGGTGCTACTGGTCAAGCGACCTTGAATGGGCAACCATTCCCTTTTTATCAGGCACAATTAGTTTTGCGGGGACAACGATTAGCAATCCAACGATTGACCAATGGCGTGCGTAGCTATTTAGCTGTTGCTGGTGGTTTTATGGTACCTAAAGTGATGGGGAGCCGCTCAACTAGCACCCGATATCAGCTAGGTGGCTTTCATGGTCGACCATTGCAAAGTGGCGATGTTTTACCGTTAAAGTCCAGTACTGCCTACGTTTCGGATTATGGGAACCGTCATTTGCCAATACCAACTTATGCGGCGGCGCAAATTACAGTAAACGTAACGCCGGGACCGCAGTTTGATCAATTTGGTCAGGCTGTGCAACAAGCTTTTACACAAGCGACGTTTACCGTTAGTAATGCTGCTGACCGCATGGGTTATCGGTTGACCGGCGCAAAATTAAAGGTGGCACAAACCGGTAATTTATTGTCGGAAGGTACTTTTTTTGGCGGTATCCAGGTACCACAAAATGGTGATCCAATTATTTTATTAGCTGATCGACAGACGACCGGCGGGTACCCAGTGATCGCCGTCATTGCCAGCGTTGACTTACCTTTGATTGCGCAATTACAACCAGGGATGACGATCAAATTTAAATTAATTTCGATTGCGGCAGCACAACAATTGATTGAAGCTCAACGAAATAAATTGACACTTTTAAAGCAGCAAGTCGGCCAAGCAAGCGAGCAAGATTTAAGCCCGCGCTTGGCCGCTACCCGGGTCGCGCGTTTATTTAACGGATCAAGTAGGTAGCGAAATGAAGGGGAGGATCGCAATGGATTTATCTGAAATAAAGGCGTTGATGGATCATATGGCCGCCAGCAACTTAACGACTTTTGTTTATCGTGACGGGCAAACAACTTTAAAATTAGCTAAAACAGCCGCTAGCCCAGCAAATCAGCCAGCCCAGCAGGTCACGCCGACGCCAACGACAAATGCAAAAAAAATATTGAAAGCTCCTTTAGTCGGCGTCTTCTACGCAGCGGCCGCGCCAGATGAACCGCCATTTGTGAAGGCCGGCGATACAGTTGTGCTTGGTCAAACGATCGGCGTTATTGAAGCGATGAAAATGATGCATGAGGTGAAAGCTGACCAAGCTGGCAAAATTAGTCAGGTGTTAGTCGGCAACGAGCAGCGGGTCGGCTTTGATGATCCGTTATTTGAACTAGCTTAGTCGAAAAATAACTATCTTGTGAAGTGGAAGTGAGCCCTTGAAAAAAGTATTGATTGCTAATCGTGGTGAAATTGCGGTGCGCATCATTCGTGCTTGTCATGAACTTAATATCGCGACGGTGGCGATTTATTCGGCGGCAGATAAGCTGGCGCTACATGTGCAGTTAGCAGATGAATCGATTTGCGTTGGTCCTGCTGATCCGCAAAAAAGTTATCTGAATATTGACAATATTGTGGCGGCAGCCGTAGCACTTGGCGCTGATGCAGTTCATCCGGGCTATGGTTTCTTATCGGAAAATGCAGAATTTGCGCGACGTTGTGAAGCGCAAGGACTGACTTTTATAGGTCCATCAGCTAAAGTGATCGCACAAATGGGTGATAAAGCTGCGGCCCGTGAAATTATGCAAGCTGCCGGTGTGCCAGTTATCCCAGGTAGTCCACAGGGATTTACTGACCAAAAAATTGGGGCCCGTTTAGCTGCTGATATTGGTTATCCGGTGATGTTGAAAGCAGCAGCTGGCGGCGGCGGTAAAGGAATGCGAGTTATTACGGCGGCAAAGCAGTTTAACCATGAGTTTCAGTTAGCACAAAGTGAAGCGGAGAAATCTTTTGCTAATGGTGAAATGTATTTAGAAAAATTTATTGCACGGCCACGCCATATTGAAATACAGATCATGGGCGACACGCACGGTCAGGTGTTAACTTTCGGTGAGCGCGACTGTTCTTTACAACAAAATCATCAAAAAATGATTGAAGAAGCGCCTAGTGATGTTGTAGATCCAGCCACACGTAAACAAATGTTGGCGACTTCGATCATGGCAGCCAAAGCCATTCATTATGTTGGCGCCGGGACGATTGAATTTTTGTACTCAGGTCCTGATCAGTTTTACTTTATGGAAATGAATACGCGGGTTCAGGTCGAACATCCGATCACTGAGCTGATCACTGGGCAAGATATTGTCGCGCTTCAATTACAGATTGCCGCGGGTCAAGCACTACCGACCACGACGCCATCAATCCAGGGGCATGCGCTGGAATGTCGGATCAACGCGCGAACGCCGGGGCTGATCACGGGGTTACATTTGCCTGGTGGTAACGGAATAAGGATCGATACGGCACTATATCAAGGCTACACTGTACCGTCAGATTATGATGCAATGATCGCTAAAATAATTGTTTATGCAGTTGATCGACCAACAGCAATCGCCAAAATGCGCGCCGCGATCGGTGAAACTGTGATCAATGGAATTCAAACTAATTTAGATTTTTTGGCTGAATTACTGATGGCGCCAGACTATCTTGCTGATGACATCAATATTACCTTTATCGATGATTTTGTAGCCGCACAATCAAGGTTACAAGCAACGGATCAATTGTAGAAAGAAGACGATAAGATGGTGAAAATTGATTTGAACTGTGATCTTGGCGAAAGCTTTGGTCGCTATACACTAGGTTTGGACGCCGAAGTTTTACCATACGTGACGTCGGCTAATATTGCGTGCGGTTTTCATGCTGGTGATCCAACTGTGATGGCGGCTACAGTGGCTTTGGCCGAGCAAAATCAAGTTGCGTTAGGGGCACATCCTGGCTTGCCTGATCTAGTCGGCTTCGGTCGACGTAAAATGCAGATTACACCAGCGCAAGCGCAAGCAGACGTTCAGTACCAAGTTGGCGCGTTAGCTGCTTTTAGTAAAAATGGTAAATTGCATCACGTTAAACCGCACGGTGCACTTTATAATATGGCGGCACAAGATTATGAGTTGGCTCGCGGTATTTGCTTAGGCATCAAAGCAGTCGATCCGACGTTGATTTTGGTTGGTTTAGCGAATAGTCAATTGATCAAAGCAGCACAAGCTGTTGATCTGCCTTATGCGCAGGAAATATTTGCTGATCGTAATTATTTGGCCGATGGGTCGCTAGTGCCACGTTCGCAGCCCGATGCAATGGTGACTGATGAAACGACGGCTGTGCAACGAACGATTGAAATGATCCAGACGCAAAGCGTTACTGCCATCGATGGTCAACAAGTAGCGTTGACGCCAGATACAGTTTGCGTCCATGGCGATGGCGCCAAAGCAGTGGCGTTTGTTCAGAAGATCCACGCTGCCTTGCTGGCTGCAGGAATTGAAATTGCCGCACTATAAAACGGTTACCTAATTGTGAAGTAGAGGAGCGAATTGAATGAAAGAAAAGCAAATGAAAAAACAATCGCCATTAAATGTGGCGATGGGCGCAGCTTTCATGATGGCAATGGCCGCAGTTGGTCCAGGATTTTTGACCCAAACAGCGAATTTTACTGGTAAAATGGGTGCCAATTTTGGCTTTGCAATTTTAATTTGTATTGTCGTGGATGTGATCGTGCAATTGAATATCTGGCGGATCATCGTTGTTTCTGGTAAGCGAGCTCAGGTGCTGGCTAACGAAGTATTGCCAGGCCTTGGTTACTTATTGACAGTTTTGATCGTGATCGGCGGGTTTTTCTTTAATATTGGTAATATCGGTGGTGCTGGGCTGGGCTTAAATGTACTTTTCGGTATTTCTCCTGAAAATGGTGCATTGATCGCAGCAACAGTAGCGATTATTATTTTCTTGGTTAAAGACGCGATGCGGGTGGTCGATCGTTCAGTTCAATTTTTAGCAATTATCAAGGTGGCAATTTTAATTTACATCTTGGCCGTGACGACAGTGCCATATCAGGCAGCAGTCACGCACGCCTTTATGCCAACTCATGTTGATTTTTACGCCATTGTCACGATCGTTGGTGGGACAGTCGGTGGGTACATTTCATTTTCTGGTGGTCATCGTCTGCTCGAAGGTGGGGTACAAGGGAAAGACAAAATAAAATATGTCAATGCAGGAGCGCTAACCGGGATCGGTGTGGCATCAACCATTCGAGTGATGCTATTTCTAGCTGGCTTAGCAGTGGTCTTAGCAGGGCATACGTTAGACCCAACCAATCCCGCTGCTTCTATTTTCAAAGTTGCGGCTGGCCAGTTTGGCTATAAGTTTTTCGGTCTGTTATTGTTGGCCGCCGGGATGACATCAACGTTAGGTTCGACCTTTACTTCAATTTCATTTTTGGACTACACTGATAATCAAGGTGCCAAAAAGAAATATTTACGATTGCGTTCATGGTTGATCGTTGCTTTTATTGTTTGTTCAACGGTAATTTTTTATTTTGTGGGTAATCCGGCCAAAATTTTAGTTTTAGTCGGTGCACTAAATGGCTTGATTTTACCGATCGCGCTGGCTATTTTATTGATCGCGGCTACTAAAAAGAAAATTATGGGCAGTTATCGCCATCCACGCTGGCTACTATATACCGGTTGGTTCGTGGTTGTATTTATGGCGTATGCGGGTGTGCGCGCGATCTTAACAATACAATTTTAACTGTAGATCACATTTACTACTTACTTAGTAGCAGATGTGATTTTTTTATTTATCATGAATTTTAAGTGTGAATTTAATTAGAAAATAAAATAACTTAAAAACTATAATCGCTGTTATAAAGGTGATAATTACGTTATTTTTGTGAATATTATGAGAAACAGCGTTGACTACCGGTTATATTTATGTTAATTTATTAAAAACAAATTAGAATTCTAATTTATACATAATAGGAGATGGAGATAGATGAAAGGTAAGAAATTTTTCGCCATGCTGGGCGCCGTCGCAGCAACTGGCTTATTGTTGGCTGGATGTAGTGGTAATAGTAGTGCTACAGGCGGTGGCAACAAACAATCAGGCAATACAATTAAAATTGGTGGTAACTTCGAACTTTCTGGGAGTGCTGCGGCATACGGGCAGGCGATGCAACGGGGGACTGAACTAGCCGTTAAGCAAATTAATAAAGACGGTGGCGTTAAAGTTAACGGCAAGAAAATGAAGCTGGAATTAGTTCAAAAAGATAATAAGAGCGATAACGCACAAGTTGCGTCAGTTGCCTCTAACTTAACTACACAAAGCAAAGTTGTCGCAACCGTTGGCCCCATCACTTCTGGCGCTGATTTAGCAGCTTTACCTAATCAAACCAAGGCAAAGGTACCGTTCATTACACCAGGTGGGACTCAGGATTCCTTAACCGTACAAAAGAACGGTAAGGTTCAACCTTATATTTTCCGTTCTTGCTTTGAAGATAGCTATCAAGGTAAAGCGTTGGCCAAATACGTTTATAACAATATGAAGTTGAAGAAAGTGGCAATTTTAGCTGATAAATCAACTGATTATGGTCAAGGCTTAACTAAAGCGTTCAAGAAGGAATACAAAGGCCAAGTTGTTGAAACGCAATATTATCAGGCTGGCGATAAAGACTTCCAAGCGTTGTTAACTAAGCTAAAGGGTAAAGATTTTGATGCGATCTTCGTTCCTGGTTATTATTCCGAAGCAGGATTGATCGTCAAACAAGCACGGCAAATGGGGATCACAGCACCGATCTTAGGCGCTGATGGTTTCGCTGATCCGAAATTAGTTAAAATTGCCGGCAAAGAAAATGCCAGCAACATTTACTACACCACCCATTTTGATGCTAAAGCAACGACCAATGCTAAAGCCAAAGCTTACATGGCGCTTTACCAAAAGACTTACCATGAACAAGCTGGTACATTTGATGCTTTAGCTTACGATGCCACTTACATGATCAAGCAAGCTATTGAAGATCAGAAATCAGCAGATTCGACGAAGATCGCCACTGGTTTAGCTAACTTGAAAGACTTCAATGGTGTCACAGGTACGATCACAATGGATAAGAAACACAACCCGCAAAAGCAAGTCATTATCGCTAAAGTAAATAATGGTGAAGAAGTCAGTGCCACTGCGGTTAAATAGTCAATATTATTGATCGAATTTTTAGCTAAGGTCACGCTAACATTTTAATCGAAGTGCTCAAGGATCGCTGAAATCTATTGCTGAAAGGCAAGATTTACAGCGATCCTTCCACTTTACCGGATATTTAGTAATTTAATTACTATTAAACTAACCGTAAGTTCATATTATTTCGGAATAACTTTAAGGAGGGAATTGCCTGTGCAGACAGTCTTACAACAATTGGTGAACGGCTTATCATTGGGTAGTATCTACGCGTTACTAGCGTTAGGCTACACCATGGTTTACGGGATCATCAAACTGATCAACTTCGCTCATGGCGATATTTATATGTTAGGCGCATTCTGGGGCTATTATGTCATCAATCAATGGCATTTTAGTTTCTGGCCAGCGTTATTGTCGGCAATGGTTTTTTGCGCCTTAGCGGGTGTGGTCATCGAATACTTGGCTTACCGTCCATTGCGTAATTCACCGCGGATCGCTGCGTTGATCACCGCGATCGGGGTTTCGTTCTTATTGGAAAATGGGATGTCCTACTTGTTCAGTTCCAATGTACGTAATTTCCCGCAAGCGATGGCGGTTAAAAGCTACAACTTTCTTGGCGTCAAAATTTCCAACATTCAGATCTTGATTTTAGTCGTTTCAATTGTTTTGATGATTTTATTACAATTGATCATTCGCCGCACTAAAATGGGTAAAGCAATGCGGGCAGTCAGTGTTGATCCTGACGCCGCGCAACTGATCGGAATCAATATTGATCGGACGATCTCCTTTACCTTTGCTTTAGGCTCCGCTTTAGCGGGTGCCGCAGGTGTATTGATTGGGTTATATTATAATTCGATCGATCCATTGATGGGCATGACGCCTGGGATCAAAGCCTTCGTTGCTGCTGTTTTAGGCGGGATCGGCTTGATTCCTGGTGCCGCATTAGGTGGCTTCGTGATTGGGCTTTTGGAAACCGCCACGCAAGCGCTGGGCTTCTCCGCCTTTAAAGATGCAGTGGTCTATGTTGTTTTGATCATCATCTTATTAGTTCGTCCGGCTGGGATCCTCGGTAAAAACATCAAAGAGAAAGTGTAGGTGGCAGCGATGAAAAAGAATTTAAAATACAATGCCATTTGGCTAGCCATTGCAATTCTTGGCTATGTCTTGATCTACGCTTTGGAAATGGTCGGCGTGATCGATCAATTTGGTGAAACGACTTTGGTTTTGATCGGGATCAATATTATTTTGGCTACTAGTTTAAACTTAGTGATCGGCTTTGCCGGCCAATTTTCGTTAGGCCATGCTGGGTTTATGGCTTTAGGGGCGTATAGTTCGGCCCTAGTCACATCAGTGATCCCTACAGTAGGTGGTTTCTTGATCGGCTTATTGGTGGGTATTCTGGTTGCCGGTTTAGTAGCCTTAATTGTTGGGATTCCAACGTTGCGGTTAAATGGTGATTATTTAGCGATTGCGACCATGGGGGCAGCTGAAATTATTCGGATCATTTTGAATAACTTGAAGGTCACTAACGGCCCTGCTGGTTTGTATAATATTCCAATGTTAGCTAATTGGGGGACCGTGTATATCTTGGTGGTGATCACAACTTTGATCATCGTCAACTTCGTCCATAGTCGTAACGGGCGTGCAGTTATGTCAGTGCGTGAAGATGAAATTGCCGCTGAATCGATCGGCATCAACACGACTAAATATAAAATTATTGCCTTCGTTTTAGGCGCAGCGATTGCCAGCATTGGTGGTGCTTTACACGCTAACTATATTCAAACGATCAATCCTAGTGATTTCGGGATCATGGAATCGATCAATATTTTGATCATCGTTGTGCTTGGTGGCATCGGTAGTATTACCGGTACTTTTGTGGCTGCCTTTGTTTTAGGCCTGCTGGATATGGTTTTACAAAATTTCGGCACACTGCGGATGGTATTGTATTCATTGGCATTGATTTTGATCATGGTATTCAAGCCATCAGGACTGTTAGGAACGTGGGAGTTCTCCGTTCGGCGCTTGTTTAATCATAAAAAAGCGAAGGGAGATGCATAGGATGACTTTACTGGACGTTAAAGCGTTGACCAAGAATTTCGGTGGCTTAACTGCGGTCTCTAATGTGACTATGCATCTTGATAATAATGAACTAGTCGCATTAATTGGGCCGAACGGTGCCGGCAAAACCACCTTGTTTAACTTATTAACTGGTGTGATCATCCCGTCAGAAGGCACCGTTAGTTTGCAGACTGAGCATGGCCTACAAGTTTTGAATAAGCAAAAGCCGTATAAGATTGCAGCTGCGGGGATGGCACGTACATTCCAAAATATCCGCTTGTTTAAAGACTTAACCGTTGAAGAAAATGTACTGATCGCCATGACTGATAAAAACAAGGAAGGTTTCGTCGAAAGTATTTTCCGGTTGCCAAGTTTTTATCGTAAAGAAGCAGCGCTACATCAGCAGGTCGTTGAACTGTTAAGTATTTTTAAAATGGAAAACCAGTTGGAGACATTGGCGCGTAATTTACCATATGGGGCGCAACGGCGGTTGGAAATTGTCCGTGCTTTGGCAACCAAACCGCAGATCCTCTTTTTAGATGAGCCAGCCGCTGGGATGAACCCTGAAGAAACGGCGGATCTGACTCGTTTGATTCAACAAATTCAATCTGAGTTCCATATTACCGTTTTATTGATCGAGCACGATATGTCGTTGGTGATGAACTTGGCCGAGCGGATCTATGTGTTGGAATACGGTAAGTTGATTGCGGAAGGGACACCAAAAGAAATTCAAAGTAATCAGCGCGTGATCAACGCTTATCTAGGAGGTGGCGACTAATGGCATTATTGAAAGTAACCGATCTTTCCGTTAATTACGGGGTGATCCAAGCGGTTAAAAAAGTTAATTTTGAAGTTAATACTGGTGAGATCGTGACGCTGATTGGTGCGAATGGTGCTGGTAAAACCACTATTTTGAAGACGATCTCTGGCTTGCTACATCCATCTGCTGGTACAATTACCTATGAAGATCAGGAAATTCAAAAACAGAAATCACAAAAAATTGTTGCTGCTGGTATTTCTCAAGTCCCAGAAGGTCGGCATATTTTCCCAGGGTTAACGGTAGTTGAAAATTTACAAATGGGCGCTTTCTTGCGTAAAGATCGTGATGGCGTTAAAGCAGATTATGAAATGGTGTTTGAGCGTTTTCCTGTTTTAAAGGAGCGTCGTAACCAAGATGCCGCTACGTTATCTGGTGGCGAACAGCAAATGCTAGCCATGGGGCGGGCGTTGATGGCTAAGCCAAAATTGATTTTGCTGGACGAACCGTCAATGGGCTTAGCACCGATTTTTATCCAAGAAATTTTTGATATCATTCAGGTGATCCAGCAGCAGGGAACGACAGTGTTGTTGATCGAGCAAAATGCTGCCAAAGCCTTGGCAATTGCGGATCGGGGTTATGTTTTGCAGACTGGTAATATTTTATTGAGTGGTACCGGTAAAGAATTATTGGCTAATGATGATGTTCAAAAAGCTTATTTAGGGGGTTAGAGAATATGAGCGTAGCAGATTATATGACGAAAAAGTTGATCACGGTACGACCAGAAACGCGGATCAACGATGCAGTCGATCTCATGAAAAATAACGATATTCACCGCTTACCAGTATTAAACAATGGCCAATTAGTCGGCTTAGTCACTGAAGGCATCATCCAAGCAGCTTTGCCATCAAAAGCTACTAGCTTATCGGTTTACGAAGTAAATTATTTATTGAATAAAACCACGGTAGCTGATGTGATGGAAAAAGACGTCCGTACGATCCCTGCAGAGGCGGTACTAGAAGATGCGATTTATCAAATGCGCCATTATAAAATCGGTGTGTTACCAGTTTTAGCTGATGGCCAGTTGGTCGGTATTATTACGAATAATGATATTTTTGATGCTTTCTTAGATATTGCTGGTTATGATCAGGGCGGGACCACGGTGACAATCAAGGTGACCCAAAACGTTGCCGGGTTTCTCGCCAAAGTCAGCGACGCCTTAGCCGAGCATGATTACAACATTTTAACGTTGATGGTGACTGATCGAGCGGATGTTCGACTAATCGAGTTACACGTCGATACCACTGATGCTAGCGGCGTAAAAGCGGCGCTGACCGGTGCCGGATTTGAACTGATTTAAGTAACTCAAGCCAGTGCGCAATTTGTGCACTGGCTTTTTCTTGTCTATAATGAGTAAAAAAGATAATAAGGGTGAAGATGATGGTAGCAAAAAAATATTACGCAATCGCTAGCGGCCGTAAAATCGGTGCTTTTTATACAACATGGGCGGAAGCTAAAAAGCTAGTTGAGGGTTTTCCCGGTGCACGCTATAAAGGCTTCACTGATGAAGCGGCAGCGCAAGCATGGCTTAAAGCTGGTGCTGCCACAACTAAATCAACTAAAAAAAAGGTAACAGCAAAAAAAGATGACACACCTTTGCCTGCAGATGCACTACAAATCTATACAGATGGTGGGTCGCGTAATACAGGTAATGTTCAAGGTGGCCACGTTAAAAGCGGTGACAGGGCAGCTTGGGCGTATTTGATCGAATATCACGGCCAACAAGTCAGCGACTCTGCCGGTGAATTTGGCGCGACTAATAACAAAATGGAAATCACTGCCTTAGTAGAAGCTTTGCGCAAAGTAAAAGCGACTTGGGGAACTGATTTACCGATCATTGTGATCGCGGATTCACGGTACGTGCTTAATGCGATCACTAAAAATTGGTTGGCCGGTTGGCAACGGCGCGGCTGGCAGCGTAGTGGCAATCAGCCATTGGCCAACAAAGAGCTGTGGCAGCAGTTGGCGCAACTTTTACGCGACTTTAAAAAGATCGATTATCGTTGGACTAAAGGGCACGCCACCAACGCAGGCAATGTATTCGTTGATGCAGCGCTGAATCGAACCATGGATCAGCTCACGCCAAACCAGTTGCATCCCGTGGCAGCACAGACAAGTGAAAAAATAACGCCACCAATTAAGACGGATAAAAAAATGGCTAAACCAGCGATCACGGCCGAATCGACTGAAAAGCATCAACGCGCATCGGCAGAATCAATGACCGCGATTCGGGCGCAACTACGCGAGATGGGTTACTTACAAAATCAGGAGCATGGTGAATAAATGCGCATTTCAAATTTTTTTTACTTTGTGATCTTCCTATTTGTCGGTTATACGATGTTGCGTTACAGTAATTGGTTTTGGCTTGGTGCGACGCTTCTTTTAATGTTACTGAGTGTTGGCTTAGGCCATTATTTGCGCAAACGCTGATTCAAGTCTGCCGCGTTAAATTAATTAAAAGACTTGAGCTGGCTTTGAGTCTGTAACTCAATTGTGGTAGGCTTTAATGAGTATTTCTGAAAGTGAGACGGTATTTTCATGCAACAAAGTGAACGAAAAAAACGCCATTGGCTGCGCTGGAGCCTATTAACGGTGCTAGCAATGATTTTAATTATTGGTAGCGGCTTTATTTATCACATTTACCAGGTTACTGAAACCAGCTTTAATAAAATGTCCGCGCCAACTGGTCAGGAAACTTCCGCGGCGATCAAAAAAGGTCGGCCGTTTTCAATATTGATCCTAGGCGTTGATACTGGTGCTGATGGGCGAATCGATAAAGGTAACTCGGATACTTTGATCGTAGCGACAGTTAATCCGCAGACGTATAAAACAGTTTTGCATAGTATTCCGCGGGACACCTTAACCGAAATGATCGGCGATAAAAAACGCAATATGCAGAAATTAAATGCTGCCTATAATCTAGGTGGTGCTAAAATGGCTAAAGCATCAGTCAGCAAGCTGCTAGGGATACCCATCGATTACTATTTAACGATGAATATGGGTGGCTTGGAAACTATGGTGGATGCCGTTGGTGGCGTCACTGTCAGCAGTGAGCTGACCTTTAGTTTTAACAATGTGACGATCAAAAAAGGAACGCAACATCTAAATGGTAAGCAAGCACTAAGTTATGCGCGGATGCGGTACGATGATCCTAAAGGCGATTACGGGCGGCAAATGCGGCAGCAGGCAGTGATTCGAGCTGTTACGAAGAAGTTGGCGTCGACTGATGGTATATCCCGGTATCAGAAATTATTAAAAGCGTTGGAACCGAATGTGCGCACAGATATTGTTTTCAAAGATTTAGTCCGTGGTGGTTTAAATTATCGCCAGAACGCCAGTCATATTGCTTCACAGCACTTACAAGGCGCGGATGCTTGGATCAATGGTAGTTCTTACCAAATTGCGACAACGGCTGCATTGTCTAAAACATCAACGGCCTTGCGTCGTGAATTAGATCTACCGCAAAAGCAAGTTGATAATGAAGAAACACGGCTTAACGCGCTCAATCCAACTTTTGATGGTAAAAATAGCCAATTGTACAATACTTTCGGCTTAGATACGGTTTACTACACAGAGAATACGTACTAAAAAAGGAACAAAAGCCACTTATCATGGTTTTCGTTCCTTTTTATTTTTCGCCGAGTTTACAATTGAAGTGCAACACCCAATGAACTAGACCAACTATAGACAAAAAGGCCATGAAGACCTATTCTTATAATCGCCAAGAAAATAAGAGAGTAGGTGCCTTCATGACCCAATCCCAGAGTACCATGTCTAGCCATTAT
>NZ_RHOE01000120.1 GCF_003946385.1 Loigolactobacillus zhaoyuanensis
CTGTGTTCGTTATTGTTTGGTCGCTATAACAATAACACGGAAGGTGCTTTTTTGGTACACCATTTTGGTGAAACTCTCAATCAAAGATAAAACGATGGTGTAGCAACATTCTCGTTAAGGTTTAGGAACAGATATGCATAATTCAGGATCATATAACTTCTGATACGTTTCATAGCTAACGACAACCATTTGTCCAAGCGCGCCCACATTATTTGCGATAGCAGCCGACCCTTTTTCGTTAATAATATCGTAGCTAGCTTGCGTATAACCATTTTTGTAGCTCTGGCTAGTTGTATCGACTGGTGTTGTTGCCGCTACGGCATTGATAACTTGTTTCTGTCCAGTTGCTTGATAAGCAGCGGCAGCCGCATTCTTAGCAGCTTCAAGCTCTGCATTAGTTGGATTAACTAACTTAGTTGCTTCTGTTGTAGCTAAAGAATCGTCAACAGCTGGAGTCGTTACTTCGGCGGCTGGCGTAGTATTATTTACGGTTTCTTCAGTAACTGCTGGCGTATCGTTTGTATCAGTGATATCGGCCACCGGCGTGACTGTATCTGTAGCTGGGGCCACTGGAGTAGCTACTTCAGCGGCCTTCGTAGCTACGGCTAAGTCAGCGGAATCAGCATTGTCTGCAACTTCTGAAGTAGGTGTAGCTGCTTCAGAAACGGGGGTCGCAACATCTGAAGCTTCCGAAACAGGTACTGCGTCTAAAACTGGCGCAACTTTTTCGGCGGCTGGTGTTGCAGCATCTGAAACCGGCGTGGCTGCTTCACTTGCTGGTGCAGTATCGGAGGTGGCTGTAGTTTTAACCGCTGCTGCATCAGATGCAGCAACAGTCTTGTCTACAGCCTCACTGGTTGTACCGGCTTCAGCGGTTGCCACATTGCTGTCAGCAGTTTGTGCTGCCTGAGCATCATCTGGCCGAGCCCCAACGCCCACACCTAATAGAAGCATGGACAAGCCGGCAAAAACCCATTTTTTACCGTCTTTATACATTTTATAATGCTGATCGATTACTTTAGAATCTCTTAATCTATTATTTTTACCCATAGTCTCAAACTCCTTATTATTGAATTTAAACAATAACACTCAATGCTGCACCCATTTTCAAGCAACATATCATTAAAAAGAAAATTATTTTATTTAAGTAACCGCCTTCTTTCTATTTATTATAGTTTATAGTATAAAAGACTTATCCTCGATGTCCGTTTGGGATAAACAATCTGCCCTTAAGGGAGACTTGTTATGGATATGAATAGTCTTAATTAATTCATTTAAAAGTAATAAAAAAAGCATAACTAGGGGTAAATACCTTAGTTATGCGACTTAATTACTATTTAATTATGAATTTTCTGCGTTATTATAGTCTAATTAACTCAAGTTGCATTGCTTTAGCCACTGCCCCGGCCCGACTATTAACGCCTAATTTAGTATAAATATTAGTTAAATGCGACTTAATAGTTCGCTCACTAAAATGAAGTTCTTTAGCGATTTTTGAATTACGATCGCCACGAGCAACTCGCGTGAGCACATCTAAATCTTCATCCGATAGTGCGTACTCTGCATCCCGATAATCGTTTGTATTTCTTAATAGTTCAGGTGAAACAGTCACTTGCCCCACCATTGCATCCTTGATCATTTGAAAAATTGTATCCGCCGAAGCATATTTTAATAGGAAGCCATCCGCACGCAAAGCCATTGCTTGGTGAAATACTTTAGCATTCT
Organism: Loigolactobacillus zhaoyuanensis; assembly: GCF_003946385.1. GTDB lineage: Bacteria > Bacillota > Bacilli > Lactobacillales > Lactobacillaceae > Loigolactobacillus > Loigolactobacillus zhaoyuanensis. The sequence continues at coordinate 1,726 of NZ_RHOE01000120.1, forward strand.
CATAAGTCGTTAGCATACAAACTTTAACCTGCGGGAAATTACGTTTAACTTGTGTTAACGTTTCAATACCGTCCAATACCGGCATCCGAATATCTAATAACATAACATCAACATCAAGTGTTTTCAGTTGATCTAAGGCTAATTGCCCATTTTCAGCTTCTCCAACAATTTCAAAACTTGCATCCTCATCAAAAATAGCTTTTAAGCCAGCCCTAAAAACCGGATGATTATCTACGATCATTACTTTTATCATTTTTAGCCCTCCCCAGTGGCATCTCAATTACAATTTCGTACCTTCACTTTTAGCCGACTTAATTGCCAACCAAGTGTCCGTTGATCAGTTCATACGCAAGCAATATTCTTTAAGCTAAAATTAAAGACACTTGTACTGATCTTATCGGTATCACACCCAACTCCGTGATCGATTGCGTTAGATAACGCTGATTCCCCTGTGACTCACCTAGAACTACAGCATTGGCCACATCAGCATGTTTGAACATATTAATTAAACTTTCATGGTTGCTCAATCAAGTTATGAAGACACAGCACAGAAAAATCTGGATCTCTATGCTCGTGTTAATAACCGCTAGATGACGCTGATATAAAAGACAGCTACCAAATCCGCCTTATTAATATCTATATATTTTTACATCGTTTCCTTTCACATTATAGTTATCTATTTATCATTACTATATAATATTTTTTCAAAATTATCTAATTTTAAGAGAGTGTCAAATTTTATGTGTAAATAGAAAAGCCTCTCGTCCTTTTTTTAAAACATAGATTCTAATGTATCTTCAACCATATTGAATCCTTTATGCACACGCTGATCAAACTTATCATTGTAATCCAGAATAACCGTCATTAAGGTCCTTTCTAAGGATTCCTCATTTGGAAACTGTTCACGCTTTTTGGTCTGC
>NZ_RHOE01000121.1 GCF_003946385.1 Loigolactobacillus zhaoyuanensis
GTGTTCGTTATTGTTTGGTCGCTATAACAATAACACGGAAGGTGCTTTTTTGGTACACCATTTTGGTGAAACTCTCAATCAAAGATAAAACGATGGTGTAGCAACATTCTCGTTAAGGTTTAGGAACAGATATGCATAATTCAGGATAATGATCCAGAACAAAACGAGTAGGTAAATAACAAACAAGCCTTGGGTTAATTGTTTACTTTTAATTGGCATTAGATCACTCCCTCATGTGCGAACTATATTCTCACGCAACTAGCCTAAATCAACCTTAAATTGGCGACTAATTTTAATTCGCGAGACATTCAAATAATCCGCACAAAGGCGAACAAGTGTGCTATACTGATTTAATCAGAACGTACGTTCAAGAAACGACGATCATTCATTTAAGGAGCGTTCAACTATGCAACCACTATCGCTATTAATTTTACTTTTTGCCAGCGGTTTATTGATCGGCACCAACAACGATCACATCATCGCCTTGCCTGCACTGAAACGACTCAACAGCTTATTATTGGTCGTGATCGTACTCGCTATTTTATTATTGATCAAACCTGAAGTAGCTATTGGCTGGTTGTACGCTGCGTATGGCTTAAGCGGCCTAGCTGCAATCATGGCGATCCATCATAGTCTGCAGACAACCAGAGATAAATCACCACAATAAAAAAGAACTCATGAAATTCATGAGTTCTGATCTTACACAAGTTACATTAGTAGCCCAGCGCTGCTTTCATTAGTCAGCGTAGATTTCTTTCGCTAAACTAAATGCGGACCAAGCCTTTGGCCAGCCAGCATAAAAGGCTAAATGGGTGATCAACTCTACCATTTCGTCTTTGGTCACACCATTTTGCTTAGCGATTTTCATGTGCGCCGCCAATTGTGGCACACCTTGTGTCAACAAACTAGCGACAGTGATCATACTGCGGTCACGAGCCGATAATTTATCCTCACGTGACCAAACTTCACCAAATAAAACATCATCATTCAATTCAGCAAATTTAGGGGCCAAATCACCTAAATTATCCCGACCTGCGGTTTGTTTTTTTGCCATATTATTTACCCTCCGCTACTGCAGCATATTGTTCGTCCGTAACTGGTTCCAACCATTCTGGCGTACCGGCAGTGATTGCAATATGTGAGAACCAACTATCTTTAGTGGCACCATGCCAGTGTTTAACGCCGTCATGAGTGACTACAACATCCCCTGGTACTAAGTGTTGTGCTGCTTGGCCTGCTTCTTGATACCAGCCTTCGCCGCCAGTGACCAACAAAATTTGATAACCGCCATGATGAATATGCCAATTATTACGGCAACCAGGTTCAAAGGTCACATTACCGACACCTACATTAACCGCTGGATCTGCAACTAAACTTTGCAAATAACTTTGACCCACAAAATACTGGGCGTACGCATCATTTTTAGCACCACGTGGAAAAATAATTCCAGCTTGTACATTTTCATTTTCTGTCATTTTAGACACTCCTTTTATTCTTGTTTCGTTGGGTAAATTGTGAATTCATTGACGTTAACATCTTCTGGTTGATCCACGGCAAAATTGACGACACGTGCCACTGCATCAGGGGTGATCCCAACTTGAGCGTAGAACTGTTCCATCCCATCCTTAGCTGCTTTGTCAGTAATGGTGTTCAATAACTCAGTGTTGATCGCCGCTGGATACAAGCTAGCGGTCCGAATATTAGTTCCTTCTTCAGCGCTTTCCATTCGGATCACTTCCATCAAATTACGCACGGCAAATTTTGTTGCACCGTAAACGCCTGCACCAGTAAAACTTTTAATGCCTGCTACAGATGAAGTGGTAATAATTTGGCCATGTTTTTGTTTGGTGAAGTCCGGCATAACTGCAGCCACACCGTTCAGCACACCTTTTAAATTAATATCGATCATATCGTTCCATTCTTGCGTGTGCAAGGCACTGATCGGTGAAGTTGGCATAATACCAGCATTGTTAAAAATCACATCAATGCCGCCAAATTTAGTTTTTGCTAAATCAACTAGTGCTTGTACGTCCGTAGCTTTAGTAACATCCGTCACCCGATAAGCCGCTTGTCCACCCGCTGCTTCGATCGTACTGACTAACGCTTGCAACCGATTTTCACGGCGTGCACCTAAAACGACCTTCGCACCATTAGCGGCCAATAATTTAGCGCTAGCTTCACCGATCCCAGATGACGCGCCTGTGATCACAATTACTTTATCCTTAATCATATTTATCGCTCCATTTCTAAATGTTTTAACCAATTGTTGATTGCTTGGTCAGCTTGATAAGCTTTTGAACCGCGTACTGCCAGTCCTGGCGCAACCACTGCTGGCAAAACTAACTTTTCTAGATCATCCTGACTACGGCCGAAGCCACTACCTTCGTGGGTGCAAAAAGGATAAATTTTTTGTGTTGCCCAAGGTTGACGTTGTAAAAAAGTGGTCATAACCTGTGGTAATGGTCCCCTGTCAATAAAATAGACAATTTAAATAGAGACTTTTTTGTCCTATGCCACGACTAAATTTTGAATTTGAGTTTGATACTCATCTTCAAGTTGCTTTGGTGATTTGAATCCACAGTGACTGTGAATTCTAACTGTGTTGTAAA
>NZ_RHOE01000122.1 GCF_003946385.1 Loigolactobacillus zhaoyuanensis
CCGTAGTCCAGTTTTTGATTGGGTAAGTTCCTTTAAGATTGCTAATTTTTCGAGTACCGTATGTTTAGATCTGGGCATACAAAAATCCCTCCATAGTTGTTAGATGAATTATTGTATTTCATCTGACAACCATAAAGGGATTATCGCAGTAATCTACAGATGCGGTGGCTTTTCTTTTTGGTAACTTTAACCTTCATTTAAGTTAAGCTGGTTACAATTCTTCTTAACCTGCTAAGGAGATGAGAGAATGAACTATTTAAAACGTTCGCGGCTATACTTAACGCATAAAAAAGGCCAGAGTTTATTAATGCTGTTAATTATGTCGGCGATTCTAGTTTTTGTTTTATCCGGAATTATTATTCAAAATGCGGCGATCTCGGCGACTAACAATGTTACCAAGTCAGCCGGGACCACGATCACGGTTTCTGCTGATCGGGACAAGCAATTTTCTAAAATGCGCTCAAGCTCGAGTACGACTAAGACTTTGACAACGCCAACAGTTGCAAATACAAAAATTAAGCAGGCCGGCAACTTGAGCACGGTGGCGTACTATAACATCACCAACACCGCTTCAGTGAATGCTAGCTCGTTTGATGCGGTTTCTACCAGCACTGGTACTAGTAGTGGTGGCATGGGTGGCGGCATGCAACCAGGTGGCACAACTGCCAGTGCCGGTGATATTAGCGTCAGTGGAGTATCCAGCACTGCGCATACAACAACGTTCACTTCCAATGAAGCTAAGTTAGTTTCCGGCCGTAACATTACTGCCAGTGACGCAAATACGAAAAATGTTGTGATCGAAAAAGAATTGGCCACTGATAATAGTTTAAAAGTCGGTGATTCGATCACCGTAAAAACCACAGCTACTAGCGCTAAAAGTATTAAACTAAAAGTTGTGGGTATTTACAAGGCAAAGACGAGCAGCACTGCGATGCCCGGCAATGATCCAAGCAATACGATTTATACAAGTTATACTTTACCTGCCAGTATTTCCGGAACAGTCGGTAAATCCAGTGCAGTTACCTACACGCTAGAAAATTCAGCTAAAGAGAAAACAACAACTAAACAAATTAAGAACATTATTGATAGTAGCTCATTTTCCGTTAGTTCCGATGATGCCAGTTATCAACAATTGCTGCAACCAATGAAAAACGTTCAATCTTTTGCTAAAAAGATCGTCTGGCTGGTTGCTATTGCTGGAACGATCATCTTAGGGCTGATCATTATTTTATCCGTTCGGACGCGGCAACGCGAAATCGGCGTTTTAGTTTCACTAGGTGAATCTAAATTGCACATTGTTGGTCAATTGTTCGCTGAAATGTTGACGATTTTGATCGGGGCAATGGTAGTGGCTTTGCTGTTAGGCGGTTTTGTCGGTAATAAAGTGGGCAACCAACTATTATCGCAACAGCAGACCACTTCAGTTGCCACTACTTCCTCGACTAATGGTGCTCCCAGCGGTGCTCCAAGTGGTAATATGCCAGGCGGTCAAACTGGTGGCGGGATGCGCGGCGGTGCGATGATGGGTCAAACTAGTACCAGCGCAGCAAACAAAAAAGCACTTAAAACATTAAATACCAGCATTACACCTAGCTCAGTGATCAAGTTAGGTGGCATGGGCTTAGTCATTATTGCCTTAGCTGTTTGCATTTCAGCAGTCAGTATTTTACGGCTACGACCCAAAGATATTTTAAGTGGCGAATAAAATTAAAACGGCCATACTTTGTTAAGTTAAGTAGCAAGTATCCACAAGATTGTTTATCGATGCTTCACAATAACAATATTAGAGGTGATTCACATGTTAACTGTAAAAAATTTAGCGCATTGGTACGGTAAAACCGGCAAGCCACTATATGAAGAGGTTAATCTCAATTTTGACGCTGCCAAAGTATATACGATCATCGGTGCATCAGGCTCTGGTAAAACCACTTTTTTGGCTTTTATTGCTGGATTAGATAAACCGCAAACTGGGGAAATTTTTCTTGATGGAGAGAATATCAACCAAATCGGTCTGACTAATTACCGTAAGCATAAAGTGGCAATCGTCTTTCAACAATATAATTTGCTAACTTACATGTCAGCATTAGACAACGTTCTAACCGCACTAGCAGTCACTGATTCGCAGCATAAAAATGAAAAACAATACGTGCTGGATGCGTTAAAAAGTGTTGGCATTGAAGAAACAGATGCGAAAAAGAATGTGCAAAAACTTTCTGGTGGTCAACAACAGCGGGTCGCAATCATCCGTGCCATGTTAGTCGACGCCAATATTGTAATTGCCGATGAACCAACTGGAAATTTGGATGATGAGAACTCGGCGTTGATCGTCAAACTATTTCAAGATTTAGCTCACGAACACCATAAAACGGTGATCATCGTTACTCACGATACTAAAATCGCAGAGAAAGGTGATGTTCAAATTAAGTTGATCGAGCGTCAATTTGTGGTCGCTTAACTAAAGGTTGAAAGTATCAAAATAGACCGTAACCATTGATGTCAAACGGTTATGGCACGATATATTACTAGTTTCCACTTCATTGAGCATTACCGAGTAGCCTGGCCAGGCTATTCGGTAATGCTTTTATAAATTCGTCAAAAATA
>NZ_RHOE01000123.1 GCF_003946385.1 Loigolactobacillus zhaoyuanensis
GAACCTTGATGACGGTTATTCTGGATTACAATGACAAGTTTGATCAGCGGGTGCATAAGGGATTCAACATGGTTGAAGACACATTAGAATCTATGTTTTAAAAAAAGGACGAGAGGCTTTTCTATTTACACATAAAATTTGACACTCTCGAAAATTAAATTATGATATTGATCAAGCGTGTTATCTTAAACTTTTTTAAGTTAATTAGATAATACTTTTTATCGACTCTAAGTAGGTCATTCTACTTGCACAGGTTTTATAGCATGGTATTGGGGGACACGTTCGTGGATGGTCAGAATATTTTAGTAGTTGCGATGTCCTGGGCAGCGCAATTAACTGTAGCAATATTTTTCATTGCCGGATTCGTTAGTTTTTACACCGAAATCTGGAATCAAGCTTTTAGGAATACACAACGACCGCGCTCAGAACGCATTGTTTTGCGGGCGATACTAATTTTATTAAGTATTGGCTTAGGCTCAGTTTTACATTTTGCCGGTTATATCAGCGGTAATAATGCGATGATGTACCATAATATCGGACTGTTTATATTAGTTTTTGCATTACTTGATGAAGAAATTAACCTTGGTGAATATTTAATTCGTGGTGGAGCGCTGATCGTTGTTTGGGCAATGCATCATATGAGTCATTTTATGCCCCAACGATTTACCATTTCAATGTTGATTTTACTGTTATTAATGGTGGTTATTTGGGCTTACCGGCGGGTGATCGAACCGCGCTTTATTTTACGGTTACTCTTTGCCTCTCTGATTGCTTTGGATTTTTGGCTGACTTTACCAAATCATTCGGCTGGGATGACAATGAGTCCTAGCATCGAGGTCGAGGCTGTCTTAATGTTCTTTGTGATGAAGTTATCCACAGGCCGCCAACAAAATCTGTGGGCACATAATGAACAGGTGGCGCATCTGGCTAACTACGATGAGCTAACAAACACAAAAAACTTCACCGCCTACCTACGGCTTTTGGTATTGCACACACTAGTCAACAACCACTAGCGGTGGCAATGTTGGATATTGATCATTTTAAGCTGATCAACGATAAATATGGTCATTTAGCTGGTAATCAAATACTGACCGAAGTTGCCAGCAGATTGAAACAAGTTTTATTACAGTATAGTGATAATTATCAACTTTATCGGACTGGTGGCGAAGAGTTTACATTAGTTTTCCCAGATAGCTCATCAGCTGAAGTTTTACCGATCCTGATCCATGCATGGCGCGCAGTGCGTTCTTCTGAATTTGTTTATGATAAGGACAAAATTAACATTACGGTCTCCTTAGGCCTAACTGAATTAGTTGATGATGATAAATCGCCAGATGATCTTTATAAGCGGGCGGATAATTCACTTTATACTAGTAAAAAACATGGCCGGGATGCGATCACCGTTGACGGGGAGACGCAGCAGTTACAAGATGATTCAGAACAAGAGAATTATGCTTATTTTATTGCGGGTATCTATACGCGGCAAACGACGGATGATAACAAACGACGCGCGGCAAATGAGCTGACCTTGCGGCGTTTTGATCGTAAAAAGCAAGAATGGGTCGTACCACAACAGAGTCATCTGAATATTGATACGCGAATCGAGCACATGCGTGATGCATTGGTCAATAGCCGGTGCCAGTCGATCGTTATCGCGCTATCCGTGGCTAGTTTTTTGGATCAATCGGTGGCCACAAAATTAATTGATTTCTTTAATAGTCCAAACGGGCCGGAAGTGATGTACATTGAATTAAACCGGACACCAGCGCTTAATTTATTGATCCCAATGGCTGAATTTTATCATAAAGCGGGGATTAAACTTGTGTTAACACAAGTTGGAAGCAATCGGCATTTTGAACGGATCAACGCTAGTTTACAGTATCTTGATGGCATCAAACTCACGATCAAACCGCGTAATGACCACAATGTCGTTCCACAACTTTTACGCAAAGATATTCAATTTTGGGGTGAAATTGCGGCTAACTGGCAGATCGAATTTATTCTTGATGGTATTACCGCTGAGGTCGTTGATGATAATATGTTTGCTTGGCTGCAGACACAAGAATACATCGATTATTTAGAAGGCGATTATTTTGGCCCAGCTAAACTGCCGATGTTAATGTCTTAATCGCCTAAGCATATGACGGGTGTGGTCACGGTGTTGTATGCTAAACTAATTTGTGCAGGAATGAATAAAACGGCGCTGGTTTAACGTAGCAAAAAGTGGCAACGCTGGTTACGATAATGCATTCACTCTGGTAACGTCTAAAGTTCCATGAAACCCAAGTTCAAAACCGGATGTTCAAGGGGGGATGACGATTAATATATGGAATCACCGTTCACGGATGAATCGAACTTAATTCAGGTGTTGCTTCTCACTGGATCTTGCCTATTTTATGTGTTCT
>NZ_RHOE01000124.1 GCF_003946385.1 Loigolactobacillus zhaoyuanensis
GTAAGCACCAAATAACTGACCGACTATCAAACTAACTAAATCCAAGTTATGATTACCTCATCAAATAATTGGTGAGGTGATTTTTATTGGCAAAACCCGATATTGTACAAATCAAAATGGATCAATCTGAACCACAGCTACGCGCAACAACCAAGGCGCTACAAATTAAGGTTGGCACAAATAAATCAGTGATCGTCTACAATCGCATTAATAACTATATTTTAGAAGCAGTTTTAAAGGCGGTGTTCACCGATGATCATTGATCAACGGCAAATTCGCCAAGTCTATTTAGTGTGCGGTAAAACGGATCTTCGCCGCGGCATCGACGGTTTAGCCGGCGTTGTCCAGGATCAATTTGAATTGGATCCTTATAATCAGGCGCTCTATTTATTCTGTGGTACTAGGAAAGACCGCTTTAAGGCGCTCTACTGGGACGGTGATGGCTTTTTATTACTTTACAAACGAATTGAAAATGGGCGGTTACAGTGGCCGACTAATCAGAATGCATTACGCAAACTGAATGCCAAACAATTGCGGCGATTACTCAGCGGTTGGTCGTTAGACGCCACTATTCATAAAACATGTCCACCTGGACATGAAAAATAACTATTCAAGCTAAAGGAGACGTGGTAAACTCAATTCATAAAATACGGACTGAGTAGGTGGGCTAATGACCCCAGAAGAAGAAATTGCGGCGTTACGCAAACAGGTGGCCGAATTGACAGAGATGGTCGCATACTTGACGAAAAAACTTTATGGTCAAAAATCAGAACAAACGGACCCTAATCAGCTGTCTTTACTGGAAGGTAATGACGGTGTTTTTAGCGCGCCAGAGCAAACTGGCCAACAAAGCAGCGCCACAGATCAAGTACCGGCAAAGAAAAAGCGTAAAAAAACCCGGCAAGAAAGCTTAAGCCGCCATTTGGCGGTTAAAGAAACAATTATTGATTTAACTGGCCAACAGTGTGACCAAGGTCATAAGCTAACCAGCGTTGGCAAAAAGTTTGTCCGTGAAGAACTGCATTTTATTCCGGCTAAACTCTATCGTGAGCGTATTTATACGCGCACCTATAAGTGCCTTGAATGTGAACTAGAAGATGGGATTGCGCATTTAATTCAAGCGCACACACCAGCAGCTTTAATTCCGCATAGTCTCGCTTCAGCTTCGGTGGTTGCCGAGATCATCTGTCAAAAGTTTATCTTAGGTACGCCGTTATATCGGCAATTACCCAACTGGAAGCGACTAGGTATCGCACTTTCAGAAGCCACGGCGACCAACTGGATCATTAAATCAAGTCAAATGGTTGCGCCAATCTACGACCTATTGTGGCAAGCAATCAGCGCGCAGCGCTATTTGCAAGGTGACGAGACCCCAATTCAAGTACTACGTGAATCAGGTAAAGCCGCAACCGCAAAATCCTATATGTGGGTGGCCCGAACGGTCAAACAATGTCCCCAGCAAATTATTTTATATGCTTATAGCAAGACACGTTCAGGCACCTTCGCCCAAAAATTATACCAGAACTTCACTGGTATCCTACAGTGCGATGGTTATGCCGGCTATAACTTGTTAGCAAACAGTGTGACTCGGGTCGGTTGTTGGGCCCATGTGCGGCGTAAGTTTTACGATGCCGCCCAAGTTAACGGTAAAACAGTAGCAAGTGTCCCCCTGACATTGATCGATGAGATGTTTGCCCATGAACGACAATGGCAGCATTTTTCCCCGCGCGTGCGGCGGCGTAGACGACGTAGTCAGATTCGCAAGCTACTTAAGCGCTTCTGGAAATGGATCGCTTCGGCACAGGTACTACCTAAATCACGTTTAGGTAAGGCAATCACTTACGCCGTTGATCAAAGGCCGACCTTAGATCGGTTAATCAATATTGGCATGATGGACTGGAGCAATAATGCTTCTGAACGCAATATGAAGCGTCTTGTGATCGGCCGAAAAAACTGGCTTTTCAGTACGAGTCCAGCCGGAGCCAGATCAACCGCCATTTGGCTAACTTTAATTGAAAGTGCCAAGGCCAACGGCATTGATCCACGAGCTTACATTACTTATCTGTTAAAAGAACTGCCGCAACAACCAGATTTCGCCGATCCGGCGCAGTTAGCGGTTTATTTACCATGGCATTATCCAGGTGCTCGGCATCAAAATAAAAAAACAACGGACAAGCATCAAGCTAAAAATGCCGCCTAACAAAAGACAACCAGATTTCTCAAAATCGAGAAGTTTGGTTGTCTTTTTAAAACGGGTGATTATTTACCGCTTAC
>NZ_RHOE01000125.1 GCF_003946385.1 Loigolactobacillus zhaoyuanensis
AGTTCATGGGTCTTCATATCCTTTCAAATGACGCTGTAGTGGGTGAAATTTGTGTATGGGGCCTGTGGGCTTTTTTTATTTTACACAAAAATCCTGTTAATAGATTACCACGTTGGTCAATCTATCAACAGGAAAAAGTATAGAGCCAATTAAATTTCTGGCACTATTTTTTTAAATTTTTTTGACCTAAGCCGCTGAATTGAAAATAAGCTAATGAAAGTGTTAGATTAACGGCAATTAACTATTTGCAAAAATATTTTTGGACTAGGCCAATTATCGGTATATGAAAATCATATTAAGGGTTGCTAAGTAAGTTTCGTGAAGCGCTCCCTTTTGTAGTATACTATTGATGAATAACTACAAGGAGGCGGAGCGATTGGCATGGCAAGATACTTATCAAACTTGGGTGGCTTATCCTGAGTTAGATGCTGATTTGAAAAAAGAATTAACCGCAACAACTGATCAAGAACAATTAGAGGATGCATTTTACGCGCCGATGGAATTTGGTACAGCAGGGATGCGTGGCATTATGGGTCCTGGGATCAATCGAATGAACATTTATACAGTGCGCCAAGCAACAGAAGGGCTAGCGCTGTTTATGGATACCTTGGACGATGCGACAAAGCAACGCGGAGTCGCAATTAGTTTTGATTCGCGCTACAACTCGGAACTATTTGCTCATGAAGCAGCACGTGTGTTAGGTGCTCATCAGATTCCTAGTTTTGTCTTTGATGGTTTACGGCCAACCCCAGAACTATCATTTGCAGTCAGACACTTACAGGCCTATGCTGGCATCATGCTTACGGCTAGTCATAACCCTAAGCAATATAATGGCTATAAAATTTATGGCCCAGATGGTGGACAAATGCCACCTAAGGAAGCTGACTTAATTACCAGCTATGTGCGTAAAGCGGCTGATCTGTTCAGTATTGCAGTGACTAGCGAACACGACTTACGAACAGCTCAATTAATGACGATCATTGGGGATGACGTTGATGAGGTCTATTTAGCGAACATCAAAAAAGTCACGATCAACCAGGCATTAGTAGATGAGATCGGGCCGAAACTTAAATTGGTATATTCGCCGCTGCATGGTACTGGTAAAATGCTGGGCTCGCAGGCGTTGCGCAACGCTGGTTTTACACAATTTAAGCTAGTTGCCAAACAAGCAGTTGCAGATCCAGAATTTCCAACGGTTCCTTTCCCTAATCCAGAATTTCCCGAAGCCTTTGATATGGCGATCGAGTTGGGCAAAAAGGAAAACGCAGATATTTTGGTCGCTACTGATCCCGATGCTGACCGTTTAGGCACCGCCGTCCGCCAACCCAATGGTGAATATCGTCTGTTAAATGGGAACCAGATCGCAGCGTTAATGTTAGATTATATCTTACGGGCCAACCAGACTGCAGGAACTTTACCAGCGAATGCAGTTGCCATCAAGTCAATTGTTTCGACTGAATTGGCTACACAAATTGCGCACCATTATCATGTAGAAATGCTTGATGTTTTAACGGGTTTCAAGTTTATCGGCGAAAAAATCAAGCAATATGAAGTCGATCACAGCCATACTTATATGTTTGGCTTTGAAGAAAGTTACGGTTCGTTGATCCGGCCATTTGTCCGTGATAAGGATGCGATCCAAGGCTTATTATTACTAGCCGAAATTGCGGCTTATTATCAAAAGCAAGGCAAAACACTGTACGATGGTTTGCAAGATCTGTTCAAAACTTACGGCTACTACGCTGAAAAGACGGTTTCGCAGACTTTTGATGGTATCAGTGGTGCCGCAACAATGGCTAAATTGATGACTAAATTCCGCGAAGAACAACCAGCAGAATTTAATGGTGTTAAAGTTAGTGCCGTTGAGGACTTTGCGCAACAAACGAAAACCTTTGCTGACGGGCATCAAGAAGCAATGGACTTACCAACTTCTAATGTATTGAAATATTTGTTAGCTGATCAGACTTGGATCGCCATTCGGCCTTCTGGGACAGAACCGAAGATCAAGTTTTACGTAGGTGTGATCGGTGATAGTGAAGCTGATGCGGCTACTAAATTGGATGCTTACGAAAAAGCATTAAATGAATTTGCTGCAGAATAATTTGGAAAAGCTCAGCCATATTTGAAGTGCAACACAAAAGTTAGACAAAAGTAAATATTTCTACGCTGCTAAGGTATGTTCTCGGTATTCACACGGGGACATACCTTTTGTTTTCAAGGAAATCCTTTGGTGATTAAACCAGTAAATATATTCCTCTGAGACTGTTTTA
>NZ_RHOE01000126.1 GCF_003946385.1 Loigolactobacillus zhaoyuanensis
TATCCACGTAACGTTTCACTCCTTCTCTAATGTCGTGTCTCACATCGTTAACCTCCTCGATTAAGATGTGATTAATGGTATCAAAAAATGTAGGAAAACCGACAACGATCTCGCCGCCCTTTTCCTACATTTTATAACCGCCGTTTACATTTAGGTGTTATTTCACCAGGACTTCTGATTCTTTTTGCTGTTATGTATTTCGATATTATGTTGAATGTTGGTCTGTTTGATCCATTATGTCAGTTCTTTATACGTAAAGCTAAAGGCGATCCACTCAAAGTTACAATGGCAACGGTGTTGACCGCAACAGTAGTGACAATGAATGGTGATACGACGACAACAATTATCATTTGTACAGCTGCATTTCTTGAGCTTTATCGATCGATGAACATGCGAATGCTTAATCTAGCAATTCTTATTGTGACTCCTATTGGTATTTTTAATCAGTTGCCATGGGGAGGACCAACAATTTCTGCTAGTACTGCACTTGGTGTTCCCGTTAATGTTTTATTTAAAGCATTATTACCAGGTATGCTAGTTGCGGAAATATTTGCTATTGGATTAGCTTATTATTTTGGTATCAAAGAGCGAAAACGACTATGTTGGTGTATTGAAGATAGTAAAAACATTGATGATCGTATCATTGAAAGAATGGTAGACTCCATTCGGAAAAAAGATCCAGAATTAAAACGACCACAATATTATTGGTTTAACTTAATCTTAACGCTTGGTATTTTATATTTATTGATCGCTGGTGTTGCACATGGGGCAATTTTATTCATGATTGGTACAGCAATTGTGTTAACAGTTAACTATCGAGATGTGGCGACGATAACAGAGCGAATTGAAGCAGTGGCAGGCGATGCTATGGGACCAGCATTAGCAACGTTTGGCGCGGGTGTCTTTTCTGGGATTTTAACTGGTAGTGGTATGGCAAGTGGCCTGGCACAGGGGATTACAATGATTATTCCAGATAGCTTGGGAGTACATATGGCACCGATTTATGCAATAATATCGGCACCGGCTATTTGTTTCTTACCTCAAGATGCTTTTTATTTTGGGATTGCCAAAGTTATTTCCAAAGTTATGATCGGTTTTGGAATATCGCCAGTCCAAGCTGCTGTGGCTTCGATGATTGGGCAATCATTTAGATTGATTTCGCCGGTCATTCCCGCATTGTACATGTTAACTGATTCAACTAAACTAAATTTTGTTGAATTTCAAAAAGGCTATGTTAAATATTGCTGGCCATTACTGTTTATTTATATGATTGCGTATGCGCTTACTGGAATGCTACCAATTTAAGAAGTTAAGCCGTTAAGCTAATAAATAAGGCTTAGCGGCTTTCTTTATGGCAGAGAGGATGGTGGAAATAATCAATTTATGGGCTAAGTTATTTAAACACAAAGTGACTACAAACCCAATTATCGGAATTGAATTAACTAAACAGGCAACTTATCAGCCAGTTGCCAAATATATTTCAGTTGATCAACAACAAACCAAATTAATTGGGCTAATCGCAAGTACACTTGCTGCTGGAAGCCAAACAGATAGCCAATTTAAGGTAAAAAAAGTTAGACAGATAAATCCAGAGTATTGTTTAATGGCATTATTGGGCAGCACGTTTGCGGCCGCGGAACAACCAAAATCACAGTTTCGGATCAATAAAATTATGAAAAAGATAGAGTAGGTTAGTTTTCGATTGAATTTTTATAAATTTTGAAATAGAGAAGAGGAATTTAAAATCATGTTACGAAAATTTAAAATTACCGTTGACGGTACTGAATATTTAGTTGAAATGGAGGAAATTGGTGGCACGGCACCAGCTGCGCCAGTCGCGGCACCCGTTGCCCCACAACCAACCGCCGCTGCGCCCACACCTGAACCCGCACCAGCCGCAGCGCCTGCACCCGCCAATGTTGCTGGCGACGCTTTACCGGCACCAATGCCTGGTTCGATCTTGAAGCTCTTGGTCAACGTTGGCGATGAAGTCAAAGAAAATCAGCCCTTATTGATCTTAGAAGCCATGAAAATGGAAAACGAAGTTGTTGCGCCGCATGCCGGTAAAGTCGCTGCTATCAGCGTGGTCCTAGGCCAGAATGTTAATGCCGGCGATGCGTTGATCACCATTCAATAGAAAAGGTAGGTTTATAATTTGGAAACACTACTACAAGGCATTACGTCGATCACTTGGCAAGAAGTTGTGATGATGTTGATCGGCGGGCTATTAATTTATTTAGGCATCAAAAAGGA
>NZ_RHOE01000127.1 GCF_003946385.1 Loigolactobacillus zhaoyuanensis
TTATTGATCTTAGAAGCCATGAAAATGGAAAACGAAGTTGTTGCGCCGCATGCCGGTAAAGTCGCTGCTATCAGCGTGGTCCTAGGCCAAAATGTCAATGCCGGCGATGCGTTGATCACCATTCAATAGAAAAGGTAGGTTTATAATTTGGAAACACTACTACAAGGCATTACGTCGATCACTTGGCAAGAAGTTGTGATGATGTTGATCGGCGGGCTATTAATTTATTTAGGCATCAAAAAGGAATACGAACCGACCTTACTCGTACCCATGGGACTAGGCGCGATCTTAGTCAATATCCCTGGTACAGGGGTGTTGACCCAGATCGTCAATGGTCATCAAGCCAAAGGGATCTTAGATATCCTTTTCAGTGCTGGGATCACGACTGAACTATTCCCACTGTTGATCTTTATCGGGATCGGCGCCATGATCGATTTCGGCCCCTTACTACAAAATCCGTTCATGCTCTTATTCGGGGCTGCGGCCCAATTCGGGATCTTCTTCACCGTGATCGTGGCTGTCTTGTTCGGCTTTAATATCCAAGAAGCCGCTTCGATCGGGATCATTGGCGCCGCTGATGGACCAACATCGATCTTCGTTTCCGGCCAGCTAGCGCCGAAACTGTTGGGTCCCATTACGGTGGCGGCCTACTCGTATATGGCCTTAGTACCGATCATTCAGCCAGCTGCGATCAAATTGGTCACCACCAAAAAAGAACGCCAGATTCGGATGACCTACAAAGCCGAAGACGTTTCTAAAACCGTCAAGATCATCTTTCCAATTGCCATCACCATCGTCGCGGCTTCATTGCGCCGATCTCATTACCGTTGGTCGGTTTCTTGATGTTTGGTAACTTACTCCGCGAATGTGGCGTGTTGGATCGCTTATCACAATCGGCGCAGAACGAATTAGTCAATATGTTTCCATCTCTTAGGTTTGACGATCTCAGTTAAATTAGTCGCCGATCAATTCTTGAACGTGCAAACTTTGATGATCATCGCCTTTGGTTTAGTGGCCTTTGTGATGGATTCATGGTGGCGTACTTTTCGCCAAACTGCTCAATCTATTCCGCAAGCAGAAGATCAACCCGATGATCGGGGCGGCTGGGATCTCAGCCTTTCCCATGTCTAGTCGGGTGATCCAACGGATGGCAACTGACGAAGATCCACAAAACTTTGTCTTGATGTATGCCGTTGGCGCCAACGTTTCCGGTCAGATCGCTTCAGTGGTCGCCGGTGGCTTGTTGTTATCCTTCTTTAGTTAAGTTGGGCATTGCGCCCATAGTTACCACTGGCAGCTCAAGTCATCCCCTAAGTTAGGAGCAGAATAATGAATAACGCATTAGTACTCGCTGGAGAATTGATGGTGTTTGGATGGTCGGGATCTTTTTGGTCCTAGGCCTGCTCTACATCATTTCACAAGTGTTGATCAAGATTTTCCCCGCCAAATAAAGATTAAGGACTGGATAAACAATGAAAAATATTCGGTTTATGGAAACCGTCTTACGTGACGGCCAACAAAGTCAAATCGCAACTCGGATGCCGATCAGCGATATGTTACCGATCCTGGAAACCATGGATCAAGCCGGTTACCACGCCCTAGAAGTTTGGGGTGGTGCCACTTTGATTCAGCGATCCGTTTCTTAAATGAGGATCCATGGGAACGGCTACGCACCATTCGCCAACACGTTAAGCACACCAAATTGCAAATGTTACTCCGTGGTCAAAATATTCTTGGTTATAAGCATTACGCTGATGATGTTGTTGAAGAATTCGTTAAAAAATCAGTTGAAAACGGGATCGATGTGATTCGTATCTTTGATGCGTTGAATGACACCCGTAACTTGGCGACCGCCATCAAAGCGACCAAAGCCGCCGGTGGCGAAGCGCAAGCCGCTATTTCTTACACCACCAGTGATTTCCACACGATCCCTTACTTTGTCCAACTGGCCAAAGACTTGGCTGCGATCGGCGCTGATTCGATCGCCATTAAAGATATGGCCGGGGTTTTAACGCCGAACGATGCTTATCAGTTAGTCAGTGAGATCAAAGCCGCAGTCGATCTACCGTTAGAGGTCCATACCCATGCGACTAGTGGCATCTCCGAAATGACTTACTTGAAATCCGTTGAAGCAGGCGCCGATATTATCGATACGGCGATCTCCTCATTTTCTGG
>NZ_RHOE01000128.1 GCF_003946385.1 Loigolactobacillus zhaoyuanensis
GACTGTGGTATTCTGTTCTTGCATCAAGACAATAACCTCTTTCATTGTTTGTGTTGGAACATCAATGATAACAGAGATTTGTCTTGGTGTTTTTTATTTTTTCAATTAGCTGGATCTAATTGGCTAACTTGATTATAAAACGCGCGTTTATTAAGTGATATCGAAAAAGGGAGGGTTTAAAATGAATGATTATCGTATTTCTGAGATCTACCCAACTGAAAAGGAGCGCAATCAATTAGTTGATGCGCTATTGCAGACAGAAGGCATCAACCGCGATAAAAATCTAGATTATACGTGTGGTGTTTTTGATACTAACGATGAACTAGTCGGAACCGGCAGCTGTTTTGGCAACACGTTACGCTGCCTCGCCATTCGCGATGATCACCAAGGTGAAGGACTGATGAATACCTTAGTTAGCCACCTGATCAGCGTACAATTTCAGCGCGGCAATACGCATTTATTTGTTTATACTAAAGTTAAATCAGCGCCGTTCTTTAAGGATTTAGGCTTTACCGCAATTGCTCAGGTGGCTGATAAATTAGTTTTTTTGGAAAACGAAGCAGCTGGTTTTTCTAATTACTTGGATCAACTGGAAAAACCACAACAAACAGCTGGAAAAATTACGAGTATAGTGGTCAACGCCAATCCATTTTCGTTAGGCCATCAGTATCTGATTGAAAAAGCTAGTGCAGAAAACGATTTAGTCCACCTTTTCATTGTTAGTGAAGACGCTAGCCTAATTCCTTTCGCAGTCCGAAAGCAATTGGTGGAACAAGGTACCGCGCATTTAGATAACATTGTTTACCACACTACAGGACCGTACATTATCAGTAATTCAACGTTTCCTAGTTATTTTTTGAAGGATGATGACACGGTGATCCGTACGCAGGCCGCATTAGATATCGAATTGTTTATTAAAATTGCCCAGCGCTTAGATCTGACTAGCCGTTATGTTGGCGAAGAGCCATACAGTCAAGTAACGCGGATTTACAACGAAATTATGGTTGAAAAATTAGCTCAGGTTGGTATTACCTGTCACGTGATTCCACGGCGCCAGGTAGCTGATGAGGTGATCAGTGCTTCAAAAATTCGCTTGGCATTAAAAGAAGATAATCTGGCGACTGTGAAACGGATGGTGCCACAGTCAACTTATGATTTCTTCCAAACGGTGGCAGGAAAGGCAATTATCGCTAAAATTAAGCAAAGCACGCAGATCGTTCATTATTAATAAATACAATACCCCCCTAATTAACTTCAATTAGGGGGGTTATTGTATTCTGATTATTTAGTCAACGTCGATCGTTACCTCAACGAGCTGCGTGGGAACGTCGTAAAATGGATCTTCCCGCCGGCCTAAGAAATCTTTGGCTTGTTCGGGGAACAACGCATACATCAACACATCTTCAGTTGAATGGGCGTATTGACCAATTTCTTTGCGATAATTGACCATTTGTGGCGCGATCAGATCGGCTGGCCGCACCGTGATCACGTCAGGGTCGTCGCCAATGATCTTGTGGCGGATCGCGTCAGAGACCGGCACAGGTGGTCGGCCATAATAGCCCTTCACGTAGTCTTTGATCTCTTTAGGGACCAACTTGTAGCGTTCGCCACTGATCACGTTCATGACGGCTTGAGTGCCCACCATTTGTGATAACGGCGTGACTAATGGCGGATAGCCTAGATCAGCGCGCACATGCGGCACTTCTTCTAATACAGCTTGATATTTATCTTCCAAGCCTTGTTCTTTTAACTGATTGAGCAAGTTCGACAACATGCCACCCGGTACTTTATACAGTAACGTCCGTGGCTCTGTGTCCTTAACTTTAGGGTTCAATAAGCCAGCTTGACGGAAACGGTCGCGCACCGGGTTAAAGTGTTCGGCGATCTTAGATAACTTGTTGATATCTAAGTTAGTCTGGTAGCCGAGCCCTTCTAAAGCGATGGCCATTGATTCTGTACTGGGCTGACTGGTGCCACCAGAAAATGAGGAGATCGCCGTATCGATAATATCGGCGCCTGCTTCAACGGATTTCAAGTAAGTCATTTCGGAGATGCCACTAGTCGCATGGGTATGGACCTCTAACGGTAGATCGACTGCGGCTTTGATCTCACTGACTAACTGATA
>NZ_RHOE01000129.1 GCF_003946385.1 Loigolactobacillus zhaoyuanensis
CAAACTGGGTCGAAACTTTTCAAAATCCGACTGTTACTGCCGCTATTCTAGATCGGTTGGTTCATCATGCCTACGTAATTAAAATCACCGGTAAATCTTATCGAATTAAGGGAGCCGATTGACCGCCACAAACCTACATTTTTTAACCGACATAAACCTACATTTTTACGCCGCCCTTGACAGTAGTACCTTATGGCGACTACTTAAAATTGATAAATAGTCGCGAATAACAGATTGCTTAGCTAAAATCAACGTTTACAAAAACCATTCAGGTGTTCACCGCACCCAGATCAATTTAAAAATCAATATTAACCCATATAAAAACGTTACTATAAAGCTGCTCAATTAAGTTATTTGCTGGCAAAAAAACATACTAAATCAAGCAGTTTAGTAAGCGCTAACTTTCCTATTGACAAGAGCCACAATTATCGTAAAATAAGCTTAAGCACCCTGATATATCAATCTTATATTGCTGCATGATTACTTGAAATTATAGGAGGTTTTCAATGAAAGTCGCAATTATTGGCTGCACCCATGCTGGCACTTTTGCCACACAACAAATTCTTGCTGAACACCCTACTTGGCAAGTCACAGTGTATGAACGAAATGATAATTTATCTTTCCTTTCCTGCGGTATCGCACTTTGGATTGATAATCAAGTTAGCAAACCAGATAAAATGTTCTATTCTAATCCTGATGAATTGACTAAACTAGGCGCTAATATGCGCATGCAGCATGATGTCCTAAACATCGATGCACAAGCAAAAACATTAACGGTACAGAATCTAGTCTCAAATACCATTAGTGATGAAACTTTTGATAAGTTAGTTATCACGACTGGATCAGCACCAATCGTACCGCCACTACCAGGAATTGATGGTCCCCGGGTTAAGTTATGTAAAAATTGGACACATGCAAAAACGCTTAAAGAGTCAGCCCCAGATATCAATAGTGCAATCGTCATTGGTGCTGGTTACATTGGTGCTGAACTGGCTGAAGCCTACGCAATCACCGATAAAAGGGTAACGTTGATTGATGCACTGCCACACGTTCTTGCCAAAAATTTTGACAAGAATATCTCCGAACGAATCGAACAAGATTACCAAGATCATGGCGTTGAATTAGCCTTAAATGAAAAGGTAACAAGCTTTGTTGATGATGGCCAACAAGTAACTGTCACGACCGACAAAGGTACTTATACAGCTGACATCGCCATCCTCTGTATTGGCTTCCGGCCAAATACTAGCTTACTTAAAAATCAGTTAGATATGCTACCAAATGGTGCTATTATAACTGATGATTATATGCAGACTAGTATTCCTGACGTCTATGCTGCTGGCGATTCTGCAACTGTTCACTATAATCCCACGCAGAAAAATGATTACATTCCACTTGCAACTAATGCAGTCCGCCAAGGTATTTTAGTAGGACGTAATATCTCTCACCCAACCGAAAAATATCTAGGTACGCAGGCTTCATCAGCAGTAGAATTATTTGGCAAAACTTATGCCGGCTCTGGATTAACCATGGCTGGCGCAGCAGCACACAACATAAAAGTTGCTAGTATCAGTATTGAGCAAGACTATCGCCCTGATTTCATGCCGACAACAATACCAGTATTGGTCAACCTAACTTGGGATCCAACCAGTCGCCGTGTTTTGGGTGGTTCATTAATGAGTAAATACGATGTTGCTCAATCAGCCAACGTTCTGTCAATGGCGATTCAAGCACAATTTACTATTGATCAACTTTCTATGGTCGACATGTTCTTTCAACCCAATTATAACCAACCGCTTAATTATATTAATGCTGTTGCTATGGCCGCTGTCACCCAAGCTAATACCAATAAATAATTTTCATGATATAATCCAATATTTAGTCTAAATTCACACTTTGACACCAAAAAAGGGTGACCTGAAGTGAACCCCAAATATTGGACGAAACTTTAAGCGACTTTCTGGGTGGTAAGAACACGGTATTTAACCGGGCTCTTACCACCCAGTTTTGTTTTGATTCGTGTGACATTATAATATTGAATCCAGTTCGATACGGCTAAAGTTAAT
>NZ_RHOE01000013.1 GCF_003946385.1 Loigolactobacillus zhaoyuanensis
TAGAACACATAAAATAGGCAAGATCCAGTGAGAAGCAACACCTGAATTAAGTTCGATTCATCCGTGAACGGTGATTCCATATATTAATCGTCATCCCCCCTTGAACATCCGGTTTTGAACTTGGGTTTCATGGAACTTTAGACGTTACCGAATCGAACCACGGTGCGCCGGCAGGGGATATAGTATCTTCCGTTGTTTTATTATTTCATGTTTGTTTGGGTCTTTCCGGAAACAGTATCGCCGGAGAATGAGATAATAGCGTTTGCTCCAGCATCACCATTGACGCCAGATGTATATGACCAATTTTCACTGGTGTATCCAGCAATATTAGTCAAATCATAACCGTTAGGATCACCAAATTCTTTCTGAATATCAGCCTTTGAAGTGCCATTTTGAATGGCTTCCACCTGAGCTAAAGTGATCTTTTTAGCGCGATTAACTTTTAAACCTGTGATTACTTTTGCGACAGCATGTTCATTTTCAAACGATACCGTTACATTTGAACCAAAACTGCCATTGGCAACTTTATCCCAAGTATATAGTTTGGTTTGTACATCCTGAATGGTATTCTCAGTAGTTGAATTGGCTTTGCCGCCAAATAGGTTAGCAACGTCTGCTGATGATGTACCAGTACTATCGGATAGGGTGACCTTATCAAATGCAGCTTTAGTGACACCTTCAACTTTTTGGGATGAGCTACTACTGCTAGAGCTATCCTTACTGCTTGCGCTATTATTTGTAGATGATCCGCCACCTAATTGTGAACCAACACCAGCAATAACGATAATAACAAGAATCCAGAACCAAACACGTTTATAGAATGGTTTTTTTTGTACATAAGTATTTCCTTTTTCGTCCTTAATCTTTTTAGCCATTTGAATCTCCTCCTATGATATAATAAATTATCGGCTTCTTATCCATAGGAGTTTACCTCTAATCGTTCCCAGCGGTTAGGGGCTTTTTTAGTAATCACTGAGTTTAGGAAAGCCATATGTCCAAACGAGTTCTTGATAAGAATCAGCGGCGCGATCATTTTCCTCAACAAAAAGATTTGTCAGTAAATGCGCAGCGAATGTATCCGCCTCAACTTCAACTTTGCTACGATTACGCCGATTGAAGTCGTAATAGCCTTCTAGCCCTTCATGTTCAATCACATGACCCAGTTCGTGGGCCATAGCGAAATATCGTTCAGGTGTATCACGAATGCGCTCATTTAATAAGATCGCAGGAGCTTTACCACCATCTATTGTAGGGTAGTTTCGCGTTTCTCCAGCGGGATGTGCGCCGAATGGCCGCCAATCAACTTGTATATTTAGCTTTTCCGCGATAATAAAAGGATCGAATGTTCCGTAACGATATCCCATATAGCCAATAACTTTCTCCAAGTTATCCTTCATCTGTAATCACATCACTTAATAAATTATTCTTTAGTATCACGCGTAATCTTCCGTTCGGCACGACGACGCTTCCAAAAAATTTGAGTGAGAGCAACCCGCAGCTGTTCATTTTCTTCTTCGGTTAAGTTGTCACCATCATAGGTCATACCGGTATCATCATCTAAGAATTTTTTTAAATCAGTGGTATCTCGCTTATCAGCCCATTCTGGAGTTTGGTTTTGACCTAAAAGAAAATCAGTAGTGACATTAAAATATGTGGCAAGCTTTTTTAAGATATCGTAATCAGGTTGTCGTTTACCTGATTCATATGCAGTATAAGCAGGCCTTGAAATTCCTAGAAAATCTGCAATTTCTTGCTGGGTAACATGTTTCTTACTACGTAAATCTTTTAATTTTTGTGCAAACATGAGTACCCTCCTCTCAAAAATATAGTAACATATTGTTACAAATAAAAAAGTTTCGTTTTGTTACATAAATCGTTTGACATGTATCATATCGTGACGTATTATAATTAGTGTAACGATATGTTACTAAGGAGATGATAATTTGAGAACTTGGTTAAGAGAAATACGTTTAAGTCAGTCACTAACCCAAGAGGATATTGCTGTCGCATCTGGAATTAAAAGACCCTATTATACTGCTATAGAGAACGGTGATAGACAACCCAGTGTTAAGGTTGCTAAAAAAATCGCAAATAAGATGAAGTTCGATTGGGTTATTTTTTTTGATGACTATAGTAACGAATCGACACTTAGAAATGGACGTGAATCTAATGCATGAAGCATTAATTGAAATTCAAAAATCAAACCGTGAGAAGCGACTTGCTGAACGTCTGATGGAATTGTTCAAAGCAATGTTCCAAGCCCGCGACTATTACGGCAAAACCGATGGCATCATCCATGCTGACTACAGTCAAGTACCAGAGTTGCTGACTGAGTTCAAGGAAGCGGGTATCAAGTATTTTCCAATCGATTCTGGTTTTTACTTTGATTGGAGCAATCTTGAATAGTTGCTTCATTAAATATTTTAGGACTTGAAGCTGTAAATAAAAATAGTGCTAGTGCACAAATGAAGGTGAGTTTATGAAGAATGGGGATCGTAAATTTTCGGGACAATTAAGCGCGGACTTTGAGCATTCAGAGGTTAGTCGTACAGAAGCGGCTAAAAAACTCTATGTTTCAAAGTCACAGATAACAAAATATACACAGGGGACGGTCAGCATCCCTAAAGTTATGAAGAAGGCCATCACTGGATTAATGGGCAGCATTAAACTCTCATATTCGGCAGCGCGTGCTGATTATGGTGTCATTTCGTTTCTAAAGAATCCACGGCAAAGGGATGATGTTTTATCTGCTAACACAACTGCGGTTAGAGAGGAGCGTGAACGGCAGGCACTCGAAGATGAATTTATGAATGCGATAACCCTCGAGCCGAAATTTAGAACCAGTAAGCAGCAAGAAATCATTGATTCGTATTTGAGAAATTTTATTGAAGAAATCGGTGCAGAACATACTAAATTAATTGCTCTTGCCGCCTATCTTAACGTTGATGTTCAAGTGATCGTAGACGAATTTAATAATAAATTAGGAGGTTAACAACATGCAGAAACCAGCACAGAAGATTAAAAGCGAGATTGTTATTGAACTGCCAGCTGATCAAGCGATTTATTCAAAAGGCTACGTTGAGGAGCTTGAACAATTCCGCAATCACGAAAGTTTAGATGGCGTTTGGTGGTCGATGAATGATTTAATGGTGCGGCTGAATAAAGGTCGCAAGTGGATCAAAGATAATATTCTGAATAAATACTATCGCGTTTTGTCCTATGAGAATGGCGGACCGGTATTTTATCCAACGGAAGGAACCAAAGAACAATGGGCCTTCAACGCTAAGCCCATGGCTAATTTTTTAACTAAGAACTTTCCAGATATCTATCAAAATAAAGAGTAGGGGGCGTTACTCGTGGGATTTATAGAATTCATGTTTTATATCAGTTTGCTGGTCTATGCGGCACGGCGTGACTTTTGGCTAAATACACCGTGGATCAATAAAAATAAGAATGAAGAGCTTACAGAGTTCAAACCAACCAAACAGCAGAATAAAGTAATTGATGGTTGGGTTCGAGGTGTTACGCATGATCAGAATAAAGCAGCGTAATAAAAAAGCCGCAGATGCAGGCACATCGGCGGTTGGGTATCTAAATTCTACAGTCGGAATTTATACCCTCATTATAGCAAAGCACACTGGGGGTGTCCATAATGCAAATAACCAAGGCTAAACGCGAGAAAGTAAAAGTCCCAATCTTATTGATGGGTGCTAGTGGCTCAGGTAAAACATTGTCAGCATTATTAGTTGCAAAAGGGATGATCGAGAAGATGTTCCCTAATCTGGATGAAGATCAGCAATGGGAAAAAATCGGCTTTATCGATACCGAGCACCGCCGAGCTAACCTGTACGTTAACACCGAACATGCAGGCACTCTGATTGGTTCGTTCCTTAAGGTCGATCTAGATCCACCGTTCACAGCTGATAAGTATAAGCAAGCTTTTGAAATGCTCAAACGGGCTGATGTAGAGATTATCATTGTTGATTCATTATCTAGTGCGTGGAGCGGTGAGGGCGGTATTTTGGCCAGAATTGATCAAATGGGTGGCGGTTTCGATAAATGGAGTCAAGTGACGCCTGATCAGCGTATGTTATTAAGTATTTTGATGGATACAGATGTTCACGTTATTGCCACTGTCCGCAGTAAACAAGGTCTTGAAGTCACGCGGAATGAGCGCGGCAAAACCAAAATAGAGAAAGTTGGCTTGAAACCGGAATATAAGGACGGGCTAGAGTACGAGTTCGCCATTACATTCCAGCTTTATGAAAATCATTTTGCCGAAGCAATGAAGGATAATTCCAGCCTTTTCCCTGAGGCAATGCTGTTGAGTCGTAAAACGGGTGCCGTGATCTATGATTGGGCGGAAAAGGGTGTTGACCCTAAGGCGGCTGAACGAGAACGAATCCAAGGTGCGCTTGATGCCATTAATAAATTGATCGGTGATGATGAATTACTTAATCGTAAGCTTACAGAATTTAAGACTGAGATCGGGAATCAAGACTTGACTACTTGGAGCCTAGTTCAGCTAATTGCCGCTTATAAGCATTTAAAGAACACAGCTGAGTTTAGAGATTTGAATATCAACGTTGATAGCAATTCCAGCGATCAGCAACAAACCGATGTGCATCGTGATTTTAAGGTGCTAGGATAAATAATTATTTTTATGGAAGGGGGACGCTCATGGATTTCTTTGCTGAGATAAAAGCGTATCGTAATTGGCTCGAACTAAATCCGTTGAAACCAAACACTCAAGTTTTGTGGTTCCATCTAATGATGATTGCTAATGAGAGTGGTTGGAAAACAGATTTATCCATACCCAATTCTACGTTAATGGCACGTACCCATTTGAGCGAAAAAACGCTGATCAAACAGCGTAACCTTCTTGTGCAACTAGGACGTATTACGTATCGATCACGCGGGACCCAAAAGGCTGGTATTTACCAGATTACTCCATTCTTTACCGGCAAAATTCCAGTAAGTCGGGAAGCAAAGCAGGAAGCAAAACGGGAAGTAAAGCAGGGTGTAAAGGTTTCAGCTTATCTAGACATAGACCCAGACACAAACCAAACGACACCACAAGTTTCCGCTTCTGCTCCACCAGCTACTAATAATTTAAGTGATACGGGCGTACCCGCGCGCGAGGAAGTTTTTACAAGCATTGAAAAAGAATTCGGTCGACCATTGTCGCCAATTGAACTCGAAACAGTTAGTGACTGGTTAGGCCAAGACCAGTACGCGCCGGAAATAATTCTACTTGCGCTCAGGGAGGCCGTTTTGAACCATGCTTTTAGTTTTAAATATATCGACCGCATCTTATTGAGCTGGGAAAAGCAGAATATTCAAACGGCGGCAGACGTGCAGCAAATGCAACGTAAACGTGATCATAACCGGCAAAATGCTGCTGAACCAGTACAAACGCCGGTAGTGAATCAACTGCCGAATAATATTCCTGAAATTCCAATGTATAACTGGGCTGACCCAGACCAAAACGAAGGAGGCTACTAGCCATGAACAGCACAATGAATTTGCCAACAAATCAAGTCGTCACACTGGATAGTCGTGAAGTCGCACAGATGACGAATCAAGCGCATAAAGAGTTATTGCGCACTATCCGAAAGTACACTAGTATTTTAACCAGCGCAAAACTGCGCTCGTTAGATTTTTTCATTCCTAGTGATTACGAGGACTCTAAACATGAGGTGCGTCCTTGCTATCTGATCACTAAAAAGGGCTGCGAGATGATTGGCGCAAAATTGCGCGGTGATCGTGGCACTGTATTTGTCGCTCAGTATGTTTCTAAGTTCAATAGTGTGCCGGTGCCAGCCGAAATGGCTGATGCGCAATTTCCGGTACCGAAGACTTACGCAGAAGCATTACGGTTAGCTGCGGACACCGCAGAACGCAATGAGCGACTACGTATTGATAACGAAGTTAAAACACAGAAGATTGCAGAATACGAACCAAAAATCAGTTATCTTGATCGTATTCTCAATTCACATGATGCCCTGACGGTTAGCCAAGTGGCAGCCGATTATGGGATGTCTGCGATCGAATTAAACCAAGTGTTACGGGATGAGCACATTCAGCGTAAAGTTAATGGACAGTGGCTGCTTTACCGTGCTCATATGCATAAAGGCTGGACTAAATCAAAAACCCATCGCTATTTCCACACTAACGGCGATCAAGGTGTTGCAGTGTCGACACGCTGGACACAAAAGGGGCGGCTTGCAATTCATCAAATTTTAGAAGCGCGTGGTATTTATGCACTGATGGACCAGGAGGCTTTGAACGTATGACCGCATCTAAAGATTTGATAGAAAAGGTCAGCATCATGCAAGCTAAACGACAGCCATTTATTCGCTGGGAGCGGGATCAATTTGCCATCGCGATGTTAAAGGCAGCGTGGGATGCTAACAAGAAAGCTGATCGGGTAAAGCAAAGTGACCCCACCAGTAAGTGAGAGGTGACCCCACCTTGACTATAAAGACTGATAATAAGCGAATTAAGTACACAATGACACCAGAAAGCTTACGCGAGCTAGCTTATATCGCATCAGTGACTCATGAGCAACCATCTGAACTGATTAGGCGGGTTCTGCATGCTGATTACGAGCTGACTCGTGCTGGATTTAACGGTTATCGCAAGCAAAGGGATGTGAAATAATGGACCCAATAATTCAAGCAATGCTGGATGCTAGCCGCGGCGAAGGATACGTCACTGGCGTTTATGCAGTCAGAAAAATTATTTCGGACAGGAAAGAAGAATTAATCAGTATTGGTGACTTAGTGGAATTAAAAGAATTTGATCACTTGTTACAGCTGATAGATGATTTTATCCGAGAGCGGTTAGCAAAAAATGATATTTAAAAATTAATTTTGGGATGAAGCAATTGAATAATTATGTTAAAGACGGTATTAAAATAACAATAATTCTAGCAGGAGTGCTCGCAGTATTTAAAGTGCTGCTAGAATTATTGATTTATTTTTTGATTTAAAAGAACATATGCTCGTATCAACTGAATTTAATTAAGGAGGAATTAGCAATGAGTTTTGCACAGACTGAATATATCGCTCCAGTGTCGGAAAAATGGTTTAATAGCCACGCCAAAAAGTTTAACCGAAAGAAAATTGATGAATACTTGTTACACAGTCCAAGGTTGTCACCAGCAACGCTGACCCAGTACCGATCATGCTTGCGTATTTTCGCGTACTGGATCTACAAGTATTGTGGTAACAAAAAAATAATTGATCTTAAAATTCGCGATGGTAAAGCTTATCAGGACTGGTTAGTTGATCACAACGGATCATCGACGAATATTAATGTGAAGTTGGCTGCTGCTTCTGAGTTATGCGAATATATCGAAAAATACTACGAGGACGAATATCCATTATTTCGTAATCCAATTAGGAAAGGTCGTGAGCGAGTTGTTAAGACGGCACGTAAAGAAAAACATCCCTTAGAACCAGATGAAGTGGCCCATTTGCTCCAAGTGCTGCACGAGCGCGGTCAGTACCAACGAGAATGTTATTTAGCGCTAAGCTATCAAACTGCTTGTAGACGTGCTGAGTCAGCACAATTTAAGCGGCTGATTACAGATTATACAGATAGGGATGCTGAATATTTTGAGTATGAAGGTGAGCGGCACAAGTATTATTTAAGTAATTCGATCCGCTGCAAGGGCCCGGGGCGGCAAGGCAAAGTGCGTCAATTCAAGCTATCAGTCGAGACTCTAGGTTACATTAAACAATGGGATGATCAGCGCCGCTACCTAGTTGCTAAAAAGGAATTAAGAGATGATGCTGATGGTTTGTTTGTTCACATTGACAGCCGCGGCGTGAAGAATTTAACTCCGGCCGCATTTGCCTATTGGTGTGAGGGCTTCGGCGATATCGTAGGCCGCAAATTGCACCCGCATGATCTGCGCACCAGCCGGGCAACAAATTTAGTCGTCTATCAAAAGAAACCACTGAGTGCCGTGTCAGTAATGATGGGCCACAAATCGGAGGAGACGACCAAGGTCTACTATGTAATCACTAATGATCGTGATTCTGATGCCGCATTGCTATAAAAAAAGCCACTGTCCCCAGCGGCTCACTCTTAAATCTTCGCAGATTAATTATAACATACGGGGTGAAGTCATGGACGGATTAACAGCAGTGCAGGTAGCAACAATCACTGAAAATGTTGTTGCCAGCTTGGATAAAAAGGGAAAACGTAGTAAGAAAGAACGTCGTGATCACCGATTACGGAATACTTACTTGCTGCTGGATAATTATCGTAAATTAAAGGCACACATTGACACGCAGCCGGAAGTATCGGCTGAACAAAAGGAATATGAACGCGAAACAGGGGATGAGATCACGCTCAACTCCTTAATGAAGTACCACATTAAAACTGAACAGTTCCTGTCATTTATTGATTCGATTTTAGCTGGATTTGAGTTTCAAGCTAAAAACGGGGATGAGGCCGCTTGGCGTCGTTTCCGGGTGATTGAGTTCTTGTACTTATCCACAACCCATTTAAGCGTGTCGGAAATTGCGATTTATTTTAATTGTGATGTTAGTACGATTCACAAGGACAAACGCCGCGCGGTCAATGATTTATCGGTTATGTTATACGGCATTGACGCCATTTCTGATTTTTTAAGCAATGGTCATTTTACGCCATAAATTCGCCAACATTTGTCCATACTTCGCATTATATAATAGTAGTGTGATATTTTTAGATGTCACTTTGATTGACCTCCTTTATGAATTTAAAACGATAGAAGCCCTAGCTAAATTAGCTGGGGTTTTGTTATGCTATTGGTTAGGGGGTGTATATTTATAATGAATCACATTAATATTAATAGACCGGAATTAGATTCATATGTTATAGCAGCAGTTAACGAGCCATATACAGCAATGAATAAGGCATACAATGCTCAAGAATATAGTGAAGCAGTAAATTATGCTAAGGCAATGGCTGAATCAACTTGTAATTATGTGTACAAGCTGCTTAAAGGAAAAACTTTACAGGAAGAAAAAGGTAGCTACCAAAATCTACACAAGGTTACTTCTGAGTCGTTAAAGGCTTTGCGGAGTGAACTGACACATCCGGACTTAATGAGTAATATCTCAAATGAAATGGTATCTATAATTGACAAACTGGGCCAGGTTAGAAACGCAACCTCTGTTGCCCATGGATCAGGTAGAAGAGTTGAACCAATAGCCCCAGTGGAAGCTAGATATCTTATGTTTATGTCCGAATCATTTTGTACATTTGTTTTGGACTTGTTATTCAATAAAACACATTCGCTTAAAACCAATGCTGTTGGTTCAGTTTTAGATCCTGATGGAATGAAAATTTATCATGCTGCTGATGGTAATATTGAAGCCGCCGTGGCAGAGGACGGCACTCGATATGAGGTGAATAATGCTAACAACGTGATAATTATGGTTACTGTAGAGTTCGAACTACCTTTAAATACTGAATTAGATGCCGAATATCTGTCTGACTATATTCGTGGTTACGTTGAAGACGATGCAGTTATAGATAAACCGACAGCAACTGGATTGAATGCATGGCGTTATTATTCGCCAAGTAAGGACTTTTACTATGATGTGAGTTTTGTTAAGAATACGTTATATATTTCCACTGATTGGCATCAGATGGATTGAAGTTAACCGGTCGGTAGGTGTGGCATCTTGCAAGTTTCCTTAGCTTGATAAAGCTGGTTCGATTCCAGCGGCCGGAATTAAATGAACTATATTTTAAGTCATACTTAGGTATGGCTTTTTTGTTTGGAGGTGAGGAAATGGCTAAGTATCGTGATTGGATTAAAAAGGAAAGTTTATCTAAGTTAGAAGACTGGGCCCGCGATGGCCTGATAGATGAGCAAATTGCTAGGAATATTGGTATTAGCCCGTCTACTTTATATGAGTGGAAGAATCGCTATCCGGAGATTTCGGAGTCCTTAAAAAGGGGTAAATTAATTGCTGATCAAGAAATTGAAAGTGCATTGCATCGCCGTGCTAAGGGTTATGTGACTGTTGATCACCAGTATAAAATAGTCGATATTCCGCAAGAAATCGTTGAAGTTAAACGTAAACAGTATGAAAATCGTTGGAAATTAAAGCATCCCGATGCCACGTTGGAGGATGTAAAGGATGCTGCTATTTTACATGTTCGTACTACCAAGCGCGTTGAGATTTTCCAAAGTGAGCATGAGGTTCCATCCGATACGACAGCAGCCATTTTCTGGCTCAAAAATCGCAAGCCGAAAGAATGGCGCGATAAACACGAGACGGAGCTTAGCGGTGAGGTTAGAACGAATCCTTATGCAGGTTTATCAACTGAAGAACTACGTAAGCTTGCAGCCGAAGATGATACGACATGAATCAATTAGATAAAATAGCAATCGCCCGTGGGGCACGCTATGAGTTGGCCCGCCGTGATTTTTTTGAGTACTGCCATTTGATGAGCCCAGATTTCTACCGTCGTGATCGACAATATTTAATTGATTTTGCCGATCAGCTTCAAAGTTTTGCAGCATCTGATGATAACGTATTGGTAATTAACATGCCGCCACGTCACGGAAAGTCGCGCACAGCATCCCTGTTCGTGGAATGGCTACTTGGTAATGACTCCACGGTTAAAGTGATGACAGGCTCTTATAACGCCGATCTATCGACTTCATTTTCGAAGTCGGTGAGGAATGATATTCAACAGATCAAGGCCGATGAGAACATTCCTGTGTTCACTGATGTATTCCCAGGTGTGACTATTAAAGATGGGGATGCTGCTATGACTAGGTGGAGTTTAGCTAATGGATTTAACAACTATCTAGCAACATCTCCATCTGGGACGGCTACTGGCTTTGGTGCCACAATCGAAATCATTGATGATTTGATCAAAAATAACATGGAAGCCAATAACGAAACGGTGCTGGAAAAGCAATGGTCTTGGTTTACTGATACAATGCTATCGCGCTTAGAGAATGGTGGCAAGATCATCATTATCATGACGCGATGGAGTAGTCTAGATTTGGCCGGCCGTGCGTTAAGCGAATTACCGGCTATAGGCTACAAGCTCAAGCATGTCAATATGAAGGCATTACAGGATGATGGGACGATGCTTTGTGATGGTGTACTGACGCGGGAAGATTTTGATCGGCGTTTCAAAACGTTGTCACCTGCGATTGCCGCAGCTAACTATCAGCAGCAGCCGATTGATCAGGAAGGACGCCTATATAAAGAGTTTAAAATCTATAGTGATATACCGAGGGATGACAGTGGTCATCCCTTATTTAATGGTATTTATTCGTATACAGATACCGCTGACGAAGGGTCTGACTGGTTGGCTAGTTATGCATTTGGTGTGTATCAGCACGAGGCTTATATCTTAGATGTTGTGTACACACAAGCTCCGATGGAAGAGACTGAGCCAGCAGTGGCAAATATGTTCAATGATAATCAAGTTAACCAGGCGCTGATCGAAAGTAACAATGGTGGCCGCGGTTTTGCCCGTGAGGTTGAACGTATTCTTGCATCACAGTTTAGCAGTAATAAGACTGTGATCAAGTGGTTTCATAATAGTCAAAATAAGAATGCCCGGATTATTTCGAACGCGCCGTGGGTGATGGAACATATTTATTTTCCGATTAATTGGCGTGATCGTTGGCCGGACTTGTTTGATATTTTAAACAGGTATCAGCGTGCTGGGAAGAACGCCCATGATGATGCGCCAGACGCATTGACAGGCATTGCTGAGATGTTAACAGGTAAGCGTCAAGTGCCTGTGCGCCGTAAGAAGCACAGGACGATATTTTAAAGAGGTGATTAAATGACAAGCAAGCTTATTGATTCGGTCTCTAAAGCTAAAAGCATCCCTATTCGAAAGGCTATTACAACTGAAAACAATAAAATAGTTGGCTCTGAAAATTTACGACGTGATCTAACGCTTTTATCCGCACCCTATGATTTGACGGTACTACGGACAATCGGTGAAACGTCCGATATTCTGAACCAATGTATTGAAGCATACGCTCAAAATGTTGCTGGCTTTGGCTTTGAGCTGAAATATAATGAAGATGATCGTGAAGAATCAGCCGAAATGAAATCCGAATGGGATGCACTCGATAGTATTCTACATGATCTCAGTCTGGATCGCCCCGCTAAAGAGATCATCGCTGAGTGTGTTCGCCAAACCGAAGAGACTGGCAATGGTTATTTAGAGGTTATCCGTAATGGAAGCGGGGATGTCGTTGGCATCAACAATCTTGATGCTGAATATATGACAGCAACTAAAATCAATCGAGTGACGGACTCTGGCGGCAATACGCGACGAGTCCGTTATTTTGTATTTCGCGACACATTAGATGATTCAGGACGTGTCAATGGAACATGGTTCAAGATGTTCGACGATCCTACTCCATTAAATGTAAATGGCAGCATTGCTGAGGATGGTAATGCAGGTACTGCTACCGAGCTTATCCAGTTTAAGATTGGTGATTATAACAAACCCTATGGCGTTCCACGCTATATTGGTGCGTTGATCAAAATACTGGGTAACCGTAAAGCTGATGAGCTTAATTACAGCTACTTTACTCAAGGGCGTCACATGCCGTTGGCAATCGTACTGGAAAATGCGCAATTAACGGCACAGTCTGAAGCAACGCTACAACAGTATGCTAATGATGTCAGTTCTCAGTCAGCACAACAGCACAAGTTCTTGCTAGTCGAGGCGGAGAAGGTTGGCAGTGAAGAGTCAATGCTTGGGGATGACGACAAGACTAAGCCAGCCGTTCATTTTGAACATTTGGCGGATGTATTGCAGAAGGATGCGCTATTTTTAGAGTATAACGACAATGCTGTAAAGCGTGTTCTAAGCGCATTTCGGCTGCCACCAGTTTATGTTGGTCTGAGTTCGGACTACAATCGAGCTACTGTAGAAACTGCCAAGCAACTAACAGAGGAACAAGTGTTTCAACCGTTGCGGGAGAGCTATGGTTGGCAGATCAATAATATTTTGAAAGACTACGAGTTTAAGCACGTTCACATGCGGCTTAAAACGCCTGATATTCAAAACACAGAGGATATTGCGGCTATTCTCACACCAGCGGTCAATGCTGGGGCAGTGGCACCGAATGATTTACGGGATATCTTATCTAAGGTCCTGAATAAGCACCTCGAAAACTTTGACGGTGATCAATACAATCTACCGCTTAACAGTGCATCCCCATCAGCAGTTGACGTTACCAAGGCATATGGCGGTGAACCTGATGGTGAGTTGTCAGGGATGATCAGGCGACTACTGAGAAAGGCGGCCAAATGATGGATGAGCAAATTATTCAGCAAGCATTGTTGATTAAAGATGCGGAAGATGACGAGTTACGCAAGCTGCTAAAAAAGATGCATATCAAGCATGTTGATCAAGTGATTGATTATATCAACAGCATAACTGATGATCTAGACGATATACTGCAGGCTGATTATGAGGAAATTCTAGCTATTGCTGAACGAGCTTATAAAAAGTCGGATACGACTGCGCCATTAGCCATTTGGTTGGCGTTACAAATGCGGCACCGAACTTTTATCAAAGACTTTAATATTACGATTACACCACGGCTTAAGTCGATGTACCAGGATCTGGGTCAACAAGCCGCGACCGAGTATGATACATCCCTTGATTTTGACAAAAAGACTAGTTACACTGCGCAGCGCATGTCTAAATGGTTGAAGCAGTTATCCAAGTTGATGAACCTGACTACTCGTAATTTTGCAACCAGCGCAATAAAGCGCTCGTATGAACGAGGTAAGGGAATCGATTGGCTGCGAACTAAATTAAGCCAGTCAGATGAGTTTAGTTATCGCCGAGCGCGTACAACGGCAATTACCGAAGGGATGCGCATGTATTCTGCTGGAACCTATGAAGCTATGGAAAAGTCAAATGTAGTGATCGGATTTGAATGGCATCATGCTAATGGTGTTAGGGAGCCACGCAAAAGTCACGAAGACCTTGAAGGTACTGTGATCGATAAAGAGAGCTACTTTCACATAGATGGCGAGTTTGCTAAATTCCCTCGCGATCCTGATCTAAGCGCGAAGCAATCGGTCAATTGTCATTGTTATATTGAGCCTGTACTAGCTGGCGAATTGAAGGGAGGTGAGTAAATGACACGACAATTGAAAAATGCGAAGATCAGTTATGTGAGTTATGTCGATAAGGCGGCTAATCAGCACACCTTCTTTTTAACTAAATCTGATTCACAACCGACTTTTCAGCATCCTGTGACGCCGGTATTTAAGGCTGATGATCCACAAAAACTTGTCTATGGAATTGTGTACGAGCCAAGTGTTGAGGACAGCCAAGGCGATTATATGGACGCTAGCGACATTGAAAAAGCGGCCCATGGATTTATGGAAAGTTATCAGCACATTGACAAGCAACACGACTTTGAAACTAAGGCTGGTAAGGTTGTTGAATCTTATGTTGCCCCAGTTGACATAGAAATTGGTGATACCACAATCACTAAAGGAACGTGGGTGCTAGTTACTAAGGCGACAGATGAAATCTGGGATGCTATTCAAAAGGGGGATTACACTGGCTATTCAATGGCCGGCACCGCCGAAACAATCGAAAAAGCGGTACAACAGCGGTATGAACAGCAGTTACCAATGCAGCAGGCTCAGCTAGCATTTGAAGCATTAAGTAGCGTATTTAGCGATATTCGTTGGAATGGTCAGTATGCTGACAATGAAAGTAAAATTGCAGCATTATTAAATGAAATTGATGAATTTAAGGGCGTGATCAGCTCTATTAAAGGTGATTCATCCCTAGTAACAAAACAAAGTAAGAAGGGCTTGGTCAATTCGATCAAGTCTTTTTTGAATAAAGAAGGAGACGATGAAATGACCCAAGAAGAAATCACTAAAGCGGTACAGGCCGCAATGGCACCTTTTACCGAAAAGTTAGAAAAAGTAGAAAAGGCAGTAGCACCAGCAACCGCACCAGCTGCGCCTGATCCTAAGAACCCCAATAGCGATAAAAAAGAGGATAGCGTTGATTCTGACGTTGTGACAAAAGCAGTAGCTACTGCAGTGGCACCATTACAGACACGGTTAGAAAAGTTGGAAAAGGCACGTACTTCAAATGTTCCTGATGTTATTACTACAACAAGCGTCGAAAAGAACGCAGCCCCATCTTATGTTGATGCTGCGTTTCCAATTAATGAATAGGAGATGTTAATAGATGGATAATGCTGTATTACTAAAACAAATGGCTGCCATTCAAAAGGCAGGTAATAATGTTACGTTACGGGATGATAACGCCCGTGCATTCGTGCTCGATCAAATTGCTAATGCAACGACCTTAGCTAAGCTACCGACATACTTTGCTAATTCCGGTACTGGTTCCATTGATAAATTAGGGGTTAAGCGTCGGACACTTAAATTGCATCAAGGGACAAATACTAAACCAGATGGTACCGATATTGCCGAAGAAGGAACGGTACCATTTGCGTTAACCCCACTGTATCTTGATACTTGGATTGAGAACAGCAATACGTTCTATACTGCGCGGACCCGTGGCCAAGACGTGCGTCAAGCGTTATTGAGCTTAATGCAATCTCAATATGCTGCGGATCTACAAGACTTAGCATTTAATGGGGATGCAGCGTCAACAGATGCCTTCCTGAAGTTGAACGATGGCTTTATCAAGCAGGCTAAAACATCTAATGCAATCAACAATCTTGAAGTTGATAAGCTACCAACAATTGCCGAGTTGACGCTATGGACAGGCGGAATCAAAAGTAAGTACTTACGTGCTGGCACATATACATGGTTCATGAGCCAAGCAACATCCCTGTATTACGTCAATGAATTACAAGGTCGTCAAACGGCACTTGGTGATGCGACAATCGTTAATGGTAAGTTGACCAATATCGGTGGTTATGCTGTCGAAGTCGTTGACAATATGGACGATAGTGCCATCTTATTCACAACGTTATCTAACCTGGTCCCAGTTGTTGGATTGAACGTCACACTGACGACTGCCGCAGCTGATTCTTTATCGGTGGCTAAGCAGGCCACATATCATTTCATGTTAGAAGACGTGGACTTCATTATCCGCGAACCAAAAATGTTGGGTATTATTACAAAAAAAGCAGTAACCCCGGCGGCGTAGTTACTCCGGAGCCGTCGGGGATCACGTTATCTCAGCAAACGATGACTGGTGCGATCGGTACAACTAAGGATGTGACCACTACAGTAACTCCAGAAGGTACAAGCCAGGCAGTGACCGCTACATCAAGTGATGATGCGATTGCTACAGTCATACAAAATGATGTTGGTGGATTTACTATCACATTAGTTGCGGCCGGGACTGCTAGCATTAACTTTACGGCCGATGGTCATGACGATATTAAGGCAGCGCTGGCAATTACCGTTAGTGCTGTTAGCTAGGGGTGATTGCTAATGGCTGAATATGTTGATCAAGTCTATTATACGAAAACCTATTATGGCGAAGACGTTGATGATGCTTTATTTTCGCGTTACTTAGCGCGTGCTACGGATATTATCAACTCATTAACTTGCTATCAACTAGTTAAGCAAGGTGGGCTAGATAAGTTGGAATTATGGCAGCAGGAATTAGTAAAAAAAGCAGTTTGTGCACAAATTGAATATTATCAGATTGAAGGGCTAACGGCGGATCAAGGACAATCGGAAAGCGGTAGCTCTTTTAGTTTGTCTAAATTCAGTGTTTCGGCAAAGTCAAATACGATCAGTCGTCAAGCACAGCGTGCATCCCCAGCGGCAATTGCCGCATTGAGAGCTGCAGGGTTACTGAATGAGAGCGAGGTGTCTATTCGTGTTATTTAAACCGATTCCTCGCGCAATCTTATCGGATACTGTCACTTTGAAGCAGGAGTCCGATAGCGATGATGGTTATGCCGGTAATGGAACACTGACATTAACGACAATCAAGAATGTTTATTTTGAGCCTGATCACAAGGTGATCAAAACAAACACGAATGAGGAGAAGTTAATTCAAGGTATCTTGTTTATTGATCGAATCAATAGCAAACCGTTTATCGTCCCTCAAACTGATGATGCTGTCTTTTACGGGGATGACACTGAAAACCCATTACGGGTTGAGTCAGTGTCGGTGATCAAGGCGTTACATGGAGTTATTCACCATCTGGAGGTGACCCTAACATGACTACTCGCGTAAAAGTAAATCTTAATGGTATCCGTGCAAAGGTTAAGTGGGCGGTTCAAGCGTCGCAAGAGAGTGTCGCTATTAAGGTTGCTAAGGACTCAAATGAATTCGTACCAGTCAAGTATGGGGCATTACGCGAGTCTGTTTTTAGTTCCAGTAACTTTAGTAAAGGTTCAGTGATCTGGAATACAGAATATGCTAAGAAATTATATTGGAATCCGCAGTATCATTTCAGCCATAGTGTTAATCCTAAAGCGCGGGGGATGTGGTTCGAAGCGGCTCGAGCCCAGTATTTAAAATCATGGACCAGTTTTGCACAGCAACAAATCAAATCGAAATTGTGAGGTTAAGTAATGGACTTCATTGATCAACTAGCCCAGTTTTGTAAAAATAATTTAATCTTATCTAGCGTGCATACCAATGACAGGGGAACGCCGATCATTGAGCTTGACAAAATCAAGCATGAAAACGATGTGGCGTTGCTAGAGGCGCCCTCAAGTTTAATGGACACTGATTTAAGTCGTGCAGATACATTTGACTTACGAGTGCAGGTATTAGTGCAAAATGCTAGTCAAAAAACGGCCAAGGATGATTCTTGGTTGATGTTCAATATTTTAAAGCAACTTCCAAAACAGTATGGCGAAGCTTACAAGACGATTACCAGTGCTGATAGCACGTTCGAACTGATCACGATGCGTGGTGTTACGCCGCCGCAAAAGATCGATGAGTCTGAGCATGGTGCATCCCTGTATTCAAGCTTACTGTCAGCGGAGCTGCTTATTAATTAGGAGGATGATGTAAATGGCTTTACCAGCCTTTTTTGCTGCCAATTGGCAGAATAAATACGAAATCGGTGATGATAAGGAAAACTTAGTAGCAGTTGCCGGTGGGGTTTCGACCGCTGAAACTGATTTTGATGATGATACAGATAGTGTTTCCTATTTCGATCTGCTAGGCGGTACAGAAACAATTAATAAAGGTTCTTCGTTCCCTTTCAACTTTGAAGGAAATCGGAAGTACCGCGATCCAGGTCAGGAATATATGCGTGATAAACTCACGGCACAAGACAAGTCCTGCTATTTCAGAGTGACTGAACCTGATGGTCGTGTTTTAGAGGGACCGGCTACTATTTCTAAAATTACGCCATTCGGTGGGGATGCCAATGAACGAATGGACTTTAAGGCGACTGTTACGTTTATGGGTACACCACAAGATACTAAACCAAATGAGGCGATTTTACCGGATTCAGTTACGGTTAGTCCATTGGATGTGACAGTTGCGGTCGGCGCTAGTCAAACATTGACGCCAACGGTTCTGCCTGAAAACGCTAAAGATAAATCAGTGATGTATGGCATTGCTGATAGCACAATTGCCACGGTTGATTCTGCCGGCAAAATTGTCGGGGTCAAGGCCGGTGTGACTACCGGAACTGTTGTCACCGTTAATGGCAAGCTAGTTAGATTTACGGTGACTGTAACAGCTACAGAAGGTTAAATATAGACGTCTAGTTGTCAAAGGCTAGACGTTTTTTGCACAACAAAAATATTTAGGAGGAATTTTCAATGAGTAAAAAAATTAAAAATTATAAGCAACCCAATCAGTCCGGACAGACAAACGTATCAGAACAGGTAAAAGACTTAGGCGCTAAACGGCAGGTCATCCCTGTATTGATTTATGGAGAAAAATGGGAAATTTCGTTAACAGATGTGGCCATGAAGAAATGGATGAAAAAAGTTAATGATATGAAATTGGAATTAGAAGAAACACAAAAGAGACTTTCAGATGACGAAGATGACTTTGCACAACTTGATGATCTGTTGTTACGGTCATTCGATACCGTGCTTGGAGATGGTGCCTATCAACGAATTGTTAAGCATGAAACGGACTCGGTGACACTCATTCAAACTCTAGTTAATCTCGGTAATTACTTGGATAGTGAATTCTCAAAGTTAAATAAGAAATTTGAAATGCAGCAAATGAAACAAGTTATTGCTGCGAAAAAGAATTCTCAAGCGGCATCACCGACATTATCCCCCAAATTATCAGCTTATTAACACAGGGATGACTTATGTTTAATCTCTACGATGCAATTAATGATGATTTTGAATTTGAAGGAATCAAAGGGCATGTTGATATGTCGTTTGATAATATCCTCCGACTATTTCACGAGATCGGTAGTGATGATAAAACATCTGGGATGAAATTATCGATCGCACTATATCTGCTTACTGGACATATGTTTGAAAAACTTGATATTCCGCAACGGGTACAACTTTATAACTTTTTAATGCAAAATTTTGTACTCAAAGTTAAACCAGTCATGCAATTGCCACCAATAATGGGTGATAGCAGTGACAAGGAAGAACAGTACTACTCATTAGAGGAGGATGCTGATTATATTTGGGCTTCTTTTAAGTTTTACGGTATTGATCTCGACCTAGAACGTGGAAAATTACATTGGTATAAATTTCGTGCATTGTTAGCATCCCTGCCCGATGATTCCAAATTCAAACAGGTCATCAACATTCGAATGTGGAAACCCGAAAAAGGCGATTCTAAGCAACGTATTAAAGAAATGCGCGAACTACAAGTTGTCTACGCACTTGGTGTCACACAGGAGGACGTCAACGTAGCATCAATGGATTTCGATGAAAGACGTCAGTATGAACAAACACATGATGAAATGAGGTGATCTAAGGGCAGACGGAAAAGTAGAAATTGAAGTCACACTTGATGACGGAACGATAGTAAAAGGAATTGCGGATTTAGGTGCCAAGTTTGATGGCGTAGCGCATAAGTCGGATAGTTTAACAGCTTCTATTGCTAAGATGGCATCAGCAATCGGCATCGTTAAGGTTGCTAGTGCGGCATTTGGTATGGTAAAAGACTCTATTGGTGCGGCAATTACTCGTGTTGATACTTTAAATAATGCATCAAGAACGTTTAGCAATATGGGATTCAGTGCGAAAGAATCTAAATCAGCTATGGATGCACTTACGAAGTCTATTAGCGGAATGCCTACGTCCTTAGATCAAGCGGTTTCTGGTGTTGAATTATTGGCCGGATCAACAAATGATATCGGAAAATCACAGGAAGTTTTCGCGGCTCTTAACGATGGCATCATTGGTTTTGGTGGCAGTGCTGATAATGTTAATGATGCTGTGCGCCAGTTATCACAAGGATTTGCGGCCGGAAAGGTTGATGCCGAAACCTGGAATTCCATGATTGACAACGGATTAGGACCGGCATTGAATGCGATGGCTAAACAGATGGGAATGACTACCGCTGACCTAAAATCTGGATTATCAGATGGGACAGTTAGTGTTGATCAATTCCAGAAGTCGCTGATTGACTTAGATAAAAAAGGTGGCGGTGGATTAGCATCCCTCAGCAAAATTGCTAAGGATGCAACTAATGGTATCGGTACCGGATTTACAAATATGAAAACCGCCATTGTACGTGGAATGGCTAATGCGATAACTGCATTTGATAAATTTTTGAAGCACACTACTGGTAGCAATATAGCTAGTTGGTTAGGGAGTATAGGTGCAGCATTTGAGTCTACTCTAAACAAAGTATCAGTTGTTCTAACTGCTATAGAGCCCGCCTTTACCGTGTTTTACAACTCATTAAAGCAAGTTATTGATTTTATTCGTAGTAATCTAAGTGTTTTTGCTTCTTTAGCGGCCGGAGTTGTTGCTGGGATAGTAGCATTTAAGGCAGTTGCAACCATCGCGGCAGCGGCTGGGATATTTAGCGTGGTTACAAAAGAAGTAGGGCTATTTATCTTTGCATTTAATAATGTCAGAAAAGTAAAGGGTGTTTTGACAGGCTTGAGTGTAGCACTCAAGGCAGTGGGAGTAGCCAATCCCTTTGGCTTACTGGTTGCCGCAGTCGTTGGCTTGATTGCTGTATTTGCTACCTTATATGCTACAAATGAACGATTTAGAAATGCTGTTAATTCAATGGCTACAAGTGCTCAGGCTGCTTTTACAAAAATACTACCAACTGTTCAAAGTTTATGGCAGTCGCTCAAGAATTTAGTTTCAAGTGGTATTGAGAAATTAAGTCCAATATTTGATTCTATCGGTAGTTCGCTTAGCTCTTTTGGCGGACTAGCAAGTATTGCTATTGGAGTTCTTACTCGCATAGGACTAATTGCACTAGGTATTACTGGTCCCTTAGGCTTGCTAGCAGGTGCTGTGATTTCATTTATAGCAGCTTGGGCACGGACGGGCCAACTCAATACGTCCGGGATAACCCAAGTTTTTGATAACTTAAATTCTGCTATAAGTAATATTTCTGGAGCTATCAGTACCTATTTGCCACAAATCATTGCGGCTGGAACGCGAATCATTATTGGGTTAGCTGCCGGTATTACGGCTGCTATTCCGCAGATTGTAGCAACAGCATCCCAAATTATTACGGCAATTACGCAAGCACTAACAACGGTGTTACCAAGCCTTGTTTCTGCTGGCACTCAAATTATTACTGGTATTGTGACTGCAATTGTTACGGCACTACCGCTGCTAATTCAAGCGGGCATTCAGATTATAACGATGTTGGTTAGTGCGATTGTTACAGCACTGCCGGCTCTTATTTCTGCCGGTTTACAGATCCTATCAGCTCTAATACAAGGAATTGTGAGCGTATTACCAACGCTTATCCAGGCCGGTTTACAGATTATCACTGCATTAATGACTGCGATTATTACTGTTCTACCTATGCTGTTACAAGCCGGTTTGCAGATTCTTATGGCACTAGTCAACGGTATTGTTACTATGTTGCCAATGCTGATTCAAGCAGGGATGCAAATTATCTTAGCATTGGTGAACGCGATAGTTACTGCTCTACCGCAACTTATTCAAGCAGGATTACAGATTTTACTTGTTCTAGTTCAAGGCATTATTTCGATGCTGCCAGTATTAATTCAGGCCGGTTTAATGATAATTTTAGCGTTGTTCAATGCGATAATTGCGAACTTACCACAGATTATTCAGGCAGGATTGCAAGTTTTACAAGCATTAATCAGTGGGATTATTCAGGTTCTGCCCTTGATTATTCAAGCCGCTTTACAAATTATCCAAGCATTATTTCAGGCTTTAATCGCTAATTTACCGCAAATACTTGCTGCTGGTGTTCAATTAATTATGGCTCTGGTTAAGGGTGTTTTATCAATCATTGGTGCCGTGATCAGTGCAGCAGTACAGATTGGTG
The DNA here is from genome assembly GCF_003946385.1 of Loigolactobacillus zhaoyuanensis. Lineage (GTDB taxonomy): Bacteria > Bacillota > Bacilli > Lactobacillales > Lactobacillaceae > Loigolactobacillus > Loigolactobacillus zhaoyuanensis. The sequence goes on from NZ_RHOE01000013.1 coordinate 22,417, forward strand.
CAGCACTTTTAAAAGCAATCCTAAACTTTGTTGGTCAACTTCTTTCGGCCGGGGCTGAGCTAATACGATCGCTGATTTCCGGAATTCTTTCATTACTTGGATCGGCTGGCAGTGCGGCAATAAATGTTGGTACTTCGATTCTAAACGCTATAATTTCGTTTATTGGTCGGATGTTGTCGGCCGGAGTACAGTTAGTTGGTCAGGTCATTTCCGGGATTTCGAATGGCATTGGTAAGGCCGGTGCCGCAGCACGCAGCGTTGCACAATCGGCTTTAAGCGCAGTTACTGGCTTTGGTAGTCGTATGCTATCTGCCGGCAAAGACTTCGTGTCTGGCTTCGTGAATGGTATTAAAGGTGCTATCGGGGATGCAGCGGATGCGGCCGCGAACATGGCAAAATCTGCTATGAATGCAGCAAAGAAGTTTTTGCATATTGGATCGCCATCCAAAGTTATGAAGCAGATTGGTGCATGGACTGGTGAAGGTTTCCAAATTGGGATTGAGCGCATGGTTAGTCCGGTAGCTGAGTCCGCACAGAAGCTGGCTAAAGCGGCTATGTTTGATGTGCCTGAACTTGATGCTGGGCAGGCTAATTTATTGAATGGTCTATTCGGTGGTCAATTGACCGCCGAGGCTGCCTTAGGCCTAGGTGCGAATTTAGCACCAACGACTACAACAACGAATTATTACAACACTGATAACTCAGTTTCTACCACCGCCGCTGCAAGTAATAACAAGGAAGCTATTGAGCTATTGAAACAGATTGCTGCTAAGCATACTACGATCGATGGTTCCAGCTTTGCGAGCAGTTATGAAGCCTATGGATCATCTGAGACCGCACGGCGCAATCAATTAAGCGGAAGGGGTATTGCAATTGAACATCGAATCTAATAATCGCTTTGGTTACGGATTTTGGTTTAATGGTCATCACTCAACGGAGTTCGGCGTTGATGTGATCGAACCTAAAGAGCTAGGATTTCCGGCCAAAATAAAACAACTGGTAGAAATACCATTTAGTAACATCCCTCTAGACCTGAGCTATATGTACCAAGATCAGCAATATGGCGAACGAACCTTTAAATGGACGCTATTAGTACGTGATCGGTCGCGGATGGATAAAGAAGGGATGTATGTCATCTGGACCAAGTTGGTCAATTGGCTTGAGAATACACAAGGTAAGACCAAGCTGAAAGATGATGTGATGTCAGATTATTATTATCTGGCCGAAATACAAACGGCTACTTCGTGGGAAGAATTCCGCTATCATGGTAAAATGACGATCGAGTTTCAGTGCTATCCGTTTCGAATTCATGAAGCGCTTGAAGGCAATGATATTTGGGATGATTTTAATTTCGAATTAGATGTGGCACAGGAAACTAAGTTTGATGTGAGCGGATCAAAATCAGTGATGCTATTTAATGTTGGCACACCAGTAGCTAGTCCAACAATTGTCGCTAGTGCACCATTTACGTTAAAGATGGGCAATCAGACAGTTACAGTACCGGCCGGAACGTCTGATTCACCTGATTTTGTCCTGGCTAACGGGATTAATCAGATCGTGATTAACGGTATCGGTACGATCGAATTTCAATGGCATAAGGAGCTGATCTAAAATGTATCGTGTTACGATCCGCCAAGGTTGGAATGGTAAGCCAATTATGATACATTCGCCATATTTGAACGGTGTTAAGCTACCTGATGCCAAAGTAGTAAAAGATGTTGCGGCCGCTGCCAGCTTTAATTTTACGATTTATCCCAATTCTGATGGCTACAGCAATCTGCATCCCTACTCGACGTTTGTTAATGTAGAACGGATTGCAAATAAGGACGGGCCCATTGTACTTTTCGAAGGGCGGGTACTGATTCCAAAGGACAGTATGAACGACAAAGGAGTCCTATCAAAGCAAGTTACCTGTGAAGGGTTGCTTGCTTTTTTGCATGACTCTATCCAGGACTATGGTAAGTATCAAAATATGACGCCATCCGTTTTTCTGGGTAAGCTGTTAGACGTGCACAATCGACAAGTTGAATCGTACAAGCAGATCAAGCTAGGTAGAGTGACTGTCACCAACTCAACTGATAACGTGTACCGCTACACAGATGACAGTAAGGATACCTACGATACGATCAAGGAAAAACTACTGGATCGATTAGGTGGAGAACTACAATTGCGTCATGAGGCTGACGGCTTATATTTAGATTATCTGACAGAGGTTGGCCATGAGTCTAAGCAAGAAATTCGAATAGCTAAAAATCTACGATCGTTAACACGTAATATTGATCCGACTGAGATTGCTACTGTATTAAAGCCGCTGGGTGCCCGTGAGGAGGCTGCAGCTAATGAAAATGGTAATAGTGATGCTTCGGCGCCACGGCTGACAATCAGTAGCGTTAATAATGGCAGTACTATTTTGAGAGATGAGTCTAAGATTGCAGAGTTCGGCGTGCAAGTTAAGGCACAGACCTGGGATGATGTTCATGATGCTGGGATCCTGATGATAAAAGGCAAAAGTTTTCTGGCATCCCAACGGACTACGCTTGTGCAGTATGAAATGTCTGCGGTGGACTTGTCACTGATTGACTTATCTGTTGAGGATTTTCAAACAGGTAACTACCACCATACGTATAACCCGTTAATGGGAATTGATGAAACCTTACGTATTATCGGCCAAACAATTGATCTGACGAATCCGGCCGATTCAACTCTATCAATTGGGGACAAAATCTTGAATCAAGAGGACTTTAATCGACAACTAGCTAAGGCTCAACAGGCAGTAGATGAGTTACAAAATGAGGTTAACTTTCTTGGCTCAGACTTAGTTAATTTATCGATGGAGTTTAGCAAATCTAATGACTTGGTTGACAATCTTAAGGCGTCTGTCGAAACGATGAAGCAGAACCTAGGTGATCAGGACTTAAGTGGAATAACTGGAACGCTGGCCGGGATGACTCAGCAATTAGAGTCATTGAGTCAGGGAATCGGTTCTATGCCCGCACAAATTGCTGAGAACCAAAACGCAATTTCCGGATTAGTTGAGAAATATAACGGAATAGTCCAGCGTTTAGCTGCGTTGGAAGATGGTACAGGGGGAACAACAAATGAATAAAAAGACTAACGAAAATACAGATTATTTAGGGGTGATTTATAATTGACTCAACAACGAGCTAAATATGTCGATCCGACACCAAATAACTTTCCGGACGATTATGATGAGTCAAAGGTTGATCCGCGGGTTAAATTAAGATCAAAAGCGATTGACAAAAAAATGAATGGCGCAGACGTGCGGGGCGCGTTAGCACAAGGTTTGGAAATTGCCGGAGTTGTCGCAACCGAAGCGAATGAAACAGCATCTGCAGCTGATGTAAAATCAACTGACACTCAAAATAGATTAAAAGACCAACTTGCAGCGGCTACTAATGCTAATAAAGATTTGTCAGAAATTGTTGATGCAAGGCGACCAGGTGGCGGATCAGCGTATGCAACGCTTAGAGATCGGCTTGATGATATGCCAAATAATGCAGAATTCAATCAACTGAGCAGCGAGGTTTCTGACACTGGGGCTATTGCGGTTTCGGTTGACGGCGGTGTGCAAGACCCGTTTACAAGCGCACTTGCAGAATATAAACAGACTATTAACTCGAATAATTCTGTGCTCAAAATTGGCCTACTACAGGATATCCATTTTTCGCGAGCAATCTATAACGACGAATATGGAGAAGCAACAGATCGAGGATTGATACACATGCAGCATATGGGCGCGCTAGCTGATGATTTAGATATTGCCGTCTACAATGGTGACAACGTTCATGGCCGCGAAGTAAAAAGCAGTACTATGCACCGTATTAAGCAACTAATTAATACACATAGACTTGCATTTGGACAGCTGCCCACCATCTGGACAATCGGAAATCACGATGATAATAACGTTTATTTTTCGGGCACGAGCAAAGTGGAAAATACACTTACACTCAAGGAAATGGAAGATGCCTTTGAAATCGGCCAAACGTATGACTATAAGGACTTTCCGGCTCAAAAGGTGCGAGTGATTGTTTTAGACGCATTTGAAAATCCTGAAATCTATAACGATGATGGGTCAGAAAAATATAATCGGTCGTATAGTTCCGTGTTTAGTCAAACGCAGCTAACTTGGTTTGGTCAAGCATTGCAAGCTCCAAACGGTTATAGTGTGATCATTTTCATGCACTGCCCACCTTTAGGATTTGCATCTAATAAGCCGTATAACAACTATCAAGATGTGAATCACAATCTTATGCTGGGTATGGTGCAAGCGTACATTACTGGGACATCATACACGGCCAGCGGTACAAACACGGATTACCCGGCCGTTGTTAGCGTTGACTTTACGACTCGCGGTGCAGGTGCCTTTGTCGGTATTGTGGCAGGCCACGAGCATCACGATTTAGACCCGCAAACAATTAATGGCATCCGCGTAATCGAAAGAACATGCAATCTTGCAAGCAATAATGGCGATAAAAGTGTTGCACGTGATTTGGAAAATGTTGATGAGGATGCCTTTGATGTGATAGAAATTGACGGCGCAAATAAACACTGCAAGTTTAATCGGTTTGGTGCTGGAAACTCACTTGAATTTGACTATTAGGAGGTGATCACTTGGACACGGTTTTGGCAAAAAAAATTAAACAATTAGAAGCACAAATTGAGGTTATGACCAACGAGTATGGGACTGTCGACGTTGCGATGGATGGATTGATGCCAAAAGAAGAGAGTGCCCCCGTTATTACCGGGTTGATGGGTGGCAAGGGGGCATTAGCAAACGGCACGGATATTGATGATGTTATGCACGGTGGGAGTTATTATCTACCATCAGAAAACACGTATAAGAATGTGCCTTACGGCCCTGTCGGTACTGGTAACTACCGCGCACAACTTGATGTAATCAGAAACTATGGAGGTAATCCACGCACGGATAATCCATTGTGCTATCAACGATATATGACGATTGAACTTTCAGGGCAGGTCAAAACTGCCTATCGATTTTACTACAATAAATGGTTGAACTGGTTCTATCCAAGCGGAAAGACTATTTGGAACGGGTCTCAATCAACAAATGGTAGTAATTTCACGTTGAGCGAGCCATATTCTAATTTTTTAAGAATCAAGATCTATTGGAGTCCATATAACAAAAGCAATGAGTGTGTCGAGTCACTAACCGGAGTGGGATCGTTTAGCTTGGATGCTGTTAATGTTCCGAATAGTGTTGGTTCATCACCAGCCTTGTCAATGGAGGAAGTCATCCTGACATCCGATTCAAGTAATACGGTATTAACAGCAACTGATGCCCTCTATTATATTCAAAATGGTGTAACGTACGGATCAGAAAACATTGGTAAATCAGTCATTAATAAGATCGTCGGGTATATAGTTTAGGAGGTACGCATATGTATATAAGCACAGATAATTCTGGCTTAATACTGGCCTATTCGACAATTGGTCAAATCGATGGTGGGCAGAAATATAGTGGGTCAGTTCCGGAAGATAAATTATGGGAAATGGCTAGCAGACCGATTACATCCAAATGATCTGGGTTATGCTAAGCTGGCCCGAATTATCGGTCAATTTATAGTCAGCAGTACAAACTAGGGTGGTGTAGAAAATGCAGATACTTTTGAATAGCGATAATACAATTGCGGCTTATGTTAATATCGGTGCTTTGACTGGATCCGTGAATTATGATGGCGTCCTGCCGGATAATTTTGTCTCAGATTTTAAGCCAAATTATTTTATTCTTAATAATGATTCGATCATTATTAATCCAAACTATGTTGAACCAAACAATACAATTACGTTGCCACCTAGCAATGTAGAAACTCAGCTGGCAGCACTAGCTTATCAGCAAATGACATCACAACAGACAATTACTGATTTACAAACACAAAATGCGCAAATGGCTTATCAATTGATGACTCAAGGAGGTGTGACAGCATGACTTTTCCAACTTATGATGCGATTAAAGGGTATTTTGATCTCAAGCTTTGGACGACTGATATGGTGGCTAAGGCAGTTGAACTTAAGGTGATTACACAAGACGAGTATAAAATAATAGTAGGCGTAGCCTATTCTTAACTGATATAATACTTCTTATAACTAATGGAGGAGCAAGAGATGAAGAATAGATTACATTATTTAGATGCAGTAAAGGGATTGGGCATGTTAGGAATTATATTCCAACACGTTCATCCTGGAAGTGCAGATCCATTTAATTTATGGCTGGGCACAATTAAAATTACGTGTTTTTTCATTGTGTCAGGAATTTTATTGGGAAGTAAAGAAAGTCACAAGCGTTCGCTGAAAGTAACTTTATTTATTAGAATCAAACAATTAATGATTCCGTACTTCTTTTTCAGTATATTAATAAGTATTGTTAATGGGATTGTAAATATAATAACTAAAAATGAGCCAATTAGAAATGCTGCCATTGAGATTTTTAACACTTTTAGTTTAAGAGGAAATGGGCCGCTTTGGTTTATCCCGGTTTTCTTTTTTGGAGAACTGTTATTCCTTGTTTTTAGGCGGTATAAATTTTCTATACAGATGATTGCCGCATTGTTAGGGTTAATCGTTTCATTTGGTCTAGGAATCTTAACAGATAAAATGGCAGTTTCTGGTGTCATTACGTTGATTCTTTCTAAAGTTGTTCTTGTTTTTGGTAAAAGTATTCTGGCTACAAGCTTCTTTCTGTTTGGTGGATTTATATCGGACCTTATACTTGGAAAGTCTAAACACATATTAGCTCTGGGTACTATGGCTTTTATTGGTTCAATTGGATGTGCAACACAAACATTGGGTTTAGATCTTAATTTTCTACGCTTTGGGGCTAACCCAATTGCCTTTGTGTTTGCATCATGTTTAGGTGCTGTGGGTATTACCTTGATATTCAAATGGATTGAACAAACATTTGGATATAGTTATCCGGTTTTTTCATTTGCAAGTATTAATTCATTATTAATCATGTGTACTCATTATTTTTTTGGAATAATAATTTTTGCAAATTACATTGCTAGCTTTTTTCCTACCTCATTTGGTTTATTGGCAACTGTAATTGTTTTAATTATTGAATTCTTTATTGTTCAATTATTTAGACTTAAACCAATGAGTCTAATTCTAAAACAGAAATAGTGATATTATATTTTTATTTGTAAAGGCGTTTTTTAACAGCACTCATTGGGTGCTGTTTTTGTTTACTCTGAAAGGGTGTGATGCAGATTTGAATACGAATCAATCAGTAAAGGAGGGACGAGGTGGGGTGGAATTATCGGTTTTAAGCGAGACACTTGCTAAGATGCGCTGGGACCATTCGTGGCTTGTCGGCGCCGTCAGCGGCCTTACACTGGCTATTCCGGAGTGGGTGCGGCATGAGGAGTGGGAAATGCATCATAATGAATTTATCATCGTGCTGCTCATTATTATTGTGGCCGACTGGATTGCAGGATCACGTTTAGCAGCGAAGTCGCATAACAAGACGAGCACACACTGGAACGATTCGCTGATTCGTGATGTGATCATATTGGGCATGTGCGTGGCCGCAAGCTTGTTAGATGATGCTATGCATACCGGTTCATTTCTATTTTTTGTAATCACACTGGCGTTTATGCATCATAACCTTTACTCGCTGCTAGCTAATCTTGCATTGCTAGGCTGGGATAAGTATTTTCCGGTTGGGCTACTTAAATGGCTAGACAATGAGATCACGGCCAAGACAATCAAGTATTTTGGAAAGGACCAAAAAAATGAAAAAACTAAATAAAGTAAAATTACTCTTAGGAGCGACTGCTACGGCGGCCGCTCTTTTATTTGGTGCTACGGTACCAGCGTCTGCCTATACCGTTAACAACACGTATGCGTTTGGCGCTTCGCAAGGATCGTCACAAGTCGCAAATAACAAGTATATTGTATTGCATGATGTAGGCGCAGAGTCCGGTGCCGCTGCTAACGCCAATTATTTTGATAACAACTGGAATACCGCCTACACATATGCGCATTATACAGTCGGCGACGGCGGCCAAGTATTCAAGATCGGTGAACCTGGCTATGTAGCTTGGGCAGCTGGTGACTACGCGAATGCTAATAGCCCCGTTCAGATCGAACTCGGTCACACCAACAGTTATACTCAATTTAAGCAAGATTATGCAGCATACGTTGCGCTGGCACATGATTCGGCGGTGCAGTTCAATATTCCGTTGCGGTACAATAACGTAGCCAGTGGCATTATCACGCATCGATTTGTCACTGATAATTGGTGGGGCGATCACACCGATCCACTTGGTTATTTGGCTAAATGGGGTGTATCGGAAGCTACCTTAGCGCATGACGTTGTGACAGGTGTTTCTAGTCTTGGCGGCTCTAGTAACGTGATTAATAACCCGTCTAAGCCAGCAACTTCGGCACCAGCAGCTAGTTCCAATTCTGGTAAAATGGCTAACGGGTTTACGGCGGAGTCCGGTACTTTTGTTAATGGGGACACACCTATCCAAGTTCGTTATCGTGCTGGGGTAGACGCACCACGTGCTGGTGTTCTACCAGCTGGGGCGGCAATCAAGTATGATAGTTACATCAACTTCGATGGTTATGTCTGGGTGCACTACACCGGTTACAATGGTAGAGATTTATATCTGCCAACACACCCGTCCGGCACAGCCAATAACGTTTGGGGCACCTTTAAGTAACACAAAACGCTCGTATCTCTTAATTGAGGTGCGGGCTTTTTTGTTCGGATTTTTTAAAAAAATAAATTAAATAATCAGTGGCTAAGAACTTTTTATTGCTTTATTAACAATGTTTGTTGAAAAAATACGATTAAAGTTGTAACATATAGGAAAACAATAAGAAACGGAATGATAATTATGGATTCAGATGAAACATTCACTATTCAACGTGTATCGGCTCAGCAACTTTTGGAAAAAGAATTTTCAATGCCACAGAGAGTAATTCTTGGTAATGTAATTCAAGTGGGGTATCAAAACTGGCATGATTTTCTGCGGAAGGATACCACGCCAGCTTTTTTAAAAACAAAACGAGCTGAGAAATTAAAACCGGAGATTAAAAATATGGCGGTGGAATATGCAGTAATGCAGGCTTGCAATAAGGGGCTAATTCCGTTAAAGTGGAGTCTTGAACAAACAAATAATATTGCATTAAAGTACTTAAATTTAAAATCGTCAGATGGTAAATGTGTTTTCACAATCAATCAAACTGCTAGCGCAGGAACAAGAAGTAGGCATGCAAAATTTAGAGATGAACTAGATGCTCCATTTCAGTCTTCGTTGAATTTGTATCCAGATGATGGAGATAAAAGAAAGTTTATTACTGAGCCGGATTTTACATATTACTGTGAAATTAATCATGGCTATCAATCCGAAAAACCGGTATTTGCCTTAGTAGGTAAGCCGGCCGCAAAGCGCGGATGGTTAGGGCAACTTTCTTTGCTGAATCAAATTCAATTACTACCTCAAGGAGAGGCGGAAGATACGCTAACAGCCGCTGGTGATGTACGGAAATTTAGTCTTGATGATTTTCAAAACTTTATGGAAGAACATAAGTAAGGATGATTAATCATGGCAGTTATATCCATGTCAAGGGGATTCAACCCTGAAAAGTTGGCTTATTTAAGAGAAATGAAAGGCTATACTCTTCAACAAGTATCGGATGGCACTTTTTTGAGTATTCAGTATATTTCCCAGTTTGAACATGGTGAAAGACGTCCCAATTTTGAACAGATTATTAAGTTGGCTGGTTTTTTTGGAGTGGAACATACCTTCTTTTTAAACAGTGTTGATATTCCCAAAAATACGGGTGCAACTTTTTATCGGAAACTACAAAAAGTGCCAAAGAAAAAGTACCTTCAAGCTGAGCGACAAACTAAGTGGTTTTCCATGTTTGATCAAGAATTAAGTGCTCAATTGAAAATAGGTTATGGGAGTTTACCTAAGTTTGCCAATGAGAGTACTTCTGTCACAATGCTGGATGAACAGTATATAGAAGACATGGCTACGAGTGTCCGAAAAAGTTTTAAATTAGGTGTGGGTCCAATAGGAAACATGACTTTACTAATTGAACGTATGGGAATACGAGTAAATTTTGCTGATTTAACATCAGAACATATTGACGCATTAACAGATCAGTTAGACAACCATTTTTATATTACTGTCAATAAGACGAACAGGCCTAGTGTCAGAATTAGATTCGATTTAGCCCACGAACTAGGGCATATATTATTACATTCGCATTATCCTCAATCTGATATAGCGGATAAATCTAATCATAAATTTATTGAGGCTGAGGCGAATCATTTTGCAGGTGCATTGTTGATGCCTGTCGAAGGACTAGCAATGGACATGGCTTCAACTAATATGGAGTACATTGTAAGCTTAAAGAAACATTGGAAGGTCTCTATTCAAGCGATGATTTACCGTGGTTGTCAAATTGGTTTAATAACGGATCAACAGGCATTATTTTTGCGGCAAACTATAGCTAGAAAGGGTTGGCGGATTTCTGAACCATATGATGATTCGATTGAAATTGAGCAACCTACTTTTTTAGAAAGTGCCTTGAAATATAAAACAACTAATCCAGATCAGTTGATTAAAAGTGTCTCCAGCTTTCTAGGTAGAAAACATTCACCTAATTTAAAGCTGGTAAACGATTAAATAAAGTAGCAGCTACTTTTTTAAGCTATTTAATTTAATGCTTTATTTAAGACGGCTACTACAAAATGACTTTTAGCAGCAAAAAACAACACCTCAGCCATAGAGTAGCCGAGGTGTTGTTTTTACATAATTAGGCTGACTTATCTGCAAGCAATGAGCTAAGATATTCTTGCATTTCGATTTGCACTTTTGGTGGGGCGGCAGTCAGCATGACTTTTAGCTTAGTTTCGAGATCCTCGTAAAATTCACCTGGCCCAGCTAACAAATAAAAATTAAACTGTTTATAGCCAAGCTCAGCAATAAACTTTTCCGGTGATCCTGTCCATAATCTATGATGGAATTCTTCAAATGAAATGATACCATTCTTATACTGCTCTAAAAGGTGCATACTGACTACCTCCTAAATTTAGAAATCGGTCTTGTTAGTCCGTTCGTATTCATCAATTACTGAGTCTAAAAATCTGTTAGCTGCGATAGTCTGTGTTAAAGACAAATTAGGGTTATTAAATCGCTGATCACTGTATTGATCACCATGAAATTCAACAAAAACTGATTCGTTTAGTCGTTTTATTCGCGGATATTCTGTACCGTTATAATAGATGTTTGGCTCGGCGTATAAATAAAATCTATATTTGTTATATAGTTCATTACTTAGCCCATTCATAGCATCATAGGTTGTTTCCCAAATTATTGATGATAGGCGAGAAAATGAGATAAAATGTTGTTCGTAATTAACAATAGATTTAGCTATGAATTCGGTATTAGTAATACGAACATGTGGGTGTTCTTTTTTTAAAATCAATTTACGAGTTTCATCAGTAATGATTCGTTCATATTCTTCTGGAGTTGTAGTTTCTTTTAGTCCACGATATAGAGATTCAATGGTTTCGCGTTCTTTCACTAAGATCACCTCAAAATCATTATACAAACATACGTTCTGTAAAGCCAGCATTAGTTTTATAAATTGAATAGTTATGCTGTGGAACATTTCTGGTGTACCATTGGTGTACCGGAGTTATAAAATCAGTTTTAAACAGATTTAAGTGAAAAATAAAAAGTCCACCTATAAACGCTAATATAACAACGTTTATAGGTGGACTTAGAACAACCAGATTTAACCAGATTCAGGTACTTGATGGATCCGAACGGACTTGAACCGTCGACCTCCTACATGCGAAGCAGGCGCTCTCCCAACTGAGCTACGGACCCAAATAACTTACCTGAATATTATAGCATATTTAGGTAAGTGTGGCGGAAAAAATTAAAAAAGCACCCTGCGGCTAGCCGTGGGGTGCTAAGTGATGTGCGTTAGAAGCTTAATTTCTGACCAACGTAGATCAAGCTGGCGTTGGCGATGCCGTTTTTAGCGGCAAGTTTTTGGACGGTGGTGCCGTGGGCTGCGGCGATCGAATATAGTGATTCGCCGCTTTTAACGGTGTAGCTGCTACTGTTGCTGAGCTTGGTCACGGTAGCGCTGGTGGCGGTGCTGCCGCTCAGGGTCAACACTTGGCCGACGTGGATCAAGTTGACGTTACTAATGTTGTTCTTGCTAGCCAAAGTAGCGGCGCTAGTGCCATGACTGCGGGCGATGCTGGATAGCGTGTCGCCACTTTTAACGGTGTATGAGTTGCTGTTGCTGCTCAGGTTGACCGTTGTCGTTTTGCTGCCACCACCAACAACTAATTTCTGGCCCACGTAAATGAGATTAGCGTTGCTGATGTTGTTATTGCTGGCCAAAGTAGCGGCGCTGGTGCCATAAGTTTTGGCGATGCTAGATAAGGAATCGCCACTTTTAACGGTGTAATAGCCGCTGCTGTTTTGGCTGGTTTGCGTCGTGCTAGCGGTGCTGGCGCTAACGATCAATTTCTGGCCGATGTAGATCAAGTTCGCGTTGCTTAAGTTATTTTTGCTGGCTAAAGCAGCTGCACTAGTGCCGTAAGTTCTAGCGATGCTGGATAAGGAATCGCCGCTTTTGACGGTATAGGTGCCACTGGTATTGGTGTTAGTCGGCGTTGACGTCGTGGCGCTGGCAACGACTAATTTCTGGCCGACGTAGATCACGTTGGCGTTGCTTAAGTTATTTTTGCTAGCCAAAGATGCCGCCGTTGTGCCGTAAGTTCTGGCAATGGCGGACAAGGTATCACCACTTTTAACCGTGTAATATTGGGAACTGTTAGATGTGCTGGCGCCTGAGTTTGAATTTGAGCTAGCGGCTTTGGCCACGTTCAGGACTTGGCCGACGTAGATCAAATTCGGATTGCTCAGGTGATTTTGGCTAGCTAAATTAGCTGTCGTTGTCGCGAACTTATTGGCAATGCTGGATAAAGTATCGCCGCCTTGAACTGTGTAGTTGGAGCCGTTAGTCGTGTTGCTGGTATTGGTGGCGCCAGTTGACGCAGAACCGCTACCGCCGGCGAAGGCGATCTGATCCCAGCTAGTCAAGCCGTACATATTGATGATGTTCAGTAATTGACTGCTGTAAGATGGCGCCGTTGCGTAACCATCTTGGCGAATCAAAGTTGTTGCCGCGGTGGCATTAGTCACGCCGATCAAGTTATGATAGCGGGAATTCTGGGTCAAGAACAAGCCGTGATCTTCAACGCTGGCTGAATTATTAGGATAGACGCGGAAGTAATCATAGATTGTTGTCCAATAGCCAAAATATTCATTAGTTGGCAAGGAGACGGAATTACCATTATATGAGCCTTTGATCCCAAATAAATTATGGTAATTGACCGACAAACTAGACTTACCCCAGCCACTTTCCAAAATAGCTTGCGCCGCAGTTAGGGATGGCAAAATGCCGTACTTTTTCCAACCGGCAATTGCGCCAGCTTGGATACTATTCAAAAACGCTTGGTTAGCGGCGGAAAGGTAATAGTTAGCGGCCACCCGGGTGATCGTTTGGGCCTGGCCAGTTGCTTGATACTCAGCGGCAGCGACAGCTTTAGCAGCAGCAACGGCAGCGTCATCAGCGTCACCTAAAGCATAAGTTGGTGCGGCTTGGCTGGTGCTCGCTTGACTGGCGGTGCTGGTGGCAGCGGTTGGCGCTTGGCTAGCAGCGGGCGTTGTTGGCGCCGCTGTTGATGTATTGTCAGTAGCAGCTGTTGTGCTGTCAGGCGTTGTTGGCGTTGCCGCGTCCGACGCGGTTGCACTAGCGGCGTCACTAGGCGCGGCGCTTTCGGCAGCCGTGCTGGTCGTAACTTGTTCAGCGGCAGCACTTGGTGCGGCGCTGGCAACAGCGCTTGTTGCTGTGCTATCAGTTGCCGTGCTGGCTACGGTCGACTCAGCGTCAGTCGTTGCCGTGCTTGCGGTACTAGTGGTTGCGCTGGCGGCATTGCTAGTCGCGGTGCTGCTGTCATTTTGCAAAGCCGTTGCCAAAGTCGTTTGACCGCTGAGGGCGGCGTTTTTAGCGGCGGTTGCTGCCGCTGCCTGTGCGGCTTGACTGGCGGCATCTGCTTTAGCGGCGGTGCTGGCTGCCGTTGATTTTGCTGCCGCGGTGCTGGCCGCTGTCGACTTAGCCGCTAAACTATCGGCCGTCGATTGCGCCGCTTCGCTAGCAGCAGTTGAAACGGCTGCGGCACTGGCTGCCGTTGAATCAGCCGCCGTGCTGTTGGCTGCCGCCGCGCTAGTTTTCAGCGTGGCTGTGTTGCTGGTCAGATCAGCCTCGTCATCAGTGGTGGCTTGGTCGCCAGCCGCTTTAGTGCTCGTTGCGGCGTTGGCAGCGTTTTGCGCGCCAAAAAGGCCTAAGCCTAACGTTAAGACTGAGATACCAGTGAAGACCCATGTTTTTCCAGCTTTATACATCTTATAATGTACTTTTTGTTCGTCCGTCTCTTTTTGCATCGTATACCCTCCCAGATATTCAAACAACCTGCATCTAACAGCTAAATGTTTCAAGAATATTAAAATTCATTAAATTATTATTAAATATTTACTACCACATAACTATAAATTAGCATCTCGCCAAAACGGTGTCAACATTGAGTAGATTACATTTTGGTGACATTTACCGCGGCCGAACAGGTGTGCCGCTATTTGACCTGTTATCGAACTGAAATATTGGCCTGAACGGGCGCCAATAATTAGCCCTGTTCTCGGTTGCGCATAATGTTATAATGGAAGCTATGTTTGAAATGAAAAGTAACCGCAAGTTGCGGCTATTTTTATGAAATGAAGTGCGGGTCAAAAACCCAGTGCTTGATGTGGGGCGTAACGGGTAAAATACGGTAGAACGTTACACTGATGACTATTTAATTAACGAAAGAGGAGTTTATATGTGCGGAATTATCGGCTTTGCTGGCGGTGACTTATCGGTCGCTGACAAGAACTTAACTTTGGACAAACAAGTTGAAGTGATCAAGCATCGGGGTCCGAATGACAAAGGGAAATATGTTGATGAAGACGTTGCGCTTGGTTTTCGGCGGTTATCGATCATTGATCTCACCAACGGTAAGCAACCAATCTATAACGCTGACAATACTAAACTGATCGTTTTCAACGGCGAAATTTATAACTATCAAAGCGTGCGCGAAGAACTAGAACAAAACCTAGGCTACGTGTTCAAAACACATACGGATACGGAAGTTTTGTTGCACGGCTACGAAGCTTGGGGCAAAGACGTGCTCAAGCGCGTTCGCGGTATGTTTACTTTTTTCATTTGGGATACTGCTAAAAAAGAACTATTCGGTGCCCGCGACTTTTTCGGCATCAAGCCGCTGTATTACACTTATTTGGATGATGGCACCTTCATGTTCGCCAGCGAGCTGAAAACGTTCATGAAGCATCCTGGCTTTAAGCAGCAGCTAAATAAGGACGCGCTGAAGCCTTATTTAATGAACCAATACAACGATTTAGACGAGACTTTCTTCAAAGGTGTCTTCAAGTTCCCCGCTGGCCATTATTTCATGTGGCGTGACGGCCATGTCGATATCGAACAGTATTGGGATGCTGATTACACCGAAAACAATCTGAGTTTTGACGAAACGGTTGAAGCCATCAACAAGTCCGTCGAAGAATCAGTTAAATTACACCATATCGCTGACGTGCCAGTGGGTAGCTTCCTATCCGAAGGCGTCGACAGCAGTTACGTCACCAGCGTTTTGAAACCAGAAAAAGTGTTCAGCGTTGGCTTTGACGAAACCTATAACGAAGCTGGCCGCGCCAAAGTTCTCGCCGATCAATTAGGGCTGGAATTTTACACGACCACCGTCCACGGTGATGATGCCTTCGCGAAGTTCCCGCTGATGCAATATCACATGGACGAACCAGATGGCAATCCTAGCCTGATCCCGCTGTGGTTCTTGTCGGAAATGGCCGCCAAAGAAGTGACCGTGGTGCTGTCCGGTGAAGGCGCCGATGAAATGTTCGCCGGCTACGTCAATTACGGGATGCACTCGCACAACGAAGTGATCAAAGTCTTCGCTGAAGGCTTGCGCAAATTGCCCCAGGGCACCCGTTATCGCCTAGCTAATCGAATCAAAAAAGGCCGCAACTTCCACGGTAAAGTCCATTTGTACACGCGTTTAGCGAAGCCTAGCGAATTTTACGTCGGCGAATCGGTGATCTATACCTTCGAGCACCCAACGATCTTCAGCGCCGACGAAGCGAACGGCTTAGTGACCGCCGCGTACAAAAACAAACTGAACGTCAGCGATAACTATCAGCGCGACTTCAAAAAAGTTAAGGACGCCGACGAAGTTAAGCAAATGCAATACATCGACTTACACCATTTTATGGCCAACGATATTTTGCAAAAAGCGGACAAGATCTCGATGGCCCACAGCTTGGAGCTGCGGGTACCGTTTTTGGATCGTTCAGTGGCTGAATTAGCTAACAGTATTCCTAGCAAATACTTGCTGAACACGAAAGACACTAAATACGCGTTCCGCCGAGCTTCCGAAAAGCATCTCGGCAAGGAATTCGCCAGTCGGCCCAAACTTGGTTTCCCGGTACCGATCCATCAATGGTTGCTGGAAGACAAGTACTATCAACAAGTGCGCGACTTATTCAGTCAAGATTTCGTCAGCGAATTCTTCGATCAAGCGCAGATCCTAAGCTTGCTGGATGCCACCCACGCTGATAAGCGCGACGGACGCCGCCAAGTCTGGGTCATCTACACTTTCTTGGTTTGGTATCAGGATTACTTCATTAACCTAGAACAATTTCAATAAACGACCGTTTTAAAGTGCGCAGGAAAAGGGCTGTAGTTACCGAAATGGGTTCTTGCTGAAGCTTGGCTGTCATGCTGACTCGTAAACAGATTTAGTTTGGTGCCATTCCGGCGCTGGCGTATGGAACGCGTGCGACTTGAACTTGGCGATTTTTGCCATAGTTCAATCGACAACGGGAAGTAAACACTGTTTAGCGGTTAAGTGCTAGTTCTGATACTTGTCGAACTTAGTTGTTAAGAACGAGCGACAGTGGCGCGTTGGTAAGCTAATTTTCTTTCCAATTAAATTCATTGGAAAAGAAAATGGATCTTGCCAATCGCGCATGGTACTAGGCGACCATAATTCGGTCACCAAGTACCATCGACACAGCTGATACGCCAGCGCCTCCATTTCACCTTGGCAGTGTTAGAACACTATTTAATTAGTTAGTTTAATCGTCTTAGCTAATTCAATTAGGATTAACCGGCAGTTGTTAGTGACTCGCAGTTGTAAAAAATAGAATATCTAAGCTCAAAACACCGGCAAAACAGCTTTCAACTGTTTTACCGGTGTTTTGTATTCTGAATTACCACTAGCTTTGCCACTAAAACAATCAATAATTGGACGCTCAACTATTGCCAGCTGGAATGGAGGCGCCACTGTCGCTCGTTCTTAACAACACTATCTACAAGTATCTCAATTAGTACTTATTCGCTAAGCAGAACCTGCTTCCCGTTGTCGATTGAACTAAGGCAAAGTTCGCCAAGTTCAAGTCGCACTCGTTCCGTCCACTGGCGCCGGAATGGAAGCTCACTAACTCTGCGCATATAGCAAGCGCCTCGAAACAAAGGCAACTGGAGCTCTTTTTTGATCGGTGGGCTATAATATTAATGAATAAGGAAGGTGGATTCTCATGACAACTAATGACCAATTATTAAATCGTTTGAAGCGGGCTGAGGGGCAATTGCGCGGTATTCAGAACATGCTGACCGAGGAGCGGGCGGCCAAAGATGTGCTGATCCAGCTAACGGCGGTGCGCTCGACCATCGACAAAACGATCGGCTTAATTTTAGCGGCCAATGTGGCGAATAATTTGCCGGCAGCGGAATTAACACTGGAAATACAAGCCGCGCTGGAATTAATTACCAAAACGCGTTAAATTTTTTTTAGAGAAATTAAATGATATTTAATGCGTATATTAAAGATATAGGGCTAAAAAAAGCGCGTTATTCAGCGTAGTGGCGTAAATAAATTTTTATAGATTTGAGCCTGCTTTCAGAAAGTTAATCGTCGCTTTCTGAAAGCACTATGTAATCATTAATTTTATGGTTATAATAGGAATTATTATGATGAGTGAGGGGGGATCGTATGTATCGTTTCTTTCGCCAAGCGCGGTATAGCCAGGAAGACCACAAGGTGAATGGCTACGAATTATTATTACGTGAACAAATTGCTGGTAATTGGCGCGTGCCGGCTGAATTTAATACGATCGAATCAGCGCTGTGGGTCGAGTTGGCAGTCGCCGCGATCCAAAATCTGGCGGTCGATGCTAAGGTCGCCATCAACCTGGACCATGATCAGTTCGTTGACGAACGCTTACTGCAGGCGATGGTGGAGATCCAGCGCCAGATCGGCAAGAAACAATTGTTGGTTGAAATAACTGAGCGGGCAAATGGCTTGCTGATCGCCGGTAACGATATCGTGTGCGCGGCCAACTTTTTAACCATGAATGGCGTTCGCGTTAGCTTAGATGATGTGGGTAGCGGGCAAAATCAATTTGAATTAGTCCGTATTTTGCTGCCGTACGCTACTGAAATGAAGTTTGCTTTGCAAAATTTTGCTGGCAAACGGCCATTAGCGCGCCATGAACTTTATTTTTGGCGGCAACTAGCCGATAAAGCGGATAAGCATTTTGTGCTTGAGGGGATCGAAACGCCAGCCGATGTAACGTTAGCTAATCGGTTGGCCATTGATCTGCGCCAAGGTTACTTTTATAGTCGGCCCCAGCCAGCCTGATCAGTGCGCCGCGCTAATTTTATGCCGGGATACACTTTGCTATTTTTGCGGCTGCAATTATGGTAAAATCAGGTGAAGTTTAGGGCAGTAGTCACACTCCGGGTATAAGAATAGGGTGATTTATAATGAAAGTGATCATTATTGGTTGTACGCATGCGGGCACCAGCGCGGCGCAACAAATTTTGAAGGCGCATCCAAAAACTGATGTGACTATATATGAACGCAATGACAATATTTCGTTTCTTTCGTGCGGTATTTCGCTGTATCTTGGTGGCACCGTTAAGTCGTTGGACGATATGATCTACGCCACACCACAGGATCTGGAACAGCTTGGGGCAGTAGTCCGTACGCGGCATGACGTTTATCATGTCGACGTGCAGCAAAAGCAAATTTTAGTGGAGGATCTGGTCACCGGTAGAAAATTTGCCGATCAATATGATAAGTTGGTGCTGGCAATGGGTTCAGTGCCAGTAGTACCGCCATTGCAAGGCGTTAGTTTGCCCAATGTATTGATCTGCAAAGACTACGCCGACGCCACGAAAATTGCCGCAACGGCTAAGGTCAAGCAGCACATCGCGATCATTGGTGGCGGCTATATTGGCGTGGAATTAGCTGAAAGTTACAGTAACACGGACCATCAAGTGACGTTGATCAATGGCTTGCATCCGTTGTTAAGCCATTACGTGGATACTGATTTTTCTAAAAAAGTGGGCGCTGAATTAGTCGCGCACGGCGTTGATCTGCGCCTAAATGAAGTGGCTTTGAAATTCGATAGTGACGCGCGACATGTTTACATCCAAACGGATCAAGCAGAGCATCAAGCGGATCTAGCCGTTGTTTGCGTTGGCTTTCGCGCGCAAACTGATCTGGTGGTCGGGCAGGTCGACTTGAATGCAGATGGGTCGATCCATGTAGATCAATATATGCGGACTTCCGATCATGATGTTTTTGCGGCGGGGGATGCGGTGGCGGTTCATTATAATCCCACCCAAGCCGATGCCTACGCGCCGCTAGCGACTAACGCCGTGCGTCAGGGGTTGCTAGTGGGGATGAATATTTTCCGGCTGACCTTGGCGGATATCGGGACTCAGGCGACTTCAGCGTTACATCTTTACAATAAAACATTGGCCTCAACGGGCTTAACTTTGGCGCGCGCTGAAAAAAATGGTTTCGACGCTGCGGTGGCCAGTTTGACCGATAATTACCGGCCCGAGTTCATGCCATCGACGACACCGATCGATATGCGGTTGGTGTATGATCGGCAAACGCATAAAATTCTGGGCGGCCAACTTTACAGCGAATATGATGTGGCGCAATCCGCTAATTTATTATCGGTCTGCATCCAAAATGAAAATACGATCGAGCAATTGGCGTTCGTTGATATGCTGTTTTCACCGCACTATGATCGGCCGCTGAATTACCTGAACCAACTGGGGCTAGTGGCGATGGACCAGGAAACTAGGTTGA
Source organism: Loigolactobacillus zhaoyuanensis (assembly GCF_003946385.1). Classification (GTDB taxonomy): domain Bacteria; phylum Bacillota; class Bacilli; order Lactobacillales; family Lactobacillaceae; genus Loigolactobacillus; species Loigolactobacillus zhaoyuanensis. The sequence goes on from NZ_RHOE01000013.1 coordinate 42,737, forward strand.
AACCCTAATTGACAATTTTTGAGTAGACGCTTTATTATGGTAGATAACACGGCGACAGCGTTGGATTTTAGGCACTGTTTAGTGTAAAAGCGGCGCAAAGTCAGTTAACTGATTTTGGCGCTACGCGATGATAAGGGAGCTGTTTATTCATGGAATTTTTAACTGGAACAACTGGTGCCGGCGTTCACGAGCATCTTTTCAATATACCTTCACAAATCGTCGGTCATCGGACATTGGCTAAGGGTGACATCACCGGCAAGGGTAAGTTACATCCAGCACCCGCACATGGTGTTGTGATCCCAATTAAGGGTCGCATCAAGTTTTCTAATGCAGAAGGCAGCGAAGAAATCTATCCCGGCCGTGTTGTTATCATGGAACGCGGCGAATTACACAAGATGGAAGCCTTGGAAGACAGCGAATTAATGATGGTTTTAAGCCGCTTCGAATAAGCGTATGGTCTCGCTAAAATACTAATGCGTAAGCAGAGTTGGTTTGGTGCCATTCCGGCGCTGGCGTATGGAACGCGTGCGACTTGAACTTGGCGGTTTTCGCCTTAGTTCAATCGACAACGGGAAGCAAACGCTGCTTGGCGAATAAGTGCTAGTTTTTGATACTTGTTAAACTTAGTTGTTAAGAACGAGCGACAGTGGCGCGTTGGCAAGCTAATTTTCTTTCCAATTAAAGCCCAATCGGAAAAGAAAATGGATCTTGCCAATCGCGCATGGTACTAGGCGACCATAAATCGGTCACCAAGTACCATCGACACAGCTGATACGCCAGCGCCTTCATTTCACCTTGGCAGTTTTAGAACACTATTTAATTAGTTAGTTTAATTATCTTAGCCAGTTCAATTAGGATTAATCGACAATTGTTAGCGACTCGCAGTTGTAAAAAATAGAATATCTAAGCTCAAAACACCGGCAAAACAGCTTTTAACTGTTTTACCGGTGTTTTCGTATTCTGATTATCACTAAATTTGCGGCTTAAATAATCAATAAACGAACGTTCAACCATTGCCTGCTGGAATGGAGTCGCCAGTGGACCAGATGTGTCGATAGTTCTTGATGGCGGTCTGTGCCATTTAGAACTATGCGTGGCTGGCGAGATCCATTTTTCCGTCCGCTTTTGGGTTTATCTAGGAAAAATTAGCTCGCCAACGCGCCCACTCGTTCCGTCCACTGGCGACGGAATAGAAGCTAACTGACTCCGCTTACGGCCAAGCACCGTTTTATTTATGCCGCTGCTCTTTTTAACAGCTCTTTTTTAACGTTGATCCGCCAGCATTGGATCAAAACGCAGAATCATGGGCCACAGTGCTTTTAACAGAATGTAGCCGATGATCACGCCAATGATCACACTCGGCAGGAACGTGGGTACGAACAGCCACAGTGCGCCTTTTGTACCCATAAATAGTTGCGCGACGGGAAAGGCTAATAAAGCGCCAAAAATACCATCGCCGAGTAACTCAGCGCCGGTTGCGACGGCTAAGCGGTGGGTTTTGCGGAACGCCCAGCCAGTTAACAGCGCGCCGATCATGCTGCCGGGGAAGGCCAAAACCGTGCCGGTGCCCAGCATGTTGCGAATTAGTGACGTCAGCAATGCCTGCGCCAGCGCATAATAAGGGCCGACGACAACGCCGCTGATCAGGTTGATCAAATGCTGCGTTGGCGCAACGCGAGCAGGGCCTAACGGAAATTGAAAAACAGTCCCGCCGACCACTGCCAGTGCAGTGAGTAGGGCGGTCAATACCAAGCGCCGTAAATTCTTATGCATAAAAAAATCCTCCAGTATAAATACACTAGGGGATCCAGCAGCGTGTCCTAAAAAGGCGCAGAAATTTGCCTTTTTAGGCTGATTGGTCGCAAAATCTAACTGATTTTTCGACACATACTTCAACACATTTCCTACGCTAGTACGAACTAGATCAGGTTATAAGGGTTCGGTCGCAACCGTCTCAGCAAATGCAGGGCACCCCTAGTGTAAATCGTATTAAGTTATGTTTGCACTATGCGCCAGTTAGTTGTCTTTGGCAAGCTTTTTTTCTACTGGCAAAAAAATGCAAGGTTAGGGTATTGCCTAAAAAAGTGGCGCTGGCTTGACGGTGACGCAAGCGTTATCTATATTGGAAACTATACTAAATAAAGGTTGTGATCGAGCATGACAAAAATAGAATTATTTGAAGCGGCTAATTATTCGGCCGATAATCCAGTTTTACAAATGATCGCGGCAGCATTTGCGGCGTTGGAGCCAGTTTCCTTCATTGAAACGCAACGCTATAATTTGGAACAGCAGCCGGAAATTTTTAAGCAGCGGGCTGAGATCGCGACGGCACTGGCAAATGGCGGCGCCACGAATTTCCCGATCACCGTTTTGGATGGCGCAGTTGTTAAAACTGGCGCTTACCCTAGCATCGATGACTTATCGACGTACACTAATTTAGACTTCGTGCCTGCTAATGCCGACGGCGGATGCTGTGGTGGCGCGGATGGCTGCAGTTGTCATTGATTAATTCTTTTAATTAAAGCGCTTTCGTAGTAGACTTAGGGTTCAATCTAACTCGGAGGTTTACATTATGAAAATTGTGGTACTTGCCGGCGGGCGAAGTCCAGAGCGCAATGTTTCGCTGTCATCTAGCGTTATGATCACCAACGCGCTGCGGGAAAAGGGGCACGCTGCGGTGTTGATCGATCTCTTTTTAGGCGATGAGCTACAGGATGTGCAAACGATCGACCAAGTCTTTCAACGAGCATGGGTGCCGCGTGATTACGCGATCAGCACGGAGATCTTAACCGTTGCCGCGATCGATCAGTTGCGCACGGATGGCAGCAAGGCGCTATTTGGGCCTAACGTTTTAGCGATTTGTCAGGCGGCCGACATGGTTTTTCTCGGCTTGCATGGTGAAGATGGTGAAAATGGTAAGGTGCAGGCAACGTTTGATTTGTTTGGCATTCGTTATACCGGCAGTAGCGCGCTGGCATCTGGCGTGGCCATGGATAAGCGGCTGTCGAAGCAACTCTTGCTGCAGCAACAAATTAAAACGCCTGGTTATGTGATCGCTAAAAAAGGTCAGCCACAACCGGCGCTGGCGTTTGGCTTTCCAGTGGTGGTCAAGCCTGCCAATGGCGGTTCTAGTATCGGCATGCAGATCGTTGCTGACCAAGCTGAATTGGCGGCGGCACTGCCGATCGCTTTTCAATTTGACGCCAATGTTGTGCTCGAGGAGTACGTTGCCGGTCGCGAATTTTCGGTGGGTATATTGAATGGCGTCGCGTTACCGGCGATCGAGATCAGCGTTGACGATGGTTGGTATGATTACACGCATAAATATCAGGATCACGGCGCCAACTATCAAACGCCGCCAGCAATTCCCGCTGCTGTCCACCAGCAAATGCAGGAAATGGCGCTGGTGACGATGGCGGTGCTGGGCTTGACTAATTACGGTCGCGTCGATTTTCTCTGGCGTGCGCCGGAAATTTACGTCATCGAAGCTAATTCATTACCAGGGATGACGCCACATTCCTTGTTGCCTCAAGAAGCGGCGGCTAGCGGCATCAATTACGCTGAACTGTGCGAACAGATCGTTGCCGGCAAGCTGGCGTTATTAGACAAATAGAATGGCGCCACAATTCGGCCGACCATGGCGGGATCGTGGCGCTATTTTTTTATACTTAAGCAGGTCAAGCGCGTTATCAAGCGCGCTTGAATTCATTCTCTTTTGTAAATTCGTGAGCAGATTGGTATGATAAAAGCCGAATAAGAGGGGGTCCGCACATGGCGCAATCACAGAAGAAACGAAAAAAGAATAATTTCTGGCTCTATTTTGGGCTGATCATCGGGGTCATACTGGCGCTATCGCCATTTATGTTTGGCGTGTACACGCAGCGGCATCAGGATGCGGCCAAGGCGACCTATGAGCGCGCCACTAAGAATCAAGATAACGCCGCGCTTTTACGCCGCGCTAAAGCCTATAACCAAAAGATTTTTGAGCAGCAACAGACGCTAGGCGCGGCGGATGGCACGCCGATGATCAAGGCGATTTTTCCGAAAGCCAAGCAACCGATCGGCTACATCAATATTCCGGCGATCCACCTTGATCCAATGGTGATCTACTACGGCAGCAGCGATTGGGTGCTGACCCGCGGCATCGGTAATTTACCGTGGACTAGCTTGCCGATCGGCGGTAAAAATACCTTGAGCACGCTGACTGGGCATAGCGGCTTGGCCAACCAAATTTATTTCGATAATATTAAACATCTAAAAAACGGCGATAAAGTGTTCGTCCATTCGCTGGGCAAAAATCTCGCCTATAAAGTTTACAAACGCAAAATAATTGATCCCAATAACAAGGCAGCTTTAAAAGCGTTACACGTGAAACAAAACAAGGATGAAATTGCGCTGGTCACCTGTACGCCAGTGTTCGTCAATAGCCATCGCTTGATCGTTTACGCCAAACGCACGCCGTACAAGGCGGCCACCAAGCAGCACGTGGCCACCCGCGATTTCTGGTCGCTGGATCATATTTTCATGATGGCGATCTTGCTGTTTATTTTGCTACTGATCTTGTATCTAATTTATTCAAAATACCGCAATCGAAAGCGCCACGCCGATGAATGAGCCGAATAAAAGTGAGCAACTACACCAATTTGAAATTAAACAGTTGGAACAAAAACAGGACGCGCGCAAAGTCTATCGGCGCAACGAAGCCAAGGTCAACAAAATGTTACCGGCGGCGCGCCGCTATAATCGCCAAATCGTCACCTATCAGCAGCACAAAACGGCTAAACCTAGCGTGGCGCCAGTGCAGCAGAATTTAAAATCGCCAATGGGCTACGTGAATATTCCGGCGATCAACCTGGACGGCTCTTTGTCAAATCCTGTTGATAGCTAATTTTAGACAGAATTGGAAGTTAAGCAACTTCCAATTCTGTTTTTTTATTTGGTTTCGTGCGCATCTGTTGTAACTTGATTCGAGAAACTAAATGATGATAGTTACGGAAGCCAAAAGCCGTTCTTTGAATCTGTTTGATCATGCGGTTGATCCCTTCGATCGGGCCATTAGAATACTTAGACTCACTGGCATTAAGGATGATCCCAAGGTTCTTTTTGAAGGTCTTTAAAGTCGCTTTCATTTGTGGCGTGAGCTGATCATTGTGCTCAAGGTAATGCACCAAACCAGCCTTATCATGATTTTTGAGGCAAAGCATAACGCCTTGCATGGCGTTATATGTGTTTGCCAGCTTTTCATCAACGTTTAATCCTAGCTGAACGCGCTCTTGCTGGGTCAACTGTTTTCTGAGATGCCGATCATAGTATAGTTGCTTGACGTCAAGGTCGTCAAAATGCTTTAAATATAGTTTCCAAGCGAATTTAAGCGTGCGATATTCTTTGGTTTGTTTGTTGTAAGTCTTCATCAGCTGCACGCGACTTTGATTAAAAGCGCGTGTCATCATGGCACTGATATGAAACCGATCAACGACGATCTTTGCGTTGGGAAAGACGATTCTAACGATATCTTGGTAATAACTATTGAGATCTAACGTGACTGTTTTGACCCGCATTCTAGTGTTGATATGAAACTGATCAAAGTAATCAATGATCGTTTGTTTAAAGCGGTCCGGCAGGATCTGCTGGATCGTATGATCACCGGCACCATTAATGCAAATAAAATGGAATTTACCGCCGACACCGCGAAACTCATCCATGGCTAGATGCTCAGGTAAGTAGCTATAATTACGCCGAAATAAGTCATCGTAATGATCCAAGTAACGACACACAGTACTTGGTGAAACGCTGTTGTCGCGGGCAACACTACATTGGGTGCGATCATCTTGAAGCTGCATAAACATTTTCTGCCGGGTCGCTTTAGAGATATGACAATATTTGTCAACTAGCTCCGTCGTAGCCATCACTGAAGTACCGCAGTCTTTACAGACTAAGCGTTCTTTATGTAATTCTAGATAGACTGGTTCACTAGCGTTAGCGGCTGGATATAAAACGCGTGATTTATAGTGACCGTTATGACTTAGATGATCAAAGCCACACTGGGGACAACGGTTGCAGGTCACTTTTACCTTGGCCCGATATACTTTAGCCTGGCGGGATTTGATCAATTGATACTCATAATCGAAAAAAACAACGTTTTTGTCTTTAATACTGAGTGAAAATTTTATATAATTGTCTATAGAGTTCATGGGTCTTCATATCCTTTCAAATGACGCTGTAGTGGGTGAAATTTGTGTATGGGGCCTGTGGGCTTTTTCATTTCACACAAAAATCCTGTTAATAGATTACCACGTTGGTCAATCTATCAACAGGAAAAAGTATAGAGCCAATAAAGGCAACGACTGAAGTGGGTTACACCGCTTTGGTCGTTGTTTTTTTGTATGGTCAACTTGGCTTCAAGGTCGACAATGACTTGTGACGCAAACGTGGCGAAATGAAGTTAAGCGCTGACTAGGATCAAGCGCGTTATCCAGCGTGCTTAACTGACCGCCGAGCAAACTCCCTTGACGCAAGCTTTATTTTCTGAAATAATAATAGTTATGAATATGATAATTATTTTATTATATATTGTTGACTGACCCCCAATACCCAAGGAGGAATCTGCCTATGCATTCACAGCATCGCCAGACCGTTATTGAGCGCTTGAAAACCTCGCGCCATGGCGGCTTGACCACCACAGAAGCACACGACAGACTGAAAGAGTATGGCCAGAATGAAATTCAACATGAATTGCGCGTGCCAGCGTGGCGCGTCTTTCTACGTTCGTTGCTGGAACCGATCATTATTATTCTCTGGATCGCGATCGGCTTAACGCTGGTCAGCGCCAGTTATGATTTTATCGTTAAGAACGATCACGCCCATGGAATGGCGGCGATCTACGAAGGCATCGTGATCCTGATCGTGATTTTAGTCAATTCCAGCTTAACTTATTGGCAAAAATTAAAAGCACAGAAGTCGTTGGATGCCTTAAGTGCCATTTCGCGGCATCAAGTCAATGTTTTGCGCGATGAAACTTGGCAAAAAATCGATGCCGTCGACCTGGTGCCCGGCGATGTCGTTGATGTTAAGATTGGCGACTTCATTGAGGCTGATCTTCGTTGGCTAACGGTCAACGAGCTACAGATCAACGAATCGCATTTAACCGGTGAATCGGATGCCGTTCAGAAGACCCGCGATAGCTTGGCGGCTGATACTGAGCTCGGCTCGCGAACTAACATGGGTTTTTCCGGCTCGACGGTCGTTAATGGCGGCGGTATCGGCGTGGTCACAGCTACAGGGATGAACACCGAGTTAGGCAAGATCGCCGACTTATTGCAGCAAACCAAGCAACAGAAAACGCCGATCGAGCAAACGGTCAGCGCGCTGACTAAGCGGCTGATGTTTGCGTCGGGCTTAGTTGTCATTGTGGCGATCAGCTATGATTTAGTTAAGGAGTATCTGAATACTGGCACGATCACCGTCGTTGGCCTGATGAACAACGTTTCCGGCGCGATCGCCTTGGCGGTGGCTTCGATCCCCGATGCGCTGCCTGTGGTGCTGTCGATTGTGCTGACCATCGGCGCCCGCGTTTTAGCCCGCAACAAAGGCTTGATCAAATCGCTGAGTAGCGTGGAAACGCTGGGGGCGACCACCTTTATCGCCTCGGACAAAACAGGGACGCTGACTAAAAATGAAATGACTGTGACCCGCTTTTTCGCTAACGGTATTAATTTTGCGGTCGACGGTAACGGCTACGACCCAGTCGGTGAGATCCACGCGGTCGAAACGGGTAAAGACGTGCAGGCCGCTGATTTTCTACCATTTATTCACAGCGGTATTTTAAACAATGAAGCGCAGATCCAGCGTGATGAGATCGGCAACTACGCGCCATTAGGTAATCCGACTGACGTGGCGTTGGTGGTGCTGGGCCACAAAGCGCAAGTTTCTCGCGATGATCTGCTCGGCCAGACCGGCGACCAAGATCGCGATATTTTGCGGATCCTACCATTTGAAAGCACCCGTAAAATGATGAGTACCATCGTTAAAGTCGGCGATCGTTACGAACTGCTGACCAAAGGCGCCCCGGACGTGGTGATGCGCCACGCCGCTAATGCTAAATTGGTTGATCAATTGGTCGATATCGCCGCTGCCAATGAGGTGCTGGAGCAGCAAATTTTAAGTTACGCTAACGATGCGTTGCGCACGATCGCCGTTGCCCAACGCGAATTGACCCAGGATGAAGCGTTAAACGCCACTCAAGAAGAGCTGGAACAAGGCTTAACCATTTTGGGTATCGCCGGTATCATTGATCCACCGCGACCCGAAGTCCAAAAATCAATTGCCACGCTGCGCAAAGCGTCGGTCGAAGTGGTGATGATCACCGGTGATCACGCTGCAACGGCGCGGGCGATCGCGTATCGTTTAGGCATTGTTAAGGATAAACAGGCGCAGGTGGTTGAAGGCCGCGAAATTGAAAGCATGACCGCCGATGAACTATTTGCGTTAGTCCCAGATGTGCGGGTTTACGCCCGCGTTTCCCCGGAGCACAAGCAGCGGATCATCAAAGCCTTGCAGCAGCATGAGCAGGTGGTGGCGATGACCGGTGACGGCGTCAATGATGCGCCAGCTTTGCGTGCGGCCGATATCGGCATCGCCATGGGCATCAACGGCACCGAAGTCACCAAGGATTCGGCTGATCTGATTCTGTTGGACGACAAGTTTACTACCATTGAAAAGTCGGTTGCCGCCGGGCGGACGATTTTTGCCAACATTAAAAACTTCATGCGCCAAGAACTGACGACTAACGTGGCCGAAGTGCTATCGATTTTGCTAGGGACTTTTCTGATCACCCGACCGATCGGTCACATTTCTGAGCTAACGCCGACGCTGACCACGATCATGGTGTTGTGGGTCAACATGATCAGTGATTCGCTGCCGTCATTTGCGCTAGGTTACGACGAGCCGGAACAGGATATTATGGCGGTCAAACCGCGTGACGTTAAACGATCAGTGCTGGCGGATCATCTGCTGTCGCGCGTACTGATCCGCGGGTTCGTCATGGGGCTAGCGGTTTTCGTCGCCTTTTACTGGGCCGCTAAATCAGGGATGCAACAAAATGAAGCGCAAACGGTGGCCTTTTTAACCTTAGTCTTCGGCCAACTGTGGCACGTATTTGACGCGCGAAGCGAACACACCCTGTTCCGCCGCAATCCGTTTAGCAACCCTTACTTGCTAGCGGCGGTGCTATTCGCCGCGATCTCATCGCTGACGATCACACTGCTACCATTTTTCAACACACTAATGGGCACCAGCCCGCTTAGCTGGCAAGTTTACTTGGCGGTGATCTTCCTACCCGCCATCCCCACCTTCATCCTGTCCGGGATCAAAGAACTATTCAAAATTAAAATATGGTAAAAGAAAGAGTGCGACATAAGACGGTTAGCTTCTGAGCACTAGCCTAGATTGGCGAATAATGCACGCAGTGGATTATTCGACGATCGTAGCTAGGCGGAAGAAGCTGTCTTTTGCCGCACGTTTCAACAACAGCAACTACAGTAGTGAGCTAAACTACTGTAGTCGCTGTTTTTTTAATGACACCAAACGTTGCACGCAACAAAACAGACGTGACACCAATTGTGTCATTAGCGCCAGACTAGCTACGCTGAGGATCAGGCAAGTGTCGTTAGCAACAAGTCATGAGTACAAAGGTGGTACTAGCAACAGTTGCCAGTTGAAAAAATGTCGTTTTTGTCTTTTTCTCAATGAAGAACGGACCTTATTCGTTTTTCTTCCATTGAAAAACAAACGGATTCCGTCTTTTTTTCAATGAGTTTTGAAGCGATTATGGTAGAAAAAGCCACAGTAAGCAACTACTACAATAAGCAACTAGTACAGTAAGCAGTTAAAACAATAAGCAACTAATGCAATAAAAAGACGTTCAACAGTCATTTATCGTTGGATGTCTTTATAGATTTAACAAGTATCTTTGTTTTTTGATAATAACCGCCTGTTGCTCACTGCAACCAATTATTTTTAAAGTTAGTATTGAAAAAAATAAACAAAAATTCTGATTATTGTTAAATAACGATTCAGAGCTGCTTATGATCGATTATTAAGTCGCGAAAATTTAGTTAAATAAAATGATTTTAAGCTTTTTTACGCGCAATTACCTCGATTGAGCGCTTTTTTATTGTGTAAAATTATAATTTGGGTTAGCTCTAGGTTTTAGATTATTGGCTTTTTAATTATGAAAGCTTGATATAAAGGCATTCTGAAAAATAAGCTAAAAAAAGACAAAAAAAAAAGTATGAAAAATTTATGAAGTTTTTAGTCACAATTTCGTTAAAAAACAGCGTTTTATTCAAAAAGGATAAACAATCTTTGTTTTTTATGGTTAATTTAAGATTTGCCGTAACAAGCTAGATTTGTCTAGAACAGCAAAATGGCCATTTTATTAATTGGTATGGTTAAATGATGCTGAAATTATGAAAACCTTATTGTAGCAATGATTATCAGAACTTGTTAGTTTTTTTTCTGCTTAAAAAAGTCAAAAAGCCACGACTGCGTTTTCAATATATGACATCGAGCTACAATTAAACGTTATATATATAATAACTCATAGCTAATACTTTGGTGGTGTTATCACCTTAGGAACAGAGTTGTTTCCTTTTTTGAGCTTTGATGATATACTTTGGTTGTTGAAATGGAAGGGCTTATTTATCAAATAGGAGGCGGACGCTGATGAAAAAATTGTCAGTTAGACCTCGCAATATGATAAGGCTGATCTTACTTGGTTTGATACTAATAGGTATAGCCGCAAGTTATCATTATTATTCATACTCGATCTGGGGGGATAATAGCGTGGTCGAAGCAAGCACAAGCGCAATGAAGTCTGATGCACATGTCATTGTGACCACCGATAATACCAAAGCTACCAGCACTGCTAGTGAAGCACCAATTGACACCGCAGCTACGGCAGTCCAGCCGACAGTTACGGTAGCAACGGCAACTTTACCGCAAACCAGCGATAATGCTTGGCAAGCGATGATGTTAACGGCTAGCGGCATGATTGGTATAGTGGCAGCACTGGCAGTATTAAATTCAAGAAGAGTTAAGGCAGGATCTTAATATTCTACTGATGCTCATTTCAAATTGGCGAGGCAAGGATCATAAAAACAAATAATAAAGGAATACCGAAAGGGGAAAAACATCATGAAAATTTCTACTAAATTAATGACATTAATGGGGGCAACTGTTTTAGGTTTTAGCACATTGGTACCAGTAATTGGCGCTAGCGCAGCAACAACCCCATTACCAGCAGATACCAGTGGTGGTGTGAACGATATAACAGGTAAAGCTACTGGGGTTTCCGATGCCCACGTTACAGTCGAAGCTGGTTACCTGACTTTAATGCAAGTACCTGACTTTAACTTCGGTCGCGCGTTTTATAATCAAGTTAGCCAATTAGATCCAGCTAATTGAAAAAATAAAAAACACCAAGACAAATCTCTGTTATCATTGATGTTCCAACACAAACAATGAAAGAGGTTATTGTCTTGATGCAAGAACAGAATACCACAGTCCGA
>NZ_RHOE01000130.1 GCF_003946385.1 Loigolactobacillus zhaoyuanensis
GAGTTCATGGGTCTTCATATCCTTTCAAATGACGCTGTAGTGGGTGAAATTTGTGTATGGGGCCTGTGGGCTTTTTTTATTTTACACAAAAATCCTGTTAATAGATTACCACGTTGGTCAATCTATCAACAGGAAAAAGTATAGAGCCGATTAAATCAATAGCTTTAGCGGCATTTAAACGCCGTTAAAGCTATTTTTTAGATAAAAATTTAACAATTCAGCTGAAATCAGGTAAACTTACTTTATATTCATTAAGAAAATGAGGTTATTCAATGGCAACTCAAACATTAAGTCAATTAGCAGATTATTTAGAAGCACATAATGACAAAATTAAAATTGGTGAAGAAGTATTCGTGCCCGAGTCAATTTACACTGCACTTGATCAGCTGGCTATTTTAGCTAAACCCGTTCAAACGTATTTTACGATCAGCGAAGATACTTATTACGAACAAGAATCAGATCACCTATTGACGCTACAGGGTGGCAAACAACCACTGAGCGGCTTGAAAGATCGAATCATCGTCACACACACCGACGGCGAATTAAGCGCTGGTGACCTGCATTACAGCTATGCTCACGAAGATGCCTATAGCACCGGCTACGATGTCCAGACTGACTTACACCTTTTGACTTATGGCTTAGAAGTTATCGGCGCAACCGATAACTTGGACCATGAACAAGTTCAGAAAACATTGGCCAAGGATGCCGTTTTAAGCTTAGCATTAGCCGCCAAAGCAGTTGCTGACTGGCAAGCAAGTAAATAATATCGATCTAGCAGAAGTGGCTAAATGCCACTTCTTTTTAATTTCACCACTACTATCTATCGCTGTGTTGGCCGGTTGACGCCAAGTATAATGTCACAGTAGATTTATCACATCAACCGTTATAAACGGTGGCAATACGCTGAATCATCAGCCATTCAGGCACGTTTGCTAAGCGGGAAGCCGTCTGCGCAATGATACTTGCGCGCGGTGTGTTAAATAACATCATTTGATTGTGCGTATCAACAACATTAAGCAGCGGCTCATTTAAATCCATCGCCAGCTCAGTGACTCGCACTACTAAATCATCTGGTAATAGTAAGGCACCCGCTAATTTATCCACCGTCCACTTGGTCATAGCAGCCTGATTCTCGGTAAAATCGGGAATGTATTCCGCAATATTCAGAATATAAGTTGCCAATCCTTGGCCAACCAGCCAAGCTTGTTGCTGATAAGTCACCGCATGGCCAGTGACGATCAACACGGCCTCCACCCGCCGTTCGTTACGGCCGACCCCAGTATGCGGCCGATGAAGCATAAAATCAGTTTTTAACTCGCTACTATAATTGATACGCACACATAACGATTGGGCTAATCCAAGTAAATCAATACAAGTATTTGTGCCCGCTAGACGTAAATGGCCAAGATAATCAAGCATCGTAGGAAAATCACGGATAATATCACCATAGACGTATTGGCCGTACTGCCAGTAATTTTCTTCTGTCTGAATTTCTGTACCGTCACTTATCACGGAGCTAGACTCAGATTTAAGAGTTTGCAATGCACGTGTACGTTTATTTAATTTTTGCTTTTTTCGTTTTTTATCTTTATTCACACTGACCAAATCCCTTCCATGAATTAATTTTATTATTAGACAAGTGAATTACTACTATTAGTATAGTAAATTTTAGCGCCATATTATGACGTTTCATTAAACATTCGTTTAACGCAATACTCAAATCATGCGCATAAAAAAGAGCCGCGACAAAATTACGGCTCTATACTTTTTCCTGTTGATAGATTGACCAACGTGGTAATCTATTAACAGGATTTTTGTGTAAAATAAAAAAAGCCCACAGGCCCCATACACAAATTTCACCCACTACAGCGTCATTTGAAAGGATATGAAGACCCATGAACT
>NZ_RHOE01000131.1 GCF_003946385.1 Loigolactobacillus zhaoyuanensis
GGTAACGTCTAAAGTTCCATGAAACCCAAGTTCAAAACCGGATGTTCAAGGGGGGATGACGATTAATATATGGAATCACCGTTCACGGATGAATCGAACTTAATTCAGGTGTTGCTTCTCACTGGATCTTGCCTATTTTATGTGTTCTAGGGTACACAAATTAAGCCTTAGTTAGTCTGATTTTTCAGAATATCTAGGCTGCTGTTGGTAATTGAGACTGCGCTAGTTCAATTAGCGCCAGCCATTTGTCCGGCATTCGTTCAAACGGTTTGAGTTGTGGTAACTCAACAGGAATGCGGTAATGCAGTGCTTCATGAGGCCGCAAGAAGTTATAGGCCGCTGAATAAAGTGCCGTGTAACTCGCTGAACCTGTGGCAGAGCCAAAGCCGGTACTGGAACGATAATTTTCTTTGTAGGAACGATTCAAGCGCTCAATGGTTTGCTTTAAGAAGCGGTACTCACGACTGATCTCATCTTTGTTTTCAAGACCAACAACCTGGTGAATGCCAAACTTGATGCCCTGTTGTGCAAAATAGATCTGGGCAACTTGGTAGATCGGATTCGCGTCAACAACGAAGTTAAGCTTCTCAGGGATCTGAGGCATCTTTTGGAGGACTTGGTTGATCGCAATGACCGCTGATTCGGTTGTGCGATTAGGGGTCACGTAGTCGGCGAGAATGAGCTTACACTTGGCGTCGTAGAAGTAGAAGATATAGTGCCACTTGCCTTTCACGCGCACGTAAGTCTCGTCACCAACAATCTGATCGGACAGTGCGTAAGGATAATTCGCCCAGAAAGGCCGGACAACAGCGGCTACCGCCATTTCGTAGTTATGGATGGTCTGATGTGAGATTTTAACGCCATGAATATCGTACATGATCGCCGCGGTTCGCCGCGCTGACAGACCATAGTTGATGTGATAGGTCAGCACCAAGCCCAGCACTTCAGGGCTGGCTTGAATCCGATCGAGGTCTACCGGTGCTTGGATCGGCGATTCTGGCGCAATGCCTTTAAGTTCAAAGTTGTAGGTTCGCCAAGTGTAGCGCACCTTGTGGGCAGTTGGATGGACGTTGAAGTCAGCGACTTCAGCCGGTGACATTGCGGCGATCGCACCAAGGCGAAATGCGCACTTATCGTTGTAACAACACCAGACGTCGAACTTGGTCCGACGGTTGTGAATACTCAGGCGATTCTGGCAATAAGGACAACGTAAAGCGACCGTCTTATTCTTCTCGGCGTGACCATCTTGAAACTTGAACTGACAGACCTTGCACCGTAGCTGACCGCCAGCACCGTTATTGGCGTAAAGATAGTCCTGTGGTGCCGAGCACCGCGGACAGTCTTGCGCCGCAAAGCTGATTGGTTTACGCCGCCTGACTGGCAGTATCGGCTTACCGTTCTTTTCAAGCGACTCAGCGATCAACTGCTGGTAGTCGAGGGCTTCAGAACCGATATCAGCTTGAAGTAGTGGGACTTTCTCATCGACCTGAAATTGGTTAAAACGCTTGAATACCGGTTTATCAGCGCTTGGCAGCCGTGAATGATCAAAGATCTCAGCCAACTGAGCTAAAAGGATCAAAATAATTTGTCTTTGGAGCTTGATTATTAGAACTAAATAGGCTATTAATGGTGTATGCACTCGAATCCTTCTTTCTGGATTTTCTTGTTGTTCGCACACCAAGAATACCAGAAAAAGACGTTCGGGTGTTTTTTAATATTCGGAAATTAATAACAAAAACGAGGTACGTTTGACAGTACC
>NZ_RHOE01000132.1 GCF_003946385.1 Loigolactobacillus zhaoyuanensis
TGCGATAATCCCTTTATGGTTGTCAGATGAAATACAATAATTCATCTAACAACTATGGAGGGATTTTTGTATGCCCAGATCTAAACATACGGTACTCGAAAAATTAGCAATCTTAAAGGAACTTACCCAATCAAAAACTGGACTACGGCCGGTGGCCAATCGTCATGGCATTGATCACAAGACGCTAGAACGTTGGCGAGATCGATACTCCCGTGATGGAATTAATGGTCTAAAGGAGGCTAAGAAAAACAAACACTATTCGAAAGAACTCAAACTTAAAGTAGTCCACGCATATCTTATAGGTGAAGGCACCTTTGATGAACTTGCAAATAAGTTTGGACTTCGTGGATCGCAGCAAGTCGTAGACTGGGTGAACAAGTATAATGGGGATAAACCTTTGACGGCGTCGCCGTCCAGAAAGCAGGTTCCCACTATGAGTCGTAAAACAACCTTGGAAGAACGCATTGAAATTGTCGAGTATGTCACCAAGCTGAAGCATTCATACACAGAGGCCGCTGAACACTTCCAAGTCTCTTATCAACAAGCACGTTCATGGGTGATCAAGGCCGAACACGGCGGCTATGAGGCACTCGTGGACAACCGTGGCCATCACAAAGAACAAGCTGAACTGACTGAACTCGATAAAGCCAATCTTGAAATCAGGCAGCTCAAAGCACAGCTCGCAGACAAAGAGCTTGTGGAGGCATTCGCAAAAAAATTGCTGGAACTCCAGCGCAGGGGGTGAGTAAACAACATCGACTGTCTTACTTCGCAATTAATGAGGTCAGTCAAGGCAAGCGCGGTGCAGTATCTACGCTGTTGGCCGTTGTCGGTGTAAGCCGGCAGGCTTACTACAAAGGGTTAAATCGAGAAGAAACTGCTTGGGAAACCCGTAATCGTCAGCTCAAGGAACGGACACAATACTGGTTTGATTTTCATCATCAAGGTATCGGTGCTGGGAATCTTTTAGTGAATCTTCAACATGATGAACTAATTGACTTCCCCGTTACTTTCAAGATGGTACGTCGTGTGATGCGGGAGCTTGGCTTGACATGTCAAATTCGGGTCAAGAAGCACAGTCGACATAAGGAGAACGAACAGCACATTCAAGACAATGTGCTCAATCAGAACTTCGACGTCGACAGTCCTAATCAGGTCTGGTTATCCGATTCGACGGAACTGACTTACGGCGTAAATAATAAGTATAAGGTGCGCTTGAGTGGCGTCCTTGATCTCTACGGCCGACGTTTGTTGTCCTACAATTTGAGCGCTACTGAAACATCAGCAGCAGAAATCGAGGTTTTCCAACGAGCCTTTGAGGCTTCTGGTGACGTCCACCCATTGGTTCACACTGATCGAGGATCAGCCTACACCTCTGGTGCCTTCAACAACTTTCTTGGTCGTTACAACGTCACACGTAGCATGTCTCGACCAGGAACACCATACGACAATGCACCAATGGAGCGCTGGTGGAACGAATTCAAGTTACGGTGGATGGCTCGCCATCCACTAGCAAAGACTTGCGAAGAGCTTGTGAGACTGGTTGAGGAAGGAATCGAATATTTCAATCACCACAATCGCTCAGCACAAAGAAACGGCCTCACCCCAGATGAATACTGGAGTGAAGCCGCTTAGAAACAGATTCAACTTTATATTATTTCATTTGTCAACTTGACAGGGCCTAGTGCA
>NZ_RHOE01000133.1 GCF_003946385.1 Loigolactobacillus zhaoyuanensis
CCTGAATTATGCATATGCATCAAATTGATTGGCCAAATTATCAGTTTTACGTAATTTCTCTATATTCACGACTTGGGCTAGTCATGACTAGCCAAGTTTGACTTAATTTAGTTAGTTTGATTAGTTTTCATACTTGATCGCGTCAAAAAAGTAGCCACTAATCCCTTGGTCAAACACAATAATTTTAAAAGTAACTGCGCTATTTTCTTAGTTGGTCACTAAGGGGCTTAACGTGTGAATGTTAGCTAATAAGGCTTCGATCTGCTGGCTAAAGACGTTGCTTTGCGCCAGATGAATGATTATTTTTCCGGCGTGACGGGCTAGTTTTCCAGCAACGTGAAAGATTTGAAAGCGTAGTGTACTAATGGTCGTGTTGCGCTGCTCTTTTGGTAAGGCCATTAACTTCATCAAGGCAATCAAGTTATAGGCAATGCCGCTGATAGTTGCCCGCGCGGCATTGGTAGTAAAGGTGTGGCTATTCGTCTTATCCATAAAAAAGCCGGCTTTACTTTCTTTGATCAGGTTTTCCATGGCCCCACGCTTTTGATAGGCTAAGTACAATAATTTGACCCCGGCTTCAGTCATATTAGTGACCACATATTGCCGTTCAAAGAATAGTTCGCCTACTTGATGCGTCGATTTTACTAGGACGCGCCGATCAATCGACCAGCTCTTGGCCGCGTAGTTGAATTCACCATAGATGACCGAATTCTGATCAAAATGCTTGGGCACTACTGGTGTGAATTCATCAGCTAGTTGGTCTAAAGCGGCGTTTCGCTTCAGGCGGATCACATATTTTACATCATAAAATTCGCAGAGCGTATAAAGCTCAGGCGTCGCAAAACCACTATCACCGCGTAAAATCAACTGAACATCAAACGGCAATTCGCAAAAAGCCGCAAAGATCGGGGCTAAGAATTCTTTGACACCAGTGCTGGTGTACTGATTGCCTGGACGTTGCTTGATTCCTAAAAGCAAATTCAGCTGCGCGATATAGGCCACTAGCGGATGGAAACCAGTAACCCCATAATGCGCATTGAAACTAGCAGCTTCTTGATGACCAAAGGTATCACAATGCGTCGAATCAACATCAAGCATGACCGTGTCAATATGGTTAGTCCTGATATAATCGAGCGCCAAGGTTAAAATCAAACGGTTCAAGTGCAGAACATCATCACAAGTTAGCGCACTTAAAAAACGAGAAATAGTCGGTTGGGGTGCTAAATCAGTCGTCCCATGGACCTGTTTCATGACTGGGTCGTGTTGTAGCGCGTCGGCCGCGACATCATTACCGTAACCGGCAATATTCAGTTCCAGCATTTGATTGAGTAAGCTAGTTTTAGAATAATGAGGGCCAATACGTTTTTCGCTTAATTGTGCCGCCGCTTGATCAATAATTTGGTCAAGACCAGCTGCGTGCTTAAATTCGGCGTAAAACAACAGGCCTGCGTTATTTGAAAGTTGAACATCATCAGTCTTAATTTTGATTTTAGGGTTGAATCGCAGTTGGGTTTCGTGTAAGTTAGTCATGAGGCATCTCCTGTGTTCGTTATTGTTTGGTCGCTATAACAATAACACGGAAGGTGCTTTTTTGGTACACCATTTTGGTGAAACTCTCAATCAAAGATAAAACGATGGTGTAGCAACATTCTCGTTAAGGTTTAGGAACAGATATGCATAATTCAGG
>NZ_RHOE01000134.1 GCF_003946385.1 Loigolactobacillus zhaoyuanensis
GCAATGTCATTAAGTTAGTGACTTGACAATTATTAGTCCCTGAGGAAATCGCTCGGCTAATTTTAAAACCACCTGATTAGTCATTTCATGATTGCTAATTGGGTGGTTTTTATAATTTAAAGCTAATTTAAAGCGCACTAAAATAAGGGCGACGCAAGATTAGGTTGTCAGTTTACGCGACTCGATAAACAAAACTAACCGCACGCTTAGGTTTTAGTCGCCGCTTATTTTTACGCCCGGGGCGAATCGGGACTAAGTAGGTGCCAAGCTGAATCAATAACGCTTGAAACTTTGCCTGCTGGTTATTGCGGTAATAATACCGCACGATCCTAGTGGCCAGTTTAAAATTAATGGTGTCCCAATGATGGTGATTGGTCTGCGCGACGTAAGCTTGATTAACGGCTGCACTAACCACATTGTACATGATTAAGTTGGCGTAAAGTTCCATTTCAATAAACTGGTCTTTTTTGGAATGAAATTGAATGGCGCCAAGATCATATTTTAGCTTAGAAAAAGCGGTTTCGATGCCCCAACGCAAATGATATAACCGTTTCATTCGTGGTAATGGAAACTGCTTTGCCGGAAGATTAGTGATCAAGACTTCCCACGCTGGCTTACCGTCAGCTGTTGTCCCAATTTGAAATTTACAAGCCCGGAATTTAACGGTACAAAAGACGCCAAAATCCCACCGCCGATCTTTGGTATTTTTGGAACGAAATGGTTGGTACTGGTGCCAATAATGTTGAATACAATGAATGTTTTCACTACTTTTATGCGTAACGTAATAATGATTAGAAGTGGTCACGCGGCACGCGATTGCTTGATCACACTCACCATCTGGCAAATTTTGAATTTCTTTGATACTGCCGCCTAACTTGGCTCGAATAAGATAATGCAACCCCTGGTGCCGGTTTAGATTTTCAATTAGATTAAAGCTTGGGTAGCCACGGTCCATCATCACGATCGAATCGTCTGGTAGGTGATCAAGCATGGCTAAAACACTGCCGCGTTCGTCCATTGCCGTTTTGGGTTGGCTAATACAGTCTTGATAGCTTTTATTTAACAAGTCGTATAAAGTATTAACATGCATTTGACAATAAGGCTTATTTTTTGAAAAATCACAAACGTACTTTGAAGTAGGATTCCAAGGCAGATCAAAGTCCGAGCCATCGATCGCTAATACATGGTAATGGTGATCCAACAGTTGCGCGTTAGCTATTTGCTGGTTGAATTGATGAAAAATATGTTTGAAGCAGTCGGGTTTTAGCTTACCTTTTTGTTGTTCAAAGGCAGAAGCTGAAACTTGTTCATCAATACCAGGAAAAGCATTGAATAACTCAATGTTAAGGCTGTTACCCTGCATATTAAGCATCGTTTTAATCATCGTACCAGCAGTTAATTTCCGTTTACGCGTAAAATCCTGTGGTGAATGAGTGTAATCATGAATATGGCTAACTGTTTCATTGATAATTTGGTCCAGAACGCTTAAACTATTAGTTGGGTTTAACATTAGTGACACACTCCTTATCGGTATTGGATTGTTACAATTAGGCCTGTGGAGGAGAAGGTTTAGTGCCTTCCCCTTTTAGTTTACCAAGTTTAAAGTAAAAAATAAGGCTTCAGCTACATAAATGATGTAGCTGAAGCCCTATTCTTTTTTGTCAATAGCTTAACTTAATGACATTG
>NZ_RHOE01000135.1 GCF_003946385.1 Loigolactobacillus zhaoyuanensis
TACCGCGCCGGCAAACTGGCTATCAAACACCCAAAGAGCTTTTCTCTGCTGCTTCCGCCGGTTAAGTTAAATCCATAAAATATGAATATTAATGAAAATACTGATTTAATAGGATTTATCGTGTGGCTAATTTGTTCTTGCAATTTGGGATAGATTACTATCGACTATCGAGGGGACATTAGTTAAGTCAATATCTTTGACATATTTTCTTATGGGCATCCATCCTGAACACGCTCGTAGTGCAATTGGCAACGACTTTTCTACAACTAAGTGATTTTGAAAGTTCTTATTATCGAATACTACGTCTTCGTAAAATTCTTCATAATGAATTGAATCATAGCCGTTCTCGGCTCTCTCAATTATACCAAATCCATACATGAATTCTACTTGACTCTGTTCTTCCTTGGTTAGCTCCTTATCAGGTATCCAGAAAGCGGCTTTTTTTGTTGGTGTATTTGAAAGAGTGTAATTATATAGATCCTCTTTTATGTACCGAAGCATTTTAACTGGGTATTTTATTTTTGTTTCTGCAAGTAATTTGTAAAGAGAAATATAGTCTTTTATTATTATTTGTGTCATGGTTAATGTCCGACCGTTTGAAAATGTAATGGTTGAGTCGGATATTTTTGGAGTATCAACTTCTGAATCCCAAGTCACAAAGAAAAAACGTTTTGTTATATCTTTAGCTTGATTAGTTCCCAAACTATCTATAATATCTCTTAGAATAAGTCTGATATCTTGGTCGCCTATAGAATAGCCAAGAAAGAAAACAGGATGTTCTACAAATATGGTTAGCAATTTTGCTGAAATATATTTGTGCTTGTTCTCTATTTCTTTATAGTCATTCGAATTTATTAATATGGTTTCAGGATTTGAAATGGATCCATGGATTTTATAAATTTCGGCTAACTCATACCTAGAATGAAACAGAAGTTCTTCTTGAGAAGTATAGGTCTGAAAGTTAAATATATTTTCTAGTAGATTATCATAATTTGTTGTTATTATTCCTGCAATAGAGTGAGAAGAGATGTTCTTAAGGCAGTTCAATTCATCGGTAACGGAAGGCGTTGTATTATCAAATGATCCAATGTACCTTGCAATTTCTACCTTAATTGGCTGAACGTCATTTTTAATCACTAAGTCGCCATACTTATCACGACTGGTAACAAATTTATTGGAAGTGTACCATAGTGCGTTGAGTTCATCTTGCACTAAGTCGCAAAGAGCAGTCATATATTGATTATAATTAGTTTTTTTGTTTATTTTATCTGAAATTTGTCGTTCTAATTTAGCAAAGTAATATTTATCTGGATTGATTAATGAGGCCACATATGCGAGCAAGTCATTCCATGTTGGAATATTTAAGTAGCGTTTTGACATCCCCGAACCTACGAAAAGAAATGGCAATGAATCGGCTTCTTTAAGAATTGTTCTAATTGGTTGTAGTTCGTCCATACAATATTCCTCCATATTCTGACTTTCGAAATTTATTCCCCTCCGCGGAATCGAAGGTACTGTCAAACGTACCTCGTTTTTGTTATTAATTTCCGAATATTAAAAAACACCCGAACGTCTTTTTCTGGTATTCTTGGTGTGCGAACAACAAGAAAATCCAGAAAGAAGGATTCGAGTGCATACACCATTAATAGCCTATTT
>NZ_RHOE01000136.1 GCF_003946385.1 Loigolactobacillus zhaoyuanensis
CTAAATAGGCTATTAATGGTGTATGCACTCGAATCCTTCTTTCTGGATTTTCTTGTTGTTCGCACACCAAGAATACCAGAAAAAGACGTTCGGGTGTTTTTTAATATTCGGAAATTAATAACAAAAACGAGGTACGTTTGACAGTACCGATAACTTAATAGAGGTGTAAAAATGAAAAATAATAAATTGCATTCAAAGCAACATCCTGATCGCAATATGAAATCAATGAATGATCATATGGATATGGAATCTAGCAGCGGCGATATAATGCAACATGGCGGACAAATGATGCACATGGGAAATATGAAACATAAGTTTTGGGTTTCTCTAATTTTTTCGCTTCCAATTATTGCATTATCACCAATGATAAAGTTCAGTTTTATGCCAAGTTTAACTTTTCCTGGTTCAGAATGGCTAGTGCTAATTTTAGCCACTTTTCTATACGTTTATGGTGGAGCACCTTTTATTAAGGGGGCAAGAGCAGAATTAAAGCAAAGAAAACCAGAAATGATGACACTAGTTGCACTGGGTATAACAGTATCTTATTTTTATAGTCTTTATGCATTCACAATTAATCAATTCTTTGTATCAAACGCGCACGTTATGGATTTTTTTTGGGAGCTGGCGACCTTGATTGATATTATGTTATTAGGTCATTGGATTGAAATGAATGCTGTTATGGCTGCTGGTAATGCCCTTGAAAAAATGGCCGCTCTATTACCCAATACGGCTACTGTTATCACGGATAATGGTGATCATATTGAAAAACCGTTAAATGAGGTTGTGATTGGTGAATCAGTTATTGTTAAGGCGGGAGAGAAAATACCTACCGATGGCGTTGTTCTTACTGGTAATACAACTGTAAATGAGGCGTTAGTAACTGGCGAATCTAAAGCAGTAGCTAAAGTAGAAAATGATAAGGTGATTGGTGGTTCTACCAATGGCTCGGGTTCTATCATGGTTAAGGTGACCGGTACTGGCCAGTCAGGTTATTTAGCACAAGTTATGCAAATGGTCAGTAATGCACAAAAAGAACAATCTAAGGCGGAGGGGATTGCTGACAGGGTTGCTGGACTATTAGTTTATGCTGCCGTTAGTGTAGCAATTCTTACTTTTATAGTATGGTTATTGATTTCGGGCGACTTTAACATGGCGTTAGAACGCACTGTTACAGTTTTAGTTATTGCTTGTCCTCATGCTTTAGGGCTTGCCATCCCATTGGTAGTTGCACGCTCGACTTCAATAGGGGCCCAAAACGGATTATTAACTAGAAAACGTCAGTCATTAGAAGACGCCACTAAGTTAGACGTAGTTCTCATGGATAAGACAGGGACCTTGACAGAAGGTGATTTTGCTGTCAATGAATACAAGGCGACCGATACAATATATTCAGACGCACAAATTTTATCACTGATGGGGTCACTTGAGTCTGGTTCAAGTCACCCATTGTCAGTAGGAATATTATCAAAAATAAAAGAATTAAATTTAAACCCAAATTGTCAAATCAAGTGCAACAGTATCGACCTATTCTTATAAATTGGTATAGTTAATCATCTAAATCAATGAATAGTTCACTGGCGCAGTTGTAGTTCAAGCTCCGACGTGGCCGGTGGTTAAGCGCGTCTTGGATTCCTTG
>NZ_RHOE01000137.1 GCF_003946385.1 Loigolactobacillus zhaoyuanensis
GAACACATAAAATAGGCAAGATCCAGTGAGAAGCAACACCTGAATTAAGTTCGATTCATCCGTGAACGGTGATTCCATATATTAATCGTCATCCCCCCTTGAACATCCGGTTTTGAACTTGGGTTTCATGGAACTTTAGACGTTACCAAGTTATCAGCTTGATACTTACTTTCTATTACTGATAAAGCCTTTATCTGCATATAAATCAATACAGAGTGACTCGCTAAATCAAAATGGGTTTCCTCCACTCCGTCAATTGAATGTAACTCAAAAAATATTGTTTTTACAGCATTTTCACAGCATATTCCACCTAAAATTAGTCTAATTTTTTTCATTTATTTTTAACTCACCATCATCAGTTTGACCTTCTTGCAAATTAGCTTCTACAAGTACTAAAAATTCTTCTGGCGACAACGTTTCCCGTCTTGAAAGTAATCTTTGAATAAAAACAGAGACAACTATCGATTCACTATATTGGGCATAATAATGGGCCTGATGATAATAGGTATCTTTAGTAACCAAGGACTTGCTTACGAGTCGAAATAGTAATGTTTTAACAGTGCTGGGCCGCCAAGTTTGTCGTCGCCGGATTGCCTGGTAAATATCTTTAGTTGAAATCCCGGGATAATGCCAGATAATTCGCAAAATTTCGTACTCAGCATTAGTTACACAACCAATACAATTATCTTTTACCTCGTGATCTAACAAAATAATCACCTCTATTGATTATAGCTGTAACATAACATTTACGATTACATTTGTAAACCATAATGTCAAAAAATTATTCACGTCCTTGGATGGAAACGTGATCAGCCGTATTTTTAGTAATAAAGTGTTGTAGTTCAACCGAATTTTCATTAAAAATGAGGTTAAACCTTTTATTTTGCTTTGACTGACCAGTCACTACTAGAATTATTTTTCCAGATGTGATCTGCTTATTTGTCATTGTTAATTGTTGAATATCCTTAAAGTTTATTAATGTTGGCAACAAACTTGGTAACATAAATCCATCTTGAGCTACACCACTAACTCCCGACATAAAGCCTAGTACTATTAGAATAGCCAATAAAGAGCTGAGTAATATACTATTTCTAGCCGGAATCCACATAATGAAAGCAAGAATTAAAAATAAAATATTACTTGCTGCAACAATTACCATATAGTTAGACTTCCACAACAGTCGTGATTCTTGTCGTATATGAAATACGGCTAATAACATCAGTGCAAAAACCATTAGTCCTATAATAATCATATTCAAAAACCTCGCTTTCTATGTTCATTGTAAATTCCATTTATGGAGTTAATTTGTAGTTTGAATTTTAAACCAATTATTTTAAAACAGCCCAACTGATTATGTCCAGATTGTGAACATTAAAAATTGAACAAAAGGTCCATACAAGATATTTTTATACAAACACTTGCATTTATTTGTCACACCATACTGTATAGTACAAGATAATAAAAAAGGGGGCGTTGAAGTGAACCCCCGGTATTGGACCAGAATCCAATACCGGGGGTTTTACTATGACTAAATATACTAAGCAGTTTAAACTGCAGGTGGTTCAAGACTATCTCACTTCTTCGTTAGGGATTGTATTGATTGCTAGAAAGTACCAGATCA
>NZ_RHOE01000138.1 GCF_003946385.1 Loigolactobacillus zhaoyuanensis
CTAAAGGTTGAAAGTTAATATTTCCACTTAAGCCCTGATCTGTTAGGGCTTTTTTGCTACAAAAATAGACATGAAACCATCCACATCTGTATACTTAAAGCGTCTAAACAAAAACCATACAGAGGAGTTTCATGCCTATGTCTACTATACAATACAATGACACTGATATTCATCATTCTTTTGCTCATTTTTCAAAATTGGTCCATCTCTCCGCTATTTTGCGTCGTGTCAATATCCATAAATCGCGCGGTATTAAAACTGAACGCTTATTTGAATGGTTATTGACCACCATCTTTAATCGCTACTCCATTTTTAGAGCAGAAAAGGCTAACGATTTTTCAAAACGAACTGTTCGCAATTGTCTAAATGATCCACATATTAATTGGCAACGACTGGTTCAGCTATTAGCGATCCATTTGATCCAATACGTGCAACATTTTACCGATCCAAGACGGCGACAAGCTTTGATCATTGATGATTCATTGTTTAAACGTGAATTTTCACGCAAAACTGAATTATTAGCTCGTGTTTTTGACCACGACAAACAGCAGTATTTTAAAGGCTTTAGGACACTAACTTTAGGCTGGAGTGACGGCAATACTTTTTTACCGCTGAACTTTGCCTTGATGTCATCAAGCCACGCCAAAAATCGGTTTGGGCACCTTAAGTCCAGTGATCAACGATCACTGGCCGCGAAACGACGTACACAGGCAACCCGTAAAATGACCGATGTCGCTTTAGAATTAGTAGATGATGCAATCAAATCCGGCATCAAGGCCAAGTACGTCTTATTCGATAGCTGGTATGCATCACCGCGTATGTTTGCGGCATTGCTAAAACGTCATTGTCATGGGATTGGTATGTTGAAAAAAACTAAAAAAGTCTATTTTCGTTATCGTGGCCGAGAAATGGATATTAAGACTTTATACACTAACTTACGGCGCAGTAAATGGCCAATTAAGGATAGCTATCTATACAGTCCAATCGTCACATTTGAAGTTGATGGCGAAAAAATCCCAATGAAGTTAGTCTTCGTAACCAAACGTGGCCAGGCTGATCAATATCTTGTGTTGGCGACCACAATGACTGACCTAAGACCAGAAGCAATCATTCAGATGTACGGTCGGCGTTGGCAGATCGAATGTTATTTTAAAGTCGCTAAACAATACCTGCAATTTGATCAGACTCAAGTCCAAAGCTATGATGGGCTTTGCGGTCACCTAGCAATGGTCATGTTAAGCTATGACGTCCTTGCATTGGTGCAACGTGAAAATACGGACGACAGGACGCTGGGTGACTTATTCTTCGATTATGGACGACCGTTGCCTGATATTAAGTTAGTAAGTGCGTTGAATTGGCTGATACAAACAATTACTGGTCTAGGTGAAAAACTCGACATGGCGGTTGAAACATTAACTATTATTTTTGACGAATTTATAAAAGCATTACCGAATAGCCTGGCCAGGCTACTCGGTAATGCTCAATGAAGTGGAAACTAGTAATATATCGTGCCATAACCGTTTGACATCAATGGTTACGGTCTATTTTGATACTTTCAACCTTTAGTTA
>NZ_RHOE01000139.1 GCF_003946385.1 Loigolactobacillus zhaoyuanensis
TGAAGTGCCTCATAATTGTTAGACAAAGAGTCTAATGATTGTGAGGTACTTTTTTCATGGTTAAATATAGCCCAGTTTTAAAAGCGCAAATTATCAGTGAACATCTAGACCATGATATCGGCGGTGCCGAGCTGGCCAGAAAATATTGCTTGCCTAAACGACAGGTCAACGATTGGATCCATCAATATCATTTGGGCGGCGTTGAGACGATCAGATCCCAAAAAAGTAAACGGAAGTTCTCTGTGGAATTTAAATTAAATGTGATAGACTACTACCAAACTCATGATGAGTCTTTAGCTGAAGTTGCCGTCAAATATCAAGTTTTAGCTAGTCAAATCAGTGTCTGGCGAACAACTTTTATTCGTGAAGGCTACAACGGTTTGAAGGCTCATCCTAAAGGTAGGCCAACCAAAATGAAACGAAAGAAAAAGCAAATTCGTCAGTTAGAAAAACAAAGCGAAATCGAGCGTTTACGGCGTGAACTAGCTCAAAAAAATCAGGCACTCTATGAAACCAAATTGGAGAATGATATCTTAAAAAAATCAATGACCCTGTTCGGACCTTCAAAGGACGTCAAAAGACCCAAATAGTTGATCAGATCAGGGCGGATCAAGCACAACTTCCAAAATCAAAGCGCTATAAAATCGGTGATATTCTTAAGGCCGTTGGTCTTAAGAAAGCAACTTATCACGATGAACGTAAACGTATCAATAATCATCAAGACAAATATGCAGATCTTAAAATTCAGATTAAGAAGATCACTGACAACGGTAAATATCGCGGACGCCTGACTTACGGTTACCGGCGGGTTCAAACAGAACTGGTCAAGTTACATATTCGTGTTGCAGATACGGTCACACGTCGATTAATGAGTGAATTAGGTGTCCAGGTAAGCCTATATAATCGGCATAGAAATGGTAAATATTCATCTTACAGAGGCAAAGTCGGTCAAGTATCACCCAATCTTCTAAAACAAGATTTTTGCCAATCCCAGCCATATAAAACCCTGCATACTGATGTCACTCAAGTTCGTTTAAAAAACCAAAAATGGGCTTATATATCCGCCATTACAGACGAAGCCAGTAAAGAAGTTTTAGCCTTTCAAATCAGTAACAGCCCCAATCGAGATTTAATTACCAAGACGCTTGATGGATTGATTGCCAAATTACCGACTAATGCTAAACCTATCATTCATTCCGATCAAGGATGGCAATACCAGTTAAATTATTATACTCAAAAGTTGTCAGATAATAGTTTCATTCAGAGCATGTCCCGTAAGGGGAATTGCCATGACAACGCGCCAATTGAGAGTTTTTTCCATGTTTACAAAACAGAATGTTTGGCTGGATTTCCTCCCTGTAAAGATTTAACTGAGCTTAAAACAGTCTCAGAGGAATATATTTACTGGTTTAATCACCAAAGGATTTCCTTGAAAACAAAAGGTATGTCCCCGTGTGAATACCGAGAACATACCTTAGCAGCGTAGAAATATTTACTTTTGTCTAACTTTTGTGTTGCACTTCA
>NZ_RHOE01000014.1 GCF_003946385.1 Loigolactobacillus zhaoyuanensis
GCAATATTTTCTGGCCAGCTCGGCACCGCCGATATCATGGTCTAGATGTTCACTGATAATTTGCGCTTTTAAAACTGGGCTATATTTAACCATGAAAAAAGTACCTCACAATCATTAGACTCTTTGTCTAACAATTATGAGGCACTTCACTTTGCCATTATGGCAGAGCTTTTTTTGTCACTGATGATTAGCTAGGCTTTGAAAACGCGTAGTAATGACAGTTAAGTTTAATTTAAGGGTTAGTAATTATACTAAAAGTCATCAAGTTAAGTTTATAAAAGGAGATCAGTTTATTTTGCAGCGACACCGACTTAAACAAAAGTACCGTCGTGGCTTGCATCGTATCGAATCGACCGTTGTAGTGTTAGGTTTAGCAACGCTGGGATTTTTAGGTTGGCAAACGGTAAATGCCGGTACTGGTTCTGCTCAAACAACACAGGCAGCAGCTACACGATCGTCTGTAAGTACGACGACGGCTGCAACTAAGCAGCGGGCCAGCATTACAAAAAAGCTTCAAACTTACTTAGACAAGGTGACTGCCGATGGTGATGCCAGCGTTAGTATTTACAGTTTAGCAGCTAATGGTTCGACCGCTACTACTGCTGATCAGCAAGTGTATGGCGCTGGAAAAATTAATGTTAGTAGTAACGGTACAACAACGGCAATACCAGCCAGTACATATAAACTTTTCATCGCGGCGTACTTATTTCACCTCCACCAAAAAGGCGAGTTCAGTTGGACGACTGCCAATCGGGCCGGCTTTGAGCAAATGATCGTGAATTCTAGTAACGATTTCCCTTTGAGTATTCGTGCCAAATATGGAACGGATAGCATTAATACGTTCATTAAAAATCAAGGGTGGACGAGCCCAGTTTTCGTTAACGACGAGGCAACTAATACGACAAGTCAAAGTTTGTGCCTGCTATTACAAAATCTAGATGCCGGAACGGGTGCATTTAGTAATAAAAGCGATCGTCAGTATCTATTGTCGCTAATGAAAAAGCAGATTTACCGCAGCGGGATTCCCGCTGGTGTGGCAGCAGTTGATAGTGGGGCCACAGTGGCGGATAAAGTTGGGTTCTTGGATGATGTCAATAACGACGCCAGTATCGTCACTACCAGCGATGGTCACCGCTATATATTAGTTATCATGACGCATGGGCATCAGCAGACGACCTTAGATTTCTCAAGAATCAAAGACATTGCCGAACAAGTTCAGAAAATTATGGGTACAGGCACGGACTAAAGTGGCAGTGGTTAAAAAGAATGCGCATAACTTAACGACTTAAAATTTTAGAAAAAAAGAGCTCCCAGTTGGGAGCTCTTTTTCTAAATGATCGAAGTTGCGGACTTTTGTTGTGACCATCTAGCTATCGAATTGGCTATTGTACAATTTGGCGTAAAAGCCATTAGCTGCTAGCAGACTTTGATGGGTCCCACGTTCAATAATACGGCCTTGATCGATAACTAAGATTTGGTCGGCAGCTTGAATCGTTGATAAACGATGAGCGATCACAAAGCTAGTTTTGTTTTGCAATAAGGTTGCCATGGCCTTTTGGACGTCAGCTTCGGTGTTACTGTCAATTGAGGCTGTCGCTTCATCTAACACTAGCACTGGTGCTTCAGCGACAAAAGCGCGGGCAATACTGAGTAATTGTCGCTGGCCTTGTGAGAGACTATGCGCATTTTCACTTAGAATTGTATCGTAACCATTGGGTAATTGAGTAATGAAAGTATCAGCGTTAGCTCTGACGGCGGCCAAACGTACAGCCGCATCAGTTGCTTCTAAGCGCCCCAAGCGGATATTTTCACGGATACTCATTTGAAAAATGAATGGTTCCTGCTGAACGATAGTCACCATACGCCGGAGGTCATGGCGCTGAATATCTGTGACATCCACGTCATCTAATAGAATACGGCCTTGTTGCAGCGGATATAAATTAGTTAGTAGATTCATGATCGTTGTTTTGCCGGCACCAGTTGGACCGACCAAGGCGATCACTTCGCCGGGCTTTGCGCTGAGATTGATGTCTTGCAGAATCATTTTTTGGTCATAAGCGAAGGAGACGTGCTCAAAAGTAACGTTACCCTCTGTGTGGGTGAGCCGGCGTGCATGAGTTGCATCCTGCTCCGGTCGTTCATCAATTAATTTGAAAACTCGTTCAGCGCTAGCTAATGATAATTGCAAGGTGTTGATCAAATCTAGAATATTATTGATCGGACCAGTGAAATTACGTAAATAAATTAGAAAAGTAAAAATTATACCAACCGTGATGGCATGACTACCCATTAAGATTGAAAGCGCACCTGCTGCAGTGATCAAAACATAAGCGATATTATTGATCATATTGTTGAACGGACCAATCGTACTGGAAAATGCTTGTGCTCGAAAAGCGGCTTTGGTGTACTCCGTATTAGTGGTATCAAAAGCAACCATCGTTTCCGCAGTATGGTCAAATAACTGAATCAATTGTTTGCCGGAGACTGATTCTTCAATTTGCGTATTAAGACTACCTAGCGCTTGTTGCTGGGTGACGAAAGCTTTCTGGGTGATCCGAGCAATCGCCTTAGTAAAAATATAAGTAGCGACGGAACTAAGTAGCGCGATTACAGTCAGTAGAGGTGATAAAATCAGCATGGCAATGCCCATACCGACAACACTGATCACACCGGTAAACAGCTGCACGAAGGTCTGCATCAGGGCGGTATTAATGTTATCGACGTCATTAGTTAAGCGGCTCATGACATCACCGTTATCGTGGGTATCAAAGTAGCGCATCGGGAGCTGTTGCAGATTAGCAAACACATCATGGCGAATTTGGGCGCTGGTATCTTGGGCAACGCGGATCATGATTTTATTTTGAAAATAAATGAAGATACTGGAGGTGATATACATCAACGCCATAGCTAGGCAGACGAGCAAAAGCAAACGCAGCTTACCGTGGCTAATAAAACGGTCAATGATGATCCCATTTAAGCGGGTACCGACTATGGTTACAACCGTGGTCACAAGAGTCAGAAAAAAAACGAGTACCAATTTTGAACGCCGTGAATCTAAATAATGCCAAATACGTTTCAGCGAGCTTTTCCAATCAGTAAGCTGTACTTTTTCAGGGTGAATGGCACGGGGGCCAGGTCGATTATTCATGTCCAAAGCGGCCACCTCCTAATTGGGTCTTCACTAAATGCTGATAAAAGCTTGAACGCTGTAGTAGTTGCGCATGAGTACCTTGAGCTGCTAATTTACCATCCTCTAAAACAATAATTTGGTCGCAATCGATTACATTGGTGACACGCTGCGAAATAATAATTGTTGTTTTATGCTTACGGGTTGTGGCTAACTGATCCTTGATCTGGGCATTAGTTGTTTGATCAACGGCGCTGGTGGCATCGTCCATGATCAAAATATCCGGATCTGGCACCAAAGCGCGAGCAATATTTAAACGCTGGCGCTGACCCCCAGAAAAATTTTTACCTTTTTGCTCAACAGTTGCATCGAAATGTTGTGGTAGGTGGGTAATAAATTCTTCAGCGTCAGCAATAACGGCAGCAGATTCAAGTTGACTATCAGGTGCATTTGGTGCGCCGTAAGTTAAATTATCGCGGATCGTTCCAGAAAAGAGTAGCGAATCTTGTAATGCGACGGCGATTTTGGCGTGTATGTCGGGTAGGCTTAGCTGTTGAATATCGACATTACCGATCAAGATTTTACCGCTGTAGCCGTCGATGCTACGGGTCAATAATTTAATGATCGAGCTTTTACCGGAACCAGTTGCGCCAATAATGCCTAACCACTGACCATTTTTAAGATTGAAATTAATTTGATCGAGAATTGGTTTGCTTGCGTCATAACCGAAACTAACATTTTCAAATTGAATACTACTGTCAACTGGCCGCTTAGCGCTAGTAGCAGGTAAATTTTCGTCGATCTATTCATCTAAAACAGCCTGAACGCGGGTGGTTGAGGTAACAGCGCGCGAGAAAGAGGTGATGATGTTGACTGTTTGCACCATAGCAGTTGTAATTTGGATCATGTAATTGACGAAAGCCATGATCTCACCATTACTAATTAGATGGCTAATAGCTAGATTACCACCGTAGCCAAGGGCGACAACCACACCAAGGTTTAGTAATAGCTGAATGATCGGTGCCAAAATAACGGTTGCTGTGGCTGCATTTTGACTTTTTTGCCGTAATTGCTCGTTTTCAGTTTTGAATTGGGAAAATTGATGATTTTCTAATACATAAGCTTTGATCGTTTTAGCGCCTTGTAGGTTTTCACGCATTACCCGATTGATCGTATCGACTGCTTGTTGCATTTTAGTATAAAGTGGGATGCTACGACGAACAACGAATGACAAGAAGACGATCAGAATGGGAATGATAACGAATAAAATCGGTGCTAAATTAGGACAGACGATCACTGACATCACAATTCCGCCTAACATTAGCATCGGTGAACGAACAAGTCCCCGGGTGACCATCATCATTAAGTTTTGCATCTGGGTCACGTCGTTTGTGATCCGTGTGATCATGGTAGCTGGTTCAAGGCCATGGGGGCTACGATCTGCCAGTGCAATGTGCAACATACGACTGCGTAATGCTTTGCCCATTGTTAAAGAAGCATAGCTGCCTAATGTCCCCGCGCCAACGCCAAAAAATAAGCCTAGAATTGCAAAAAGGAGCATTAAAAGCATGTGATTGATCACATAAGTCATATCACCTTTGCCTAGACCATTATCAATAATTTGTGACATCAATGTTGGCTGTTGTAAATCGCAAAAAACTTCACCAAGCATAACAAATGGCGCAAGAAAGAAACAGAGTCTACTTTTACCGTGTGCGTGCTGCATAATAATTTTAAACAAGCTATCATCTCCCATAAAAAGGACGATTTTAACTAATCTAATTTCGTTATATTAGATTAACTATTATAAAAATATTCTATCACTAATTGATTTAAATCAGAACGCTGTTTACTTATATCGCTTACAATTTAGTCAGTTTTTTATGTTAAATCAGTTTATGTACAGTAAAACCGTTCAAGTTAGGTAAAAGATAACTTGAACGGTTCATTGATAACTTAATTGACTTCATGGAATTGTTGCTGTGTTTGTAATGGAAATTCTACTGGTGCCGCACTGTTTAGAAGCTTTTCCGTTAGTTTAACCTGTGTAATAGTTTGGTCGGCATATGGTTGCATGTAAAAAGTTGGTTCAGCTAGACTCATGTAGCCACGATATTGGGTGTAATCGAAGTCACCGTCAGCTTGGATTTTCACACCTCTAGGAATTTCAACGTTGTTTAAAATATGTGATAACGTGTTGATGGCCGCGCCGGTATTCGCTGCAACTTCGGTATACTGCCGGGTGAAGGCGGTACGAATAAAGCGCGAAACGGAAGTATAGTCGCCAGGCAAACCTAGTGCGCCAGTGCCAGCGCCAAAACTATTGGCGGTAAACTCACCATAGGGTTTATCACTGTGCAACCCAGGATTCAACTGAACGTAGTTGTTTAAATTTTTTAAGTGCCAATCAAAATCTGGTGAATTAGTCATTACGCCAACTGGGTTATCGGTGATCTTGACACCAGTGGCTTGCTGTTCGATCACCACGCTAGCCCCGGTGCTGTCGGCAACGATCCAGTGCAGTGGCACAACGATTTTTAAAAGACTATTTGGGACAGCCAGGATATTAACGTTAGCAAATTTTTCCTTTAAATCAGCAATGCTGGCCACGTTACCTAAAATCCAGTTAAGGACTTCGTGGGAGGCAAGATTAGTGGCACCGTTTTGTGGTTGTGCAGCATAAACGGATTCGGTGAAGTATAAAGCTGCCGCGCCAACACCTTTTTCGTTGACGCCATCCACGAGAATATAACCATTCAAATTGCGCCCAGCACCAACAAAGCCATAGCGAGTATCAAAACCGGTTGTGGTAGCATCGCTGGTGAAATGATGTTGCCGGGGGATCACAACTGGCCGACCGCCTAACTCAAATCCAAAATCCATTGTTCGTGCCAAAAACCAATTACTATTGGCATCTTTATAAGTTAAGCTCGTACACACACTGCATCACGCTCCCTAATAATTTGCTTAATTTTAGCACGCAGCGTTGATATAAAAAAGTCTTTACAATTAATTAGCCGGCTTGAGTGAAAATTATTGCTGCCACTTAGGCATCAGCATAGACTGTTGGTGCACCGATCAAAGTTAAGAAAAGCGGTACCTTTTTGTTGAAAGTCGTATAATGTAATTATGAATAAGGTTAATCAATTTAAGGAGGAACTCATGACAGAATTAACACGTTTTTATCAGACCTTCCAACCGACGCACTATGATATTTTTTTGGACATCAACCGGGCAGCCAAACAATTCAGCGGTAAGACCACGATCACTGGTACTGCCAAAACGCAGGCGATTGCGATCCATCAAAAGGGGTTAGTGATCGAATCAGTTCAAGCTGATGGACAGAATGTATCTTTCACCACTGATAAGGCGGCCGACGCGATTCGAATCGACTTAGCTAAAACAGGTAACGTCACCTTAATGATCAGTTATCAGGCCACTTTAACCGACTCGATGATGGGAATTTATCCGTCATACTATGAAGTGAATGGCGAAAAGAAACAAATTATTGGGACGCAATTTGAGACGAATTTTGCACGCCAAGCTTTTCCATGTATTGATGAACCAGAAGCCAAAGCGACATTTGATTTGGCCATCAAGTTTGATGAGCATGCTGACGAAACGATCATTAGCAATATGCCGGAAATTCGTAATGAAAATGGTATCCATTATTTTGATACCACCGTTCGGATGTCGACGTATTTGATTGCTTTTGCCTTTGGTGAACTACAAAGTAAATTAACTACCACTAAAAGTGGCGTACAGGTCGGCGTTTTCGGGACTAAAGCGCATCAAGCTAACGAATTAGATTTTGCGTTAGATATTGCTAAACGGTCGATCGAATTCTATGAAGATTTCTATCAAACCCCATACCCGCTACCGCATTCTTGGCAGCTGGCCTTACCTGATTTTTCGGCGGGGGCAATGGAGAACTGGGGCTTAGTTACTTATCGTGAAGCCTACTTATTGCTTGATCCAGATAATACGGCGCTAGATATGAAGCAACGTGTTGCCACGGTGATCGCGCATGAATTGGCTCATCAATGGTTCGGTGATTTGGTCACGATGAAGTGGTGGGATGATCTATGGTTAAATGAAAGTTTTGCTAATATGATGGAATATGTGGCTATTGATGCGCTCGAACCTGACTGGCATATCTGGGAAACTTTCCAAAAATCAGAAGCGGCTGCAGCTTTGCAACGTGACGCAACTGATGGGGTACAATCAGTCCATGTTCAAGTTGAAAACCCTGCAGAAATTGATGCGCTGTTCGATAGTGCGATCGTTTATGCAAAAGGCGCACGGATGTTGGTCATGGCGCGAGCATTGGTTGGTGATAAGGCTTTGCGTGCTGGTCTGAAAGCTTATTTTGCTGCCCATCAATTTGATAATGCAACTGGGGCTGATTTATGGGCTGCGCTAGGTGACGCCGCTAACATGGATGTCGGTGCAATTATGAATTCATGGCTGGAACAACCAGGTTATCCGGTGGTGACAGCAGCAATTGTTGATGGTCAGTTGACCTTGTCACAGCTACAATTTTTCATTGGTAAGGGGCAAGAAATTGGCCGCCAATGGCAAGTGCCACTGAATAGTAATTATACGGCGGCACCGGCAATTTTGACTGACAAAAGCGTAGCGTTAGGCGAGTATGCGCAATTACGCAAAGCTAGTGGGCAGCCATTCCGCTTAAATGTCGGCAACAATTCACATTTCATTGTTAAATACGATCAAACATTGTTGAATGATATTTTGAATAATGTCACTGCAATGGATGCTATTTCACAATTACAAATTCTACAAGATCTGCGTTTGTTGGCTGAAGGTGGTCAAGTATCTTATGCCGCTGTAGTGCCATTGTTGTCCCGTTTTGCCAACAGCCGATCAACAGTTGTTAACGCAGCTTTGTATCAGGTTGCAGGTAATCTGAAGAAATTCGTTACACCAGATTCTTTTGCGGAAACTAATTTGCAAACATTCTTTGATCAATTGAGTGCGACCCAAGTTGCGCGCTTAGGTTGGACCGCAAAGACTGATGAATCCAACGACGATCAGTTAACACGGCCATACGTTTTAAGCGCAGCCTTATACGCTAAAAATACGGACGCAATTGCGGCGGCGCATGATTTATTCACGGCTAACCAAACTCAATTAGCCACTTTACCAGCGGGTATTCGCGTGTTTGTTTTAACTAATGAAGTTAAAAACTTCGGCAGTACCGAATTGTTTGATCAGTTCTTGCTAGCTTATCGCCGATCCACCGATGCCAGTTACAAGGCTGATTTATGTGCTGCTCTGACTAGCACCGCCGACGTGGCACTGATCACGCGCTTGATCGGAAAGTTTGAAGATGCGGAAACCATCAAGCCGCAAGATTTACGTGCTTGGTTCCGTGGTGTTTTAGCCAATGATGACGCGCAACAAGCGGCATGGGACTGGATCCGTAATGATTGGCAGTGGTTGGAAGATACAGTCGGCGGCGATATGGAATTCTCCACCTATATTACCGTTATCGCCGGAATTTTCCACACGCCAGAACGCTTAGCGGAATTCAAAGCCTTCTTTGAACCTAAACTCGCCACACCAGGTTTAACCCGCGAAATCACGATGGACATTAAAGTCATCGCAAGTCGTGTTGATCTGATCGAGGCAGAAAAACAGGCTGTAAACGCCGCTGTTGCAGCGGTTGTTGAATAGTTAATTGATCGTCAAGAGCTAACTTGGAACTATTCTGAGTTAGCTCTTTTTATGTACGCTGAAATAAAAAAAGAGTGTGACATCAGTAAAATTATGTCACATCCTCATGCTGCGAGGTAACGCGTTATTTTTCAACTAAATCAGCGCTAATAACGTCTTTCGCGGCAAATATTTTATGCTGACTGCCGTCATAGGTGATATCGTAGCGAACGGCGCGACCGATATTGAGAAAGTCATGACTAGTGGTTTCAATTACGGCATCGTTGGTTGTAACGGCAACAGTTGAAACTTCATTAAGGGTCAGTGTTTGGCCGTTTGCAAGCTTGATCGTTAAAATATTGTCCATAGTAATAATCCTTTCAACGGGTTTATTTTGAATCAAAATGAGTCTCCTAGTAAAGTGTAGCACTGTCGCAGTCGAATGAACGGTTCTAAACGCAAAAAAAAGCTTGCTAAATCGAACGTACGTTCTTATAATGGATTTAAGCGATAACGAGGTGGATTGAATGGATTATACAGATGAACCACATGGGGTCTTTTTTATGATCGATAATAAATCATTTTACGCGAGTGTTGAAAGTATTGAGCGTGGACTGAATCCGTTACGTTCGACGCTGATCGTGATGTCTGAGGCGGATAATACTGGTAGTGGCTTAGTGTTAGCGGCTTCACCGCAGGCTAAAAAACGTTTTGGCATTAGCAATGTTTCGCGGCAGTACGAGGTACCAGTCACGCCGGAACTACTAGTGGTGCCACCACGAATGAACTTATATATTGAAAAAAATTTGGCGGTCAATAAAATTTTCCGTTCATTTGTCGCTGATGAAGATTTATATCCCTATTCGATCGATGAGTCGGTTTTAGATTTAACTCGTTCGTGGCGCTTATTTGGTGCGACACCGCTGATCGTAGCGCGTAGGATCCAAAAAACGATTCGGCAGCAGTTAGGTCTATACACCACAGTGGGCATCGGGGAAAATCCAGTCCAAGCAAAGTTAGCGCTTGATCTATTTGCTAAACATGACCATGAATTATTGGGAACACTGACTTATGCGCTGATGCCGGCTAAGGTGTGGTCAATAACGAATTTAACTTCGGTATGGAGTATTGGTCAACGGACGGCCGCTCATTTACAACGCTTAGGTATTCACAGTATGTCTGATTTGGCGCGAGTTGATCCATTTGAACTACAGCAGGAAATGGGTGTGATCGGCGCGCAACTATTTGCTCTGGCATGGGGGATCGACCGCAGTCAGTTACATGAGTTAGTGACACCAGCAGATAAAAGTTGGGGGAATTCGCAGGTTTTGCCCCGTGATTACCTTCAGCAAAAAGAAATTGAATTAGTGCTCCGTGAAATTGGCCTGCAAGTGACCACGCGTATGCGGCATCATCAGCAAAAAGCTGGCTGTGTCAGTTTGGGTATCGGGTTTGCACATGTAGCAGCACAGGAGGATGGTCGCAGTGGGTTTAGCCACTCTTTACGGATCGAGCCAACGGACAGCAATCGCGAATTAGTTGATCATTTGCTGACGTTATTTCGTGAAAGCTGGGCAGGACAAGCCGTGCGCCACATTGCAGTTTCTTATTCGCGTTTAGTACCGAATACTGGGCTGCAACTTGATTTATTTCAGGATCCACAGCGGCAAATTAAGGACGATCGATTTGAACGCGTGTTAGATTCGATCAGAGCGCGCTTTGGCACTACAGCGCTGTTCCCGGCTAGTAGCTTGTTACAAGGCGGAACAATGTTGTCACGGGCGGCGCTGGTCGGTGGGCATAATGGAGGTAATAGCTTTGATTGAAACAACACAACAAGCAGCTAAATTGATCCAACAACGAATACAGCGCTATTTTAAGCCACAGACCCGGCAACGCTACCAAATTGACGTGGTCAACAATATTTATGGACCAACTTATAACTTTTTTCTCAATATTCAGGTGCCACAGCAGCGTGAACGCTCATTGCCGCTACATCGACTACAAGTCTATCAATTGAATTATTTAGAAAATGTGATCACGTTATTGCAGAACACGACCCAATTGACGTTCAACTTTATTGATTTTAAGCAGTTACGCTGGCCAGATAAGCAGACATTGATCCGATTGGGGGCATTAAAATGATTTTACATAAAACAACTGATGACCAGCTGGCAACTTATTTTTTCAAGCATCATTATCATGACCGAGGAATGAAGAAGTGGGGCGGTTTCTATTTATCTGACCATACCAGTGCACTGAAAAAAATGCGTGCTACAGAAGTTGCAGAGGCCGCATTGCCGACACAGCCTTTGGCCATGATCAGCCAAAAATTATTTGGCGCATGGCAACATAAGCAAGTGGTCCACTTGCAGTTAAACCAATTAGAAGCGGGCGAACAGGTTGTGGCGGTTACAGGAATTGTGGTGGGGATGGCGGATAATGAAATTGGCATTCAAAATGAAGATCAAAAAATAATTTGGCTGGTGCTAGCGGAGATTAAACATCTAGAAGTAGTGGCGTAGGTCATTTCTAGCCATATTTATACCTGTATTTCAGCGACTGCATATGGGTACGCACATATAATGGCCAATAAAAATGAGACTGCAACGTCAGTTTACTGACGTCACAGTCTCAGCAATATTTTAGACTTCGTGTTTTTCGATAATTGGAGTTATATCGCCAGCTTCAGTTTGCTTAGCGTGGCGAACACGTTCAGCAATATTAACTGGTTTACCTGCACGGCGCAGATCAGCAAATTCAGCGGTTGCAGTGAAAAGAATGTCGCTAGATGCATTAACTGCTGTTTCGACAGAATCTTGAATGACACCGATAATGAAACCAACACCAACGACTTGCATGGCGATGTCATTAGAGATACCAAACAAACTACAAGATAGCGGGATCAGCAATAATGATCCGCCGGCGATACCAGAAGCACCAGTAGCTGAGATGGCAGATATGAGGCACAGTAGAAAGGCCATTGGGAACGAAACGCTGATGCCTAACGTGTGGGCGGTTGCCAAAGTCATCAATGAAATAGTCATGGCGGCACCACCACTATTAGCTGACGCGCCTAATGGAATTGAAATGGCATAAGTTTTTTCACTTAAACCTAAACGCCGGCTAAGATCCATGTTGATCGGAATATTGACGGCTGAACTACGGGTGAAGAATGCTGGAATACCACTTTCGCGTAAAGTAAACAACGTCAATGGATATGGATTTTGATGAGTCATCAGCCAGACCATTGCCGGATATACGATCAAGGCGACAAAGCTCATCGTGCCGACAACCAGCAAAATTAATTGACCGTAGCGAGCTAAGCCGTTAAGACCAGTTTGAGCAACTGAACGGAAAACTAAACCAACGATTCCAAGTGGTGCTAGTTGAATGATGAATTGGACAACATTGGTGATAGCGCTGGAAAAGTCGCTAACCAGTTTTTGAGTGGCCTTGAAGGGGCGTAGACCGATTCCAATCAAGCTAGCCCAAACTAGGAGTGCTAAATAATTACCTTGAGTGAGCGCCTTAACTGGATTTTCGATGGCACTGTTGAATAAATTGGTAATGACCGACGCGATACCCTTTGGTGCCTGTGCGGCTGCACTGACTGTACCTTTAGGCAAAACGATATCCACTGGAAAAAGATAGCTGGCACCAACGGCTACTAGTGCGGCAATGAAGGTGGCCATCAGATACAGAACAACAATTGAGCGCATATGCGTCTGTGCGCCTTTTTCGTGTTTCGACATTGATGACATGATCAACATAAAAACTAATAGCGGTGCAATTCCTTTAAGCGAATTAACAAATAAATCGCCTAAAATTTCGATCCAAGTCCAGCTTGGAATGGTAACGCCAAGAATTGCCCCAATAACAATACCGATCAAAATTCGTTTGATCAATGATACCCTAGTAATTCGTTCCCACATAACTTTCAACTCGCAATCTTTTTTTGATTATTATAAAAGTATAAAGGATTATGAGAGAAAAATAAACTTTTTTTAATATTAAGTAATATTTCGCAACCATTTTAGTTAATATTTTCTAATTAATTGAGCGTAAATACTTCCAAATTTAAATGGTATGTTTAGAGTGACTAAGTTAGTTATCGTAATTCAGCTTAGAACCCAATTTTTTTGCAATTAAGCTAATATCGGACACAGAAAACGATAAAAAAAGAGTTTAATAAGAAATAGTCACTTAAAAAAGTAAATAGCTGATTTATACTAGTTGTTGTCAGATAGGGCGTTAGCGATATATTGAATCCTTAATTAAGCGCTTGTGAGGAAGATACTGAATAGTTTTATAAAAAACTGCTAATGAAACCGGATAAATTAAAAGCGACATGCTATGCTAAATACATCCTTTGGGAAAGGACGTTGATAAGTATGGATTTGGAAAACGGTCGGCGGCCTGTGTGTACAGGCTATTGGCGACAAAAGATTTTTTAACGGCTTATGTTAGTTACTATTCAGTACTACGATTAAAAACTTAAAAAAGGGGCAAGGCTGCCATGTTAAAAACG
The DNA here is from genome assembly GCF_003946385.1 of Loigolactobacillus zhaoyuanensis. Taxonomy (GTDB): domain Bacteria; phylum Bacillota; class Bacilli; order Lactobacillales; family Lactobacillaceae; genus Loigolactobacillus; species Loigolactobacillus zhaoyuanensis. The sequence goes on from NZ_RHOE01000014.1 coordinate 13,335, forward strand.
GAGTTACGACAAGTTTAGACTTGTTGTAACTCCGTTTGGTGTTTTATGAGCACACAGCTATGAGGTTAAGAAATATTTTCGTGGCGAATTCCGTATGAGAAGTAGATCACCATACCGACGGCAAACCAGATCAAGGAAGCGATCCAAGTTTCCAATGATAATGTTAGCATCAAACCGATGCAGGCTAACGCGGAGATAATTGGTAATACAGGCGACCAAGGAACATGGAAGCCATTATGTTTGATCTCGTTATGTTTACGCAACGGAATGATCCCAATTGAGACAAAGGTAAAGGCAATTAAAGTACCAATATTAACTAAATTAGTTAATTGATCCAGTGGAACTAAACCACCTAAGAAAGAAATGATGATGGTGACAATGATCAGGCTGTGCTGGGGTAAATGATGCTTACCCTGTAATCGGCCTAAGGATTTAGGCAGTAGGCCATCACGACCAATAGAATAAATCAACCGCGAGCTACTATAAACCATAGTGATCATCATTGTGAACATACCGGCCAATGCACCAATTGAAATAATACCTGCTGCCCAATTTTGGCCCACTTTTTGTAATGCGAAAGCCACTGGATTCGCGACATCTAGTTCACGGAAAGAAACCATTCCGGTTAAAACAACAGCAACTAAAATATAAAGGGCCGTCGCGACGATTAAAGTACCAATGATCCCAATCGGCATGTTACGTTGTGGATTTTTGACCTCCGCTGCGGATGATGAAACCGCGTCAAAGCCTAGATAAGCAAAGAATACTGTAGAGGCTCCCTGTAAGACGCCGATTTTACCAAAAGGCAAGAAGGGGTGCCAATTGGCCGGTTTTACGTAAAAAATACCCACTAATAAGAAGATAAAGATAATACTGATCTTGACGATTACCATTATATTATTGATACGGACAGATTGTTTCATGCCTTGACTCAGTAACCAGGAGATCAACCAAACAATGATCACCGCAACAATGTTGATATAGGTGCCGTGGGCTGGGTCAAACGGTCCGTTAAGTACTTTAGGAATCGCTAAGCCAAATCCTTGTAGTAGCGAGCTAAAGTACGCGGAAAACCCAGTTGATACAGCGGCGACTGCCAACATATATTCCAGGATCAAGGCCCAACCGATGATCCAGCCGATAAATTCACCGAAAATAACGTTGCCGTAAGAATAAGCTGAGCCAGCAATTGGCATTGCTGAGGAGAACTCTGCGTAACACATAGCTGCTAAAGAACAGACAACGGCAGCGACAATGAATGAAAGCATAATTCCGGGTCCTGCCTTTAGCGCTGCGACTGTGCCTGGTAAAATAAAGATCCCCGTTCCAATTACAGCACCGATGCCCAAAGCCATTAAGTCAAAAGCGTTCATTGATTTAATGAATTGATCATCTTTGGCTAGATATTTATCTAGACTTTGTTTGTGCCACATTTTATCTTTGATCGACAATTAGTTTCCCTCCAAAAGTGTGCGGTCAAAAGCGCTAGATGTGGCTAACCATCAAATCAAACTTTTACCCCAAACTCATTTATTTATTGCTTTTCATCATAGCATAGCAAGTGGACAATGAAAAGAAAATGATAGTTCACATTTTTGTCTCATTTTAATGTAAAATAGCCTTTAGGGTGCATGATTAAAAGCAAAAAAGTAGCCAAAGCAACAATTACTTGTCAGTAATTGCGCCTTGGCTACGTATTAGTTAGTCGATTTAAATGTGTGGGTGCTCCTATCTGTTACCTGCTTAATTTTCTAGTTTGCATTGACGGACCGATAAAAAATTTATACGTTCACTAGCCTTCAAGCTAATCAACGGCGCTGAGCAATTTTATTCTGTCACTATTATTTTCCTAACAATTAATAGTCTATCAGGAAGGTATGAATTTTATATGAATAAACCCTAACATAACTCTAAAGAAAACGATTACTGAGTTAAATAATTGCGGTAGTAAATCATTAACTAGACGGGGTCAGCGCGATTTGTGTATATCCGGGATAGCTATCACATAGAATAGTTTTGGGACATAAGCTAGCATTTTAGCCGTAAAGATGGTTAAATATTTAGTAATTAATGAATAGATATGTAACTGGAGGAAAAGAAATGGAAATCGAGTTTCAACGGGCAACACAGACAGATTTACCATTTATCGTGCAAGTTTATAACCAGACGATAGCGGGACGGCAGGTGACGGCAGATCTAGTTCCAGTCACTGTTGCCCAGCGCAAGCCTTGGTTTGCTGCACATCAGCAACGCCGCCGACCGCTTTGGTTGATCACCGCTGCTGGACAGCCGGCCGGTTGGTTAAGTCTGTCCGATTTTTATGGGCGAGCCGCTTATCAGGCAACGGTTGAGATCAGTCTTTATATTGATGAAAAATTTCGTGGTCAACATATTGGTAAAAAAAGTTTAGCTTATGCGGAACAGCAGGCATCAGGCTTAGGCATTAAAACAATTTTAGGTTTTATTTTTGGTCAGAATCAACCGAGCCTGCAGCTGTTCACTAAGCAAGGCTATACGCAATGGGGCAAGTTACCACAAGTGGCCGAATTAGATGAACAATTAAGTGATCTAGTAATTTTAGGTAAACAAATTAATTAAGAAATGAGGCTTTCAGATGCGTTACATAACAGCAGGAGAATCACATGGTCCTAAATTAACCGCTGTGATCGAAGGTATTCCCGCCGGTTTAACTTTAACGGCAGAAAAAATCAATGCGGATCTGGCACGGCGGCAGCAAGGTTATGGCCGCGGCAATCGGATGAAGATCGAGCATGATCAAGTAGAAATCATTTCTGGTGTACGTCATCAAAAGACGTTGGGCTCACCGATCACTTTACAAGTGACTAATCATGATTATGCACATTGGACGGACATTATGAGTCCAACGGCAGAAGCTACTGCCGAAAATTCCATTCGCCAAGTGACTAAGCCACGGCCAGGCCACGCTGACTTAGTTGGTGGACAAAAATACCAACAGCGTGATCTGCGCAATGTACTAGAACGTTCCAGTGCCCGAGAAACCACGATGCGGGTGGCAGTGGGTAGTGTTTGTCAGCAATTATTAGCGGCAATTGGTGTTGAAGTGCTTGGTTTTGTCCAACAGCTAGGCGGTATTTCCGCTGATCCGGCTAAGCTACCTGAATTAGGTGATCTAGCAACATTGCGGGCAGCCACCGAAGACAGCGACATACGAACCTATGATGCTGATGCTGCGGCTAAGATTCGCGAATTGATCGATGCCACTAAAAAAGCTGGAGATACATTAGGTGGCGTGGTAGAAGTTGTTGCGACTAATTTACCCGCTGGTTTAGGCAGCTATATTAGCACCGAAACCAAGCTGGACGCCAAACTAGCTCAAGCTATTGTCAGTATCAATGCTTTTAAGGGCGTTGAATTTGGCGACGGTTTTGGTTTAGCCGCGCATCCGGGTAGTGAAGATATGGATGAAATTTTATACACGCCTGAGCGTGGCTTTTATCGTGGTAGTAATCATCTTGGTGGCTTTGAAGGTGGGATGACCAATGGCGAACCTATCATTGTCAAAGGCGTGATGAAGCCAATTCCAACGCTGTATAAACCACTTAACAGTGTTGATATTGCAACCAAGCAAGCTTACAAGGCGAATGTTGAGCGTTCCGATACCACGGCGGTACCGGCAGCGGCAGTAGTGGCTGAAGCGATGGTGGCGATCACATTGGCGCAAGCCGTTTTGGAGAAATTTGATGCGGATGCACTACCGCGGCTACAAGCACAAGTGGCTGCTTACCGGAAAGAATTAGCAGCTTATTAAAGAAAAGGGAGCGTCAAGATGGATAAAGTATTAGTTGCCGCTGCGCGAGGATTGCACGGTACATTGACTGTTCCTGGCGATAAAAGCATTTCACATCGCAGTATTATGTTTGGGGCTTTAGCTAAGGGAACCACGATCATTGATCATTTTCTTTTTTCGGATGATTGTCGGCGCACGTTGGCTGCTTTTCAAGCATTAGGCGTGCCGATCACAGTTGATGGCGAGCGCGTCACGATCACCGGTGTCGGCTTTGCTGGGCTGAAGGCACCACAACAAGCGCTTGATTTGGGTAATTCAGGGACATCGACCCGTTTGTTATTGGGTCTATTTAGTAAACAACCATTTCCGATTAAATTTTTTGGTGATGCTTCATTAAGTAAGCGGCCAATGAAGCGGGTGATCGCACCTTTAAGTAAAATGGGTGCCAAAATTCAGGCGACTGATACCGATTTTCTACCATTAACGATTGCGACTAATACCACGTTACAACCTGTAGAAATGACGATCCCAGTAGCAAGCGCGCAAGTGAAAAGTGCGTTGATTTTTGCTGCATTGCAGGCCAATGGTACTTCAAAACTAACTGAGCTTGCGCAAACCCGTGATCACACCGAACGGATGCTACGTCAATTTGGTGGTGAAATTGATAAAAATGGTCTAACCTTAACCATCAAACCACAAAGCCAGTTTGTGGCGCAAAAATTCCGTGTCCCTGGTGATATGTCATCAGCTGCCTTTTTTGCTTTAGCAGCAACTTTGGTACCGAATAGTCAATTACGGTTAGCGCAAGTTGGGTTAAATAATACGCGAACTGGTTTTTTAGATGTATTAAGTCGCATGGGTGCTGATTTCCGCGTCGAAGATGTGGACTCCAAAACTGTTGAAGCCAGCGGCGATGTGATTGTGACTTCAAGCAAATTAAAAGCAACCACAGTTCATGGCGCTGAAATTGCTAACGTGATCGATGAAATTCCATTGATTGCTTTAGCAGCGACCCAAGCTGAAGGTGTCACTGAAATTAGTGATGCTGCTGAATTGCGGGTCAAAGAAACTGATCGCATCGAAACCGTTGCGACTGAATTACGTAAGCTTGGTGCCAATATCGAAACTAAGCCAGATGGGATGATCATTCATGGCCCGACACCGTTACGCGCGGTGACCAGTGATCGTGTTGATTCACATGGTGATCACCGAATTGGTTTAATGTTAGCCGTTGCGGCGTTGCTCAGTAAAAGTCAGTTGACATTGACTGATGCTGCGGCGATCAATGTCTCGTATCCTAACTTTTTCACTGACTTAGAACAGGTGCTAGATTAAAAATCCCATCAAGTAAACGTTTTCCTTAACTTATTTTCAAAAAAGCAGGCATATTCAGTTGTTATTTGAAATATAAGATGATATCATTTTAAATGAATGTGGGCGTGGTGTCGCCCGATTAATCACACCGATAATCACTCAAGGAGGGACATATTAAATGTCTAAATCAGTAGTAATTGAAAGTGTTAAAGCACGCGAAGTCTTTGATTCCCGCGGTAACCCAACGGTCGAAGCTGACGTTGTTTTAACTGACGGTACTTTGGGCCGTGCATCCGTTCCATCAGGTGCTTCAACAGGTGAATTAGAAGCAACTGAATTACGTGATGGTGGTAGCCGTCTTTTAGGTAAAGGCGTTAGCAAAGCCGTTAACAATGTTAACACTGAGATCAATGATGCCTTGAAGGGTGTTTCACCATATAACCAAGCTGAAATTGATCAAATCATGATCGACTTGGATGGTACACCTAACAAAGCTCGTTTGGGTGCCAACGCTATCTTAGGCGTTTCAATGGCAACTGCACGTGCTGCTGCACTTTCATTGGATACACCATTGTATCGTTATTTGGGCGGGGTAAACATTGAATTACCACAAACATTCCATAACGTTATCAATGGTGGTGCACATGCCGACAACGGTATCGACTTCCAAGAATTCATGATCACACCAATTAAGAAGACCAGCTTCCGTGACGGTATTGAAAAAATTGCCGACACTTACCATACTTTGAAAAAGGTATTGGAAGAAGCAGGTTTCCAAACTGGCTTAGGCGACGAAGGTGGCTTTGCTCCTGATTTGAAGTCAACTGACGAAGCAGTTACAATGCTTTACAAAGCAATTGAACAAGCTGGTTACGTACCTGGTGAAGATATCGGTATCGCACTTGATGCTGCTTCATCAGAATTCTATGATCAAGAAACTGGTATCTACACATTTGAAGGCAACACTTTCAATGCTGACCAATTACGTGATTACTATGTCAATGACTTATTGAAGAAATTCCCAGCAATCATTTCAATCGAAGATCCATTCTCCGAAAATGACTGGGACAACTTTGCTAAGTTCACCGAAGAAGTTGGCGACCGCGTTCAATTAGTTGGTGACGATATCTTCGTTACTAACCCTTCAATCTTCCGCAAGGGGATCAAGAAGGGCGTAGCTAACTCGATCTTAATCAAATTAAACCAAATCGGTACAGTTACTGAATCAATCGAAGCAATTCGTTTGGCTAAGAACAATGGCTACACAACTATGATCTCACATCGTTCAGGCGAAACTGAAGATACATTTGTTGCTGACTTTGCCGTTGCCGTTTCTGGTGGCGAATTGAAGACTGGTGCTATGGCACGTTCAGAACGCGTTGCGAAATATAACCAATTATTACGCATCGAAGAAGAACTTAATGGCCAAGCACACGTTGCTCATTTCCCACACAACGTTGATTTTGACTAATATTAATAAATCGATAAACAGGATCACCTTTTAGGCGATTCTGTTTTTTTTATAGCAATATTGAACGTTAAAATTAACGTTCAAGGAAGTGGGGTAGGTATAAAACGCTTTCTGAAAAATAGTTTTCAAAATCGTTAAATTATAATTTGATGAGTGTTTTAATTGTGCTATAATATTGGCATGCATTTATCCATGTATACTGGATGGTGTACTTTCAGCAGATGGTCAAAATTAGGAGGCAAAATATGTCACAAGCAACTGAGTATATCAAAGAAGTTCGTGCAACACTTGCGCAGCGCGACGGTAACCAAACTGAATTCCTTGAAGCGGTCGATAATTTTCTAGCAACGATCACACCTGTTTTTGAAGCACATCCTGAATATATTGAGGCTAATATTTTAGGACAGATCACTGAACCAGAGCGCGCCTTTCAGTTCCGTGTTCCTTGGGTCGATGATGCTGGCAAAGTCCAAATTAATCGTGGCTTCCGTGTGCAATTTAATTCAGCAATTGGGCCCTATAAAGGTGGGTTACGGCTTCATCCCAGCGTTAATTTATCAGTTGTTAAATTTTTAGGTTTCGAGCAGATCTTTAAAAATAGCCTGACTGGCTTACCGATCGGCGGTGGTAAAGGCGGCAGTGACTTTAACCCTAAAGGTAAATCTGATGGCGAAGTCATGCGGTTTATCCAAAGCTTTATGACTGAATTGCAAAAACATATTGGTCCTGATTTTGATGTTCCGGCTGGCGATATTGGCGTTGGTGGCCGTGAGATCGGCTACTTGTTTGGCCAATATAAGCGACTCAATGGCTTTAGCGGTGGTATTTTAACCGGTAAAGGCTTGAGTTACGGTGGTAGTCTAGTTCGGCCTGAAGCAACTGGCTTTGGCTTACTTTACTATGTGGAAGCTATGCTAAAGGCACATCGTGATGATTTAAGTGGTAAGAAAATTAAATTATCTGGTGCTGGCAACGTCGCAATCTATGCGATTCAAAAGGCAACTGAACTCGGCGCTAAAGTCGTTACCGTTTCTGATTCTGATGGCTACATTTACGACGAGCAAGGGATCGACTATAAAATCGTGCAACAGATCAAAGAAGTTGAACGTGGTCGGATCAGCGACTATGCTAAACGCGTTTCTACTGCGCAATATACCAAAGGTTCAGTCTGGGAAGAAGCAGTCGATTGTGATCTGGCTTTACCATGTGCCACGCAAAATGAAATTGATGCCAGCGGTGCTAAATTATTAGTTTCTGGAGGCGCTAAATTAGTCGCTGAAGGGGCAAACATGCCAAGTACGCCGGAAGCAGTAACCGTTTATCGCCAAGCTGGCTTACTTTATGGCCCAGCTAAGGCTGCTAATGCCGGTGGGGTCGCTGTATCCGCATTAGAAATGAGTCAAAATAGTCAACGTCTTGCTTGGTCATTTGAAGATGTTGATCAACGACTTCAAAAAATCATGCAGGATATTTTCCAAGAATCAGCTGCTGCAGCTAAGCATTATAACTTAGGTGATGATTACGTAGCTGGCGCTAATATTGCTGGGTTCTTAAAGGTGGCGGATGCAATGTACGCCCAAGGCATCGTCTAGCATGACTTTACCGCAGCAAGTTCTGATCAGCCAAGATTTATCTTGCGTTGGGCAGGTTTCATTAGGGGTGGCGTTACCGATCGTGGCTGCATTAGGCCTACAACCCGCCGTGTTACCGACTGCGTTATTGTCGACGCACACTGGTGGCTTTGGTGACAATACTTATCTCGATTTGAGCCAAGAAATGGAGCGCATCATTGGCCATTGGCAAACGCTGGATCTACGCTTCGCGGGATTATATTTTGGTTATTTAGGTCAGGCAGCGTTACCGGTGATAGAACATCATTTGCAGCAGCTAGCAGCTCCAGCAGCTAAAATCATGCTTGATCCAGTGATGGGTGATCATGGCCAGCTTTATCGCGGCTTTGATCAGGCTTATGTGGGTAAAATGCGTCATTTGGTGCGGCGCGCAACGGTGGTGACGCCAAATGTTACTGAAGCGCGTTTATTATTAGATCAAGCACAGGATCAACAGCCACTGACTGCAGTGGCGGCAGCTGAATTAGCACAAGCAGTTAGTGAACAGCTAGCAGTGCCGAACGTTATTTTAACTGGTGTCCCGTTAGTCGATGGCCAGCTTGGTGTGTTCGGTTTTACTCAACAAAAGGCGTGGCGTTGGCAAACGGTCCAATTACCAGGGCACTATTTTGGCACGGGGGATATTTTTGCTAGTGTTTGTTTTGGCTTGTGGCTCCAAGGTCAGACCTTACAAACGGCTAGCCAGCACGCCATGATCTTTGTACAACAAGCAATTCAACGCACAACTGCTGCGGCAACAGATATTCGTTTTGGTGTTGATTATGCTGCTGGTTTGCATGAACTTTTAGCAACTTTAGTTTAAGCTACAGCTTTGTTCAGCAGTATAATAAAATAAATAAGTTGAGGGCTGCGGTATAACTTTACTGCAACCCTTTATTTTTAGGGGAGATTACAAATGCAACAATCAAGAAATACTTTACGGGCAATTATTTTAACTGGTTTATTTGCAGCAATTATTTTTATTGGTATCTCGTTGTTAAGAATTCCGATACCGGCCTTAGTGGGACGGCCATTTATTCACTTCGGTAATGCATTAACTGTATTAGCAATTTTATTTTTAGGTGGTCGTAATGGGGCCTTTGCTGGTATCATTGGACTTGGCGGCTTTGATCTGCTAAATGGTTATGCGGCAACATCGTGGTTGACTGCACTAGAAGTCATTGTGGTGGCAGTGGTGGTTAATACTGGTTTTAAACTTTTTCGTTATGATGACCGAGTTAGTCATATCGTCACACTTGGCATTGTTGCGGGTATAACCAAAATTTTCACGACGTATGCAGTTTCGATCGTAGAAGCATTAATGGTGGGCACTTCCTTTAAAGTCGCATTGATCAATTCGTTCCTTAGTTTACCAGCGACCGTGATTAATTCGATCTCCACTGCTATTATTGTGCCAATACTATATTTTGCTTTACGCGGCAGTCTGCGCGGCATTCAGCGGCGAGCATAGGTTTGAAAAATTAAATTAGGAGGTGGCTTTGTTGCCACAGCGTTTATTCGTGATCACCGGAGCAACTGGAACGGGAAAAACAACGGTTAGTCAATACTTGACTGAATATTATCAGATTCCGCGTGTGATCACCCATACTACGCGGCCACCGCGTTCTAATGAACAAAATGGCGGGGCGTATTATTTTGAAACTCAAAATAGTTTTTTTACGAAGCACTATATTGAATACGTTAAATATGCCGATTACTATTATGGTTCTTCACGTGAAGCAATCACGGCTGCTTGGACCAAATGTCCTTACGCCAGCATTGTTTTGGATACCAAAGGCGCCGTTACCTATGTAGAAACATTAGGTACGCAAGTGATTCCGTTATTTCTGACGGTTAAACAACCAGCTGCGTTGATCGCACGTTTAACTAAGCGCGGAGATCAGCAGGAAATGATCACGCAACGAGTAGCTAGTGCAGAGTACAAGCGTGATCTGGCGATACCGCCGCAATTATTAGGACAGGCACAAGTGATCGTTAACGATGATTGGTCGGCAGCCAAGCGACAACTTGATCAAATAATGCAAGATTATGGTATAGAAAAAAACGCTGACTAAGTTAGAAAACTTAGTCAGCGTTTTTGACGTTAATTAGTTAGGCCGTTTGATCGGCATGATTAAGGGTCACGGGTTGATGTGCTTGTAACGCTAATTTACGTACCGCTTCATCAATAGTGACACCACTAGCAACTTGTTCAGGATGTTGCTTCGAAGTTGCATAGAAAATCTGTTGATCAGTGTCTAATGAGATCCGATACCAACTATTACTAAAATTACCAAATTTCATGGTGTATACCTCCTTGGTTCAAGGAAAAAGTCCTTGTGAGTTAGTCCCAACAACTCAAGCAAGAAGTTGTTGGTGACTAAGATGTTACGTTACTTTCTGTAACGCCCAGCACGTTCTAAACAGTCTACAACCAAAATGAATATTACGCAAGAACTTAGCTCAAAATTATTTTTGCGGATGATCACATTGTTCTGCTTTTTTGTAAACGGTTAACGTAACAGCTTACATCATAGTTTACAATATTGATTTATGATTAGCAAGTGAAACGCAACACAAATTTTAATAACTGGTAGTGGCAAATACATAAGTAATAACGAAACGATATAGCTGATTTTTTTCACAAGTTATTTTTTATGGAAACCTTTGAAAAATGTGTGTTTTTTTCCATTTTCGTTTTCAATCAGTTGACTTGCACCTTGGCCGGCATATGCTAAAATAGTTATAAGAACAAATGTTCAACAACGCCAATTAGAAAGTTGGTCAGCAGCGGATTTTTAAGCTTTTTAGTTTAATTTAAGCTAGGATGATTAGGATAAGACTATTATGAACTAAAAGTAGCACCGCCGTGACGATTAAATTTGAATCATAAATTTTAGTAATTCTTTAGCATAACAACGCGCAATGTTAGACAAGATATGGTTTAATAAAATATTAGAAGATCAATAAAGTAGAGGAGACTTTTACATGGCTTATCGAACACCGCCATTTATCACCCCATTTGCGATCGTATCGATCGTTTTAGGCTTAGCCGCGACGAATGTAGTGGCAGATAAGGTTGCACCTGTCAAAAGTAAAACTGAGCAGACTAGCCAAGTTGATAGTAGCTCAGCGGTCACTAGCGGTTCCAGTAGTATCCGCCAAAGTAGCTCGTCACGACCGGAAAGCAGCCAATCAGTTGCGGAAAGTAGTGTGCAGGAATCAACTGACGATAATACGCAACAAACAACACCGTCTGCTGGCTCACAGTCAACCACGCAGAATAGTCAAAGTACGACTGCGGACTCTTCAAGTACAACAGCTAATTCAAGTTCTGCTGCTGGTACATCGTCTGCCACTAGTACTTCCGGAAGTACAGCAACCGGAACGACTGGTACAGCCACGACGGATAATACGACGACTGAATAATTGGAGGTGATTGAGTGTTATCATTGCTAGATATGTTGAATCATTATTTAGGTTACTTCAACATGAACGTTAAATTAAAAAATCGCGTCTATACAGCCATCGGCATTGCTGGTGTAATTTATCTAGGTTATTTGGCGATCAACTTTATTCGGCTAGGTGCTTGGACACGCGGAATTTTGTTTTTACTTATCTTTTTAGTATTAGTCTATTTTGTGACGTTAAATGTGATTTATTATTTCACGACCAAAACGGCTAAATTTGACATTTCACCTAAAATTGAAAAAGTATTGGGTGGTCGGCCAGCAGGTGCTGCTGATGATCCAATGCTTGGTGGCAAGCACACTGCTCAAGCAACAAAAGTTATGCCTGCAGCTGGCTTATTTCATGAACAGAGTTTGCTACCAGCTAAACTAACTGTTGATGCGAGCCAACAGGCAAACATTGAGCAAGTGGTCGATGGGCTAGTGGCAAGCAATTATTTACAATTAGATTATGCTGGTCACTCTGATGAACAAATCTATCAAGCTGCTCAAGCCTCGGGGCAACCAGTTTATGCAGTTGGTGAAGGGGTGCAACTGCCTTTTTATGAATTACGTGAAGCGCAGGGCCGTTATCTGGTTTACGCAGGGCGTAATGCAATCGACAGTTTACCAGTTGGTGAAGTGACTGAAGTTGGTTTAATGCCAACTAAGCAGGCCGCTGCCAAATACCAAATTGTTTTGGCTAGCGCCCAGCTAACTGGCGGTCCGAATAAAATTGCCGGTCGTTCTGGAGCTGTTGCTGGGAGCGCACCTTTTCAATTGATCGTCCAAGTGGCGTATAAAGATCCAAACGCAACTGTAACCAGTACGCCAGTGGATAGCAGCGCTACAAATATGGGACCACGAGCGACTACAGCAACTGAATCATCTGAATCGACCAGAATGTCGCGACGTAATCGCTGATTTTTGGGGGCTGTGGCATAAGTGAACTTATGCCGCAGTCCTATTTTTATTGCCAAATATTGTCATTTAAACGGCTTAAGGGACACTTTTTTTACTGGCATCGCTTATTGACGGTTTCTAATAAAAAGGTTAAGCTTAAATTAAAATGAGCTAATAATTAATCGCCTATGACTATTTTGTTAAGGTACCGTATAAGTCGGTCAGAAGTTACTGTCGAAATATAGTTAAGGCGAGTATTGTTGTGGTCAATGGTGCGACTGGGTCAAACTCACGGCGTTGATGCTGTGAGTTTTTATTTATTTGATCTAGGATTATTAGCTTAAAATGATCAGTTTTGTAGTTGCAAAATAAGTTAACGGAGGAATTTAAATGAAAATCTTAATGTACAGCGTTCGTGATGATGAGCAACCCGCAATCAAGGCTTGGGCGCAGCGTCACCAAGCGACGGTGGATACCTTTGATCAAGATCTTAATTTGGCAACTGTTGAACGTGCAAAAGGCTATGACGGTGTTGTGATCGTCCAACATGCTAAAATTGACAGCGAAAAAGTCTATCAGCAGTTACATGATTATGGCATCAAGCAACTTAGTTTACGTAGCGCGGGCTATGATGTGGTCGATTTAGCAGCTGCCCAGGCTAACGAATTACTAGTGACCAATGTACCCGCGTATTCGCCACGTTCAGTTGCTGAATATGCCTTGACACAAACTATGCGCCTGATTCGCAATTTGGAATTATTTGATGATCGAACAGCGCACCATGATTTTCGTTGGGGTGGCTTGATGGCCCATGAAGTACATACACTGACAATTGGGATCATTGGCGCTGGGCGAATCGGTGGCACGGTTGCCCATTTATTCCATGCTTTAGGCGCTCGTGTAATTGCGACAGATCCAGTTGAGAATCCAGAACTAGCTGAATTTGTCACTTATATGGATCAAGCTAGCTTATTGAAAACGGCTGACGTGGTGACTTTACACACTCAGCTTTTACCAACGACTACGCATTTAATTGGCGCAGCACAGTTGGCACAAATGAAGCCGACAGCTTTTTTGATCAATGCTTCTCGGGGCCCGGTTGTAGATACACCGGCATTAGTCGCTGCCTTGAAAGAAAAGCAAATTGCTGGCGCTGCAATTGATGTGATCGAAGACGAACAAGAATTCAATAATCGTGATCTCAGTGAAGCTAAGATCACTAATCCAAATGTGCTAGCTTTACAAACGATGCCCAACGTTATTTTCACGCCACACATTGCTTTTTACACGAATATGGCGGTACAAAATATGGTGGATATTAGTTTAGATGACGTTAAAAGTATTTTAGAAACAGGACAAGCACAACATCAAGTCTAATGATGACGAGTTGTCATTAAAAAGATAAGAATTCTCTCATAAACAAGTTAGAAATTAAAAAAATATTTAAAAATCAACGATATTCATTTGCTTAAAGATTAAAAATAAATTAAAATTAAAAAAGTGGTTATTACCCATGCACATTAGGTGAACAAAATTTTGCTGTTTGCTGCGGGTTATTGGCCAGCATTGATTATGGTGTACCTAAGTTTGGAGGGAAAGTTATGTCAATGATCGAGTTTCACGATGTTGAAAAATATTATGGCGATTTTCATGCCCTAAAAGATATCAACTTGACGATCGATAAAGGAGAAGTTGTTGTTATTATTGGACCATCTGGTTCTGGTAAAAGTACGTTGTTACGTTCAATGAATGGTTTAAATACAATTTCTTCTGGTAAATTAATTGTTAATAATTTTGATTTAGCGGATAAAAAAACAGATATTAATAAGATTCGCCGCGAGGTCGGCATGGTTTTCCAGCATTTTAATTTGTATGCTAATAAAACGGTGCTCCAAAACGTAAGCTTAGCCCCTCAATTAGTTTTAAAAGAGGATAAAGCACAAAGTGAAAAAGAAGCGATGGAGCTGTTAAAATTAGTTGGCTTGGAAGATAAAGCCCAATCGTATCCCAGCATGTTATCCGGGGGACAAGAGCAGCGAGTTGCGATCGCGCGTAGTTTAGCGATGAAACCACAGGCGTTGTTATTTGATGAACCAACCTCAGCATTGGATCCAGAAATGATCGGTGATGTGTTGGATGTTATGAAAAAAGTGGCGGCTGACGATGGGATGACCATGATCGTTGTGACTCATGAAATGGGCTTTGCTAAAGAAGTGGCTGATCGGCTAGTCTTCATGGCTGATGGCGAGATTCTTGAAGATGACGATACGAAGTCTTTCTTTGCGCATCCAAAAGAAGAACGCGCACGGCAATTCTTAAGTAAGATCATTAATCATTAATGAAGGGAGGCGTGGACGATGAAAAAATTTGTCCAACGCGTGCTACCGCTTGCCTTCTTATTGAGTTTGGTTTTACTGATGAGTGGCTGCGGTAAACAAAGTTTATCAGAACAGAATGTTTTAAAAACAGATCAAGCTAGTAACGCGATCACTTGGGGCGTTAAGGCTGATACTCGGTTGTTTGGCTTAATGAATATTAAAACCAGCCAAATTGAAGGTTTTGATATTGATATGGCTAAAGCAATCACCAAGCAGATTCTGGGCAAAGATGGCAAAGCCAAATTTATTCAAGTAACCAGTAGTACCCGCATCCCGATGTTGAAAAATGGTAATATTGACGCGATCATTGCTACCATGACAATTTCGCCAGAACGGGCTAAGCAGGTTGATTTTTCTAAACCATATTTTAATGCGGGTCAGGCGATCTTAGTTAAAAAAGGTAGCAAAATCAAAAACATCCGCGACTTGAATTATAAGGGCGCTAAAGTATTAGCGGTTCAAGGCTCAACTTCGGCGATCAACGTGGCAAAGTTTGCGCCGAAAGCCAGTGTGCTTGAACTATCTGATTACGCGCAAGCCTTTACCGCCTTGAAATCAGGGCAGGGCGATGCTTTAACCACTGATAACGGTATTTTGTATGGGATGTCGTTAGAAAGCCCGAATTATGTCGTGGTTGGCGGTGCCTTCACGAAGGAACCTTACGGGATCGCCGTTAATAAGGGCCAAAAACCGATGACTAAGGCAGTTGATCAGGCGGTCAGTAACATGAAAAAATCAGGGGAATACCAACGCCTGCTTAATAAATGGTTTGGTAAGGTACCTGGGTTCAGCGAAGGGGGGAACTGAGTATGCTTTCGATTTTAGTTAATCATTGGCCAGAACTTTGGTCAGGACTTTTGTTCACCCTGGGTTCTAGCGTTTTAGCGCTGATCGGTAGTTTGATCGTGGGTACAGTGTTCGCTTTTTTAGAGATCAGTGAGCGCAAATGGGTCCGCATCATTGGCCGCATCTATGTCGAAATTTTTCGGAATATTCCACTATTAGTCATTACAATGTTCTTCTATGTGGTCATTCCAATGCTTTTTGCCAACGTCAATGGTTTTACGGCAGGGACGATCGGCTTGACTATCTATACGTCAGCCTTCATTGCTGAAACTGTGCGTGCTGGTATTGAAGCAGTTGATCTTGGTCAAATGGAAGCAGCACGTTCCAATGGCCTGTCTTATCTACAGGCGATGGTTCACATTGTTTTTCCACAAGCCATTAAGATCACGATTCCACCGTTAGGCAATCAGTTCATTAACTTGGTTAAGAATTCGTCGGTGTTAGCCTTTGTCGCTGGTTTCGATTTAATGTATCAAGGTAACTTGATCGCGTCAACGACCTTTGATACGTCAAACACTTACTTAGCGGTTGGACTTTTGTACTTGGTTTTGACCTTACCGTTAAGCTATTTCATGCGGTATCTGGAAAAGAAATGGGCTTAGAAGGGGGAATAACTAATGGCTAATTTTATCCAAGCATATTCATGGCTTAATATTCGTTATCTCCTGGAAGGGCTATGGATCACTGTAGAAATCTCCGCCGTTTCGATTGTTTTTAGCTTTATTATCGGCGGTTTATTAGGTTTATTACGCTACGTTAACATCAAATATTTATCAGCGTTAGTTGGCTTTGTGATCGATATTATTCGTAACTTACCACTGCTGCTGATCCTGTTCTTCACTTTCTTTGGTTTACCGAACATTGGGATCAAACCTGATGCGATCACGGCGGCAATTTTTGCGATGACGGTCTTTGAATCGGCAATGGTCGCTGAAATCATTCGTAGTGGGATCAAAGCAGTTGACCCTGGCCAGATGGAAGCGGCACGTAGTAACGGAATGTCGTATCGGCAAACTATGCAGCATATTATTTTACCGCAAGCAATTAAAAAAATGATTCCGCCATTGGTCAGCCAATTTGTTTCGCTGATCAAGGATACTTCCCTAGCAACGATCATTATGTTACCGGAATTGATGTACCACGCACAGATTATTTATGGACAAAATACTAATTTTGTTCTACCGATGTTCTTGGCGTTAGCAGTGTTGTATTTTATTGTTTGTTACGCATTATCGTGGCTATCTCGCGTTTTAGATCGGCGAATGGGCGCGTAAAAATAAAGTGTGCTGGCTGTTCTTTCCACGGCTGGTACACTTTTTTGATTGTTGTTGTTGCTTTTCTATGCTAAAGTGTATGTCTATAATCAAGTAAATAAGTGAGGCTATTAAATGATAACTGTAAGTGATGTTAGTTTACGTTTTCCTGATCGGCAATTGTATTCTGACGTTAATTTGAAATTCACCCCCGGCAACTGTTATGGCATTATTGGTGCCAACGGTGCTGGCAAGTCAACTTTTCTAAAGATTCTTTCGGGTCAATTAGCGCCATCAACGGGTAAGGTCACGATTTCGCCCAATGAGCGGATGACTAGTTTAAAACAGGATCATTATGCGTTTGAAGATACGACGGTCTTGGATACAGTCATTCAAGGGTACGAAAAGTTGTATCAAGTGATGCAAGCAAAAGATGCCTTGTACGCTAAGCCAGATTTCAGCGATGAAGATGGTATCAAAGTCGCTGAATTAGAAGGTGAGTTTGCTGAAATGGACGGCTGGAACGCTGAAGCCGAAGCAGCTCAATTGTTACAAGAATTAGGTATCAATGAAACGATGCAGCAACAAAAGATGCGTGAATTAACTGAAAATGAAAAAGTCAAAGTGTTGTTAGGCCAAGCTTTGTTTGGTAAGCCTGATATTTTGCTATTAGACGAACCCACTAACGGACTAGATGCACCAACGATTCAGTGGTTGGAAAACTTCTTGTTGAATTTTTCTAATACCGTTATTGTGGTTTCCCATGACCGGCATTTTCTGAATACGGTTTGTACCCACATGTGCGACGTCGATTTTGGTAAGATTCAATTGTTTGTTGGTAACTATGATTTCTGGTTACAATCTAGCCAATTGGCGGCGCAATTAAAAGGCCAAGCTAATGCAAAAAAAGAAGATCAGATCAAGGAACTACAAGAATTTATTGCGCGGTTTAGCGCTAATGCGTCGAAGTCTAAGCAAGCCACATCACGTAAGAAACAATTGGACAAAATCACCTTAGAGGACATTAAGCCATCTAGTCGGAAATATCCATTCATTAAATTTGTGGCTGCGCGGGAAATCGGTAGTGATCTATTGCGGGTCGATAACATCAGCAAGACAGTTGCTGGGGTGAAAATTCTCGATAACATTACATTCACACTAAAGCCCGGCGAGAAATCTGCCTTGATCAGCCGCAGCGATGTGGCCACAACGACACTGATGCAAATTCTAGCTGGTGAGTTAGAACCCGATACCGGGAGTGTTACGTGGGGCGTTACCACCACACGGGCTTATTTACCGCGCGATAGTTCGGCTGAATTTACGTCCGATTTATCGATTCTAGATTGGTTGCGTCAGTTTGCTTCGAAGGAAGAAAGCGATAATACATTCTTGCGCGGTTTTCTTGGCCGGATGCTCTTTTCTGGGGATGAAGTCTTGAAGAAGCTTAATATGTTATCTGGTGGCGAAAAAGTTCGTTGTCTATTGGCAAAAATTATGCTTAGTGAGGCTAACGTTTTGCTGCTAGATGATCCAACTAATCATTTAGATCTGGAATCGATCACTTCCCTAAATGATGCGCTGGTTGATTTTGATGGCGCGCTAGTGTTTACGTCACACGATTATGAATTCATTCAGACGATTGCGGATCATATTGTTGAAGTTAGTGCTAAAGGGGTCGTTGAACGTTTTGCAACCCATTATCAGGAATTCCTAGCTCACGAAGATATTCAGAAACAAGTTGCTGAATTATATTAAAAAAGTCCGCCCGATATATTGGGCGGATTTTTTTATCTGTATAGTTAAACACTCGTTTGATATCAAAGTATATTTATTGACCTTACTTATTCTTTCCCGCATGCTTGATGTAAACATAACGGAAGGGTGGTCTCAATGACTAAAAAATTAAGCTTGATCGTGTTACTTGGTACTTTAGGTTTATTAACAGCTTGTACGGCGCCTAGTCCAGGCCAAGAATCATCGAGTCAGAGCACCAGTAGCCAAAACACGGCAACGCAATCGACGCAATCATCCCAATCGCTGGGTAGCCAGATTACTTTGTCACGTGATACCGATGATAAAACGGTCTTATTGAACCAAACTTGGCACTTTGATCAGTTTGCACTAACGACAGTCAAAGGTGAGCTAGAAGGCAGCCAACAATTGGAACTTGAAATTGAGTGGCGCAATTTAACGCAGGATGATCAGCGTTTTGCCGATATTGCTGAGATTTCTGTGCAGCAAGGGGAAAATAAGTTAGCGATGAGCGAACGAGATGATGATTTTGCTGACGCGATTGGCGCCCAAGCAGATGAAGATTTTGAACTAACCTTTAGGCTACATGATCAGACGCAGCCTGTAAAAATTAGTGTGACACCCAAACAAGGCGCTGCTAAAACGTTGACCGTTAATTTAGATCAATAGGGTATTTTGAACTGAGCAGCCTAAATAAAAATGGGCTGCTTTTATATTGGCTTATTTTTGCTACTAGCGGCAACGAGGTAGTTTGCATTGCCACTGATTATTCGTTAGAATAGGTGTTTGAAATTTCATACACTTAAATCTTAAAAAATGGCGAAGATTAGTATTAGGAACGTGAATAAAAAAGGGGCCCTGAATTAATGGACGCGGCAACAATATTGAAAACTAAATTCGGATACACGCAATTTCGCCATGGACAAAAATTAGTGATCGATAAGCTACTGGCTGGAGAAAATGTGTTAGCGTTAATGCCGACTGGTGGTGGTAAATCACTTTGTTATCAAATTCCGGCGTTATTATTTTCAGGCCTAACGCTGGTGATCTCACCGTTAATTTCTTTGATGAAAGATCAAGTTGATGCGCTGAATGAGAATGCGATCCCAGCGACGTTTATTAATAGTTCACTGACCTATGCTGAAATCAATTCGCGGTTGGACATGGCGGCACAGGGTGAAGTTAAATTATTATATTTATCACCGGAGCGCTTGGAAATGGCTGATTTCATGAACGAGTTGAATCAGTTACAAATTGATTTAGTTGCAATCGATGAAGCTCATTGTATTTCCCAGTGGGGGCATGATTTTCGGCCCAGTTATTTGCAAGTCACCGCGCGCTTGCAGGAATTACGTAGCACCCCAGTGTTAGTAGCATTAACCGCTACTGCCACGGAACGAGTGGCCACGGATATTCGTCAGCGCTTAGGTATCGCCGCCGAAAATGAAGTCAAAACAGGTTTTGCCCGCGATAATTTAGCGTTACAAGTCGTCAAAGGACAGGATCGCGACCGTTATATGCTGGATTATTTACAATTGAATGCGCATGAATCAGGTATTATCTATGCCAGCACCCGCAAAGAAGTTACGCGACTGACGACTTTATTTCAACAACATGACCTTAGTGTCACGATGTATCATGCTGGGTTACCGGAAGCTGTGCGCCGCCAAAACCAAGAGGACTTCCTCTACGATCGCAAATTAGTAATGGTGGCGACCAACGCTTTTGGTATGGGCATTGATAAAAGTAATGTTCGTTTTGTGATCCACGCCCAAGCGCCTGGTAGTTTAGAAGCTTATTATCAGGAGGCTGGACGAGCTGGGCGTGACGGATTACCCAGTGAGGCTATTTTGCTATATCGGCCCTCGGATGCCCAATTGCAGCGTTTCTTTATTGAGCGTTCGGAAATGGCTGATGCACCGCGGCAACAAGAATATTTGAAATTACAGGCGCTAATGCAATACGCCAACACGCAAGGTTGTTTACAGCAAGCAATTTTACAATATTTTGGCGAAACAGCTGAGCCCTGTGGTCGCTGCGGTAATTGTTTAGATCAACGCGAAGCGACTGATATCACGGTTACAGCGCAAAAAGTGTTGTCATGCGTCTATCGAATGCACGAGAACTTCGGCAAAACTTTAGTGACCCAAGTTTTGACCGGTGCCAACAATCAACGTGTTCGTGAATTAAACTTTGCTGAATTATCAACTTACGGCATCTTAAAGGGGACAACGCAAAAGGCGGTCGGTGAGCTGATCGACTTTCTGACGGCGGAAGGCTATTTGCAGGCTAGTGGCGGCCAGTATCCGACT
This sequence comes from Loigolactobacillus zhaoyuanensis, assembly GCF_003946385.1. Lineage (GTDB taxonomy): Bacteria > Bacillota > Bacilli > Lactobacillales > Lactobacillaceae > Loigolactobacillus > Loigolactobacillus zhaoyuanensis. The sequence continues at coordinate 34,392 of NZ_RHOE01000014.1, forward strand.
TTAACCGTGACAACACGAGGCGCAACGGTTTTGCGTGGTCAAGAACAAGTGATGCGCAAAACGACTGTGGCGACACAGGCGACTCATCCAGAAGACGATGCTTTGTTTGAACAACTGCGTCAATTACGGTCACAGTTAGCACAAAAGCAGCAGGTACCGCCATTCGTTATTTTTTCGGATCGAACGTTACATGATATGTGTGCGCGCTTACCGCAAAATAATAGTGAACTATTGACCGTCAAAGGGGTTGGCGAACATAAAGCGGCCCAATATGGTCCTGCTTTTCTCGAAGTTTTAGCAGCAGCTGGCGATCGTGATGCAGTTTAGTTGGCGTAATCAGGGTGTAGCGATCAAAGTGGCCTTGTTTTTGCAACATCAAGGATTTAGTAAGCGTTTGTTGCAGCAATTAAAGTATCATGGGCAAACTTGGATCAATGGGCAACCTTGTCGTTTAATTGATCAATTACCAGCTAGTGCACAAATACAAATAAAGCTGCCAGCGGAAAGTGGTGATCCGCTGGCAGCTTTAAGTTCGCAACCATTAAATATTTTATATGAAACGGCTGATTGGTTAGTCCTGAATAAACCAGCGAACGTGGCTTCGGTGCCAGGGCCACAGACGGGAACCGATACAATTGTTAGTCGTGTGCGTGGTTACTTATTGCGGCAGCACAGCGAAAATGTTGTACCGCACTTAATGAGTCGTCTGGATTATGGCACTAGTGGGGTATTATTAGTGGCTAAGCACGCCTTTGCGCAGAGTCGTGCCACGACAAGTGACAGTTTGATGCGCGAAAAGATATATCTAGCGCTTGTTGCTGGAACGGTTAAGGCTGAACATGGCATGATCAGCTTACCAATTGGCCGTCGATCCGATCAGATTGCTGGAATTATTGACTTGGCAGGTAAAACTGCGCGCACTGAATTTTGGCGCCAGGCTTACTTGCCAGAACTTGATGCCACACTACTAAAAGTTAGTTTACACACTGGTCGACGGCATCAAATTCGCATCCATTGTCAAGCAATCGGGCATCCTTCACTAGGCGACTCGTTATATGGTGGCCCAATGAATTTAGAAATTCAGCGGCCGGCGCTACATGCGTGGCAATTAATTTTTAATGATCCCTTTACCCAGCGCAAACAAAAAATTACGGCACCGCTACCAACTGATTTGCAAAATTTGCTTAAAAGTAAGCATAGTCAGTGAAATCATCACCAGCAATGATTTCAAAATTTTCTGGTGAGATACCAGTGGCTTGGCTAATAGTTGTCGCCAAATCTATTTTACTAACATGGCTCCAGAAGCGATAATCATGATCACCATAGCGCATCCAATCACCAAGTTGACTAATTTGTGGATATTGCGTTAAATCTGGTCGCGGAACATTGCTGAAATGGAGCACATAATCGGTGGCGTCATCATTAAAAGCAGGACGAGGTTGAAAATAATTGCGTTCGTGCATCGTATTTCCCTCTTTCTCATAGGTGACAGAATTAACAGTAAACCTTGGTAAAAATTATACGTGGTCGAGTTAAAAAGTACAAGCAATTAAGCTTTTGCTTATAGAAAGTTAACTTTAAACACTATTAGCCTAAAAAGTCAGTGGAAATGGATGTCAACGCGATTGGTTACCAAATTTCATGTAACCATTCAACGGCTAAATCAAGCCAATGAGCAACGTGTGGTTGATCGGCATCAGGTTGCCAAGCAGTTTGTGGGTCGGCTAAGGCTAAGCCATGCGGACCATGGTGAAAAATATGAGCGTCAAAAGGAACTTTGTGCTGGGCCAAAGCATTAATATATAATAAACTATTTTGGACCGGAACCAACGGATCATCAGCGGTGTGCCAAATAAATGTCGGGGCACAGGCCGCATTGACCAACTGATCGGCGGCTAATTTTTCTGGTTGGCTGGTTAAGGCAGCTAACTTTTCTGCTGTCGGTGGCCAACCAGCATCTAAACGAATGACCGGATAACCGAGGATCGCAGCGTTCAATTTAAGCTCAGCGGTTGGCGCAACTGCTTGTAGCGGCTCACTTTGCCAACTACCGTTATAGACGCTAACGATATGGCCACCAACAGAAAAGCCCGCCGCAGTAATTTTATTTGGATCAAGATGCCATTGGTGCGCGTGTTGGCGTATTTGACTAATTGCCGCAGCTAGATCAAACATGGGTTGTGGCAATAATGGTGATTTTTCGGCAGTGAAATGATAGCGCAGATAAAAAGCTTGGAAGCCGCGTGCCGCGAAAGCTAAGGCCAGTGTTTCAGCCTGCGCCTCAGGGATGTGCGTGTAGCCGCCGCCAGGTACAATGATCACGGCTGGATAAACTTCTTGGCCAGTATTAGTATCTGGTTCGCGAATGTAGGCACGTAAATAGGCTGGTGCCGTTAGCGGAACGGTTATAATTTGCAAAATATAGACCTGCCTTTCATGGACTGTTGCTAACCACTATTGTAACGATTTTTCAGTAATTTGTGCAATGATCAGGGCGCTAAATCTATATTAGAATGAATCAGATTTATAAAGTAAAGGAGCTGATCAACATGCGTTTAGAAACCGATCGATTAGTGATCCGACCATTTATTGACGCTGATTTAGATGATTTACATGAATTGATGCAAAATCCTAAATTAGGCGCAATGGCGGGCTGGCAACCCCATCATAGTCGCGGTGAGAGTGAGGCCGTTTTAGCGATGTTTTTGCGCAGCGATGAAGTCTTTGCAATTATTGCCAAAAAAGATCAAAAGTTGATCGGTACGATTGGCTTACACCGTCGTGCTCCTAGTGGAACGACGCCGAAAGATGATAGTCGTGAACTTAGTTTTATGCTTAATGAATCTTTTTGGGGTCAAGGAATAATGCCAGAAGCAACCACTGCGATCGTTACCTTTGGGTTCAATCATTTACGGTTACAAGAAATTTGGGTGGGGCATTTTGCTGATAATCAGCGCTCACAGCGTGTGATCGAAAAAACTGGCTTTCACTTTGAATATGAATTGGAGCGCCCCCGTTTATTTAGCGATGAAACGCCAGTCGACGAAATCTATTATAAAATGACCTTAGCTGATTTTCGTAAGCAGTAACTGAAAATGAAAGTATCATGAAAATATTGTGGCTATGCTAAAATTTAGCTTGGGCTTGCTGATGATTATGGTATAATGAGCCGAGATAGAGATATTGGAGGTAGGAATGATGGATGTGTCACAGGAGCAATTGAAAATTATGGGAAAAGCTTATCAGGAACGTTTGGCCGCAATTGAAGCAAATTCTAAATTAACAATATTGGATACGGTGGTCGATTATAACGCGGATTCGCAACCCGTTACACCATACATTGTTTATACCGATTTTAATCGCGCAGAGATCAATGAAAAAAGCAGCTCGATTTTTGTTTATACCGCGTATGAAAATGTTGATAAATATGGTCATTCAAAGACTGATTATCAAAATGAATTGTTGTTTGAGTATGATGCTTGGGCGAAATCAATGCATATCACAGTTTTGGAAACATTAGGTGCCGAAAGCCAGTTAGCATTTTATGATTTTCAGAATCATGGCCTAGCGCAATTAGCTTTGACCCACTTATTAAAAATTGCGCGCCATAATAAAGTACAAAAAATCGGTGGTAACGTTAGTTCCTTCGATGGCGAAGGCTTAAAAAAAGTAATGACGTTATTTGAAAAGTTTGATTTTAAATTTAACGTGCAGAATGCACAACAAGGTTTAGCTAGTTTCAATTTATCACTAGTTGAATAACGCCAAGTTAACAAATTAGGTTTGATCAGACAGTGGTTGATTTTTTAAAACTTACTGCAGTATACTTAACTTACACCCTTGGCAGGAGAAGACGGTTATACCACCTAGAAGCGTGGTATGAGCGCCTTTTTTCTTTTTTGCACCTTAATTATATTTGTGATATGATATATCCATAACAAAGGAAATTGATAGAGGGGTGTTCCACATGCAATTAACCCGTGGCTTCGAACAGGCTGCTTGTATCATTACATTATTAGCGACGCAAGATCCGGATATTCCGATTTCATCAGAGGTTATTCATCATCGGTTGAATGGTTCGCAAACTTATTTACGGAAAATTATGCGTAAGCTAGTTGTTGGCGGTTTAATTAAATCCGTTTCAGGGAATAATGGCGGCTTTACAATTGCGCGCTCACCTAAGGAAATCAGCTTATACGAAATTGTATTAGCAACTGAAGGCGATATTCAAACTTATCCTGACTCTGGCTTGATCGATATGGTATTTAAAGATTTCCAACCGGTGGCCAAGCAGGGAACTTCGGTCATTAATCAAGTCTTTCATCAGGCTGATCTTTTATGGGGTGAAGCATTGAAGAAGCAGTCGGTTTATCAAGTGATCAGTGAAACTTTGGGTGGGAGCGCAATTCCGCTGGTCAATTGGAATGAATCGGATGAGAAGCGCGAGTTGCTAATTCAAAAGTTATTACGCAACGTTCGTAATGAAATTAAGTAACAATGGGTTGATTTATTTTTTGTAGTGGCTAGCAGATTCAGAATGTGGAAATTAGTAGGCACCATGATTGCCAAAAAGCGCTATAATGAAAGTAACGAGTAATGGCCCGTTACTTCAATATTAAAAGAGGCGGTAACAATGGCAAAAAAGCTCTCTAAAGCTGAAAGAAAAGAATTGATCCAAAAGGCTGAAGACGCACGTGCTAAGCATCCACAGCCTAAGTCAGCAGTTTCTGGTTTTGAAACGATCGACGAAGAAGCTAGAAAACTTAGTGGTCGTAAATAAAATAATCAAAGTTTAAGTGTGTGGCGCTACCTGAGTAAAACAGGTCAGCGGCACGCACTTTTTTTGTTGGCTATTTTAGTGTAATTTCACAAAGCCAGAAAATTTAAGGGCGTATTAGCTTGTGAAAAATTATAACCAATGGATTTCCAGTCGTACAGCATTTGTAATAGATTTCACTTAAGCTAATTCACAAGAATTTCCACGGAGAATATGCTATGATAAGAATCGACTTTGGAAAAATAAATTAAAACTTGAAACGAATTTTATTTTGGAGGGATTTATAATGACGGAAAAGCAACGCTACGGTGCTGATGCCATCCTAGAAAGTTTGATCAATCATGAGGTCAAATATGTTTTTGGGATTCCTGGTGCAAAAATCGATCGTTTGTTTGAACTGTTGGCACACGCCGATAACGCTAAACGGCCTGAATTAATTGTTGCCCGCCACGAACAAGGGGCTGCTTTTATGGCCTCAGGAATTGGCCGGATCACTGGTAAACCTGGTGTTGTCATGACAACTTCGGGCCCTGGTGTTAGTAATTTAGCAACGGGTATGGTCACCGCTACCGCTGAAGGTGATCCAGTTTTAGCTATTTCGGGTCAGGTGCAGCGAGCTGATCTATTGCGGTTGACGCATCAAAGCATGGCCAATACTGCTTTAATGGCACCAATAACTAAATATAGCGCTGAGATCCAAGAACCAGAAAACGCCTCAGAAGTGATCGCCAACGCTTATCGTGCAGCAACGTCGGCTAAGCAGGGGGCTAGCTTTGTTAGTGTACCGCAGGATGTAGTCGATTCTAAAATCGACCGTGCTGCTGTAATGCCATTACAAGCACCCAAATTAGGTCCGGCTAGTCCAGCAGATATTACAATTTTAGCTCGTAAAATCAAGGAAGCTAAATTGCCAGTCTTGTTAGTGGGGATGCGGGCCTCTTCTGCAGAAGTAACTCGTGCCTTACGTAATATCTTATATGTATCCGATATGCCAGTTGTGGAAACTTTCCAAGCAGCAGGAATTATTTCGCGCAACTTAGAGAAGAATTTCTTCGGTCGTGTCGGTTTATTCCGGAATCAACCAGGTGATATGTTACTTAAACAAAGTGACTTGGTGATCACAATTGGTTATGATCCAATCGAATACGAACCACGTAACTGGAATGCTGAAAATGATGCACGCATCGTTGTGATCGATGATATGATCGCGGAAATTGACCATAATTTCCAACCAGAAAGCGAATTGATCGGTGATATCGCACAAACGCTAGATTTCTTACTACCATACATGCGTGGTTATGAAGTGAAGCTGGAATCGCGCGATTATTTAGCTGGCTTACATGAGCAATTTGAAAAACGTGACTTGCCACCAGTTATTGCCCCAGAAACAAAATTGACCCATCCCTTAGCTGTGATTTCAGCACTACAAAAACGGGTAACCGATGAGATGACGGTCACCGTTGACGTTGGTAGTTTCTACATCTGGATGGCACGGCATTTCCGTAGCTATGAACCACGCCATTTGTTGTTTTCTAATGGGATGCAGACGCTAGGGGTTGCCTTGCCATGGGCTATTTCGGCTGCATTGTTACGGCCGGATACCCAGATTATTTCCGTTTCCGGAGATGGTGGCTTCTTGTTCACCGGTCAAGAATTAGAAACGGCTGTCCGCCAGAAGTTGAACATTGTTCAATTAATTTGGAACGATGGCGCCTATGATATGGTGAAATTCCAAGAAGAAATGAAGTATGGGCAAAGTGCTGGCACTGATTTCGGGCCTGTAGACTTTGTTAAATACGCTGAAAGCTTTGGTGCAACTGGATTACGGGTCAACCAAGCAGGCAATCTTGATCAAGTACTTGATCAGGCTTTTGCAACCAAGGGACCAGTGATCGTCGATATTCCAATCGATTATTCTGACAACAAGAAGTTAGGCCAAACAATTTTACCAGATCAATTCTATTAAGATTGATTATTTTTTAAGTCAAGTATTGTCGCTTTGGCAACGAAAACGCGTTAAAAAGAATAGATCAAGACACATCGTTATGTTCAGCAAGTAAGCTACTATATGTGACTTGTTGTTCTATATTGTGGCGTGATCAAGCGTCTTTTTTAACGCTTTAAACGGAAGGATGCTTAATTAATGGCAGAGCAGAAAAAGCAGTCAGTCCTCTTTCAACATGGCACACTTAGTTTATTGGTGCCCGGATTATTTGAAGGCACGATGACTGTGGGTGAATTATTACAACATGGTAATTATGGTATCGGTACAGTGCAAGACTTTAACGGTGAATTAGTAGTGCTTGATGGTCACGCTTATCAGGTGGTTGAATCAGGTGCCGTTAATGAATTAACAGCTGACCAGTCAGTACCATTCGCATCAGTTCATTTTGATGATCCAATTGCACAAACTGAATTAGCTAATTTAAATAAAGCTGAAGTGGAGCGCTATTTGCTCCAAAACTATCCATACCGCAATGTCTTTTTTGCCGTTAAAATTGTTGGTGAATTTGCACAGATGCACACGCGTGTGGTTGAGGAACAACAAAAGCCTTATCCAAGTTTGACGGAGGCAACAAAAACACAACCGAAGTTTAATCAAGATAATATTCATGGGACTTTGATTGGTTACTACGCCCCTGAATTATTTCAAGGCGTAGCTGTAGGTGGTTATCATGTCCATTTTCTTAGTGATGACCATAAAACGATCGGTGGCCACATTCTCGATTATCGACTGAAAAAGGGCCAAGTTTCGATTCAGCCATTTGCTACATTGGAACAGCATTTTCCACTAGAAAATCAAGATTTCTTACAACAGAATTTTAACTATGATGGCATGAGTCAATCGATCGATCAAGCAGAAAAATAAGTGCGCGTCTTGTTAAACAAATGAATATTCGGTATACTATAACAAAAGATTGAGGTTGCAGAGATCAAAAGTAGCTAGTTGGAGACGGAAAAGCGTCGCTGAGAACTAGTAAAAGGGTGATCTGCCGAAATGCTTAATTGCTTTTTCAATTAAGTGTTGGGGCTTGGCTAAATAAGCTAAGTACTGTCGTGATGAAGTTATCACGGGGCGCTATCGACTGACAGAAAGAGACACCGTCTCTTTGTGTAGCAGTGGATGCTATGCAAAGAGGCGGTTTTTTGTGTTTAAGTTAGGCGCGACCTCTAAAATTAAACTTGGTAACAGGAGGAATTTTTAGATGGCGCAACAACATATTGATCATGAGCAAGGCGGGGTTAAGCGTGAGCTGAAAACACGACATTTGTCGATGATCGCATTAGGTGGCAGTATTGGTACTGGTCTATTTGTCGCCTCAGGTTCAGCAATTTCAACTGCCGGTCCTGGTGGTGCATTGATCGCATACATCGGCATCGGCTTAATGGTGTATTTCCTGATGACTAGTTTAGGTGAAATGGCGACTTATATTCCGGTGTCGGGATCATTTGCTACATATGCGGGCCGTTTTGTTGATCCAGCATTAGGCTTTGCGATGGGTTGGAATTATTGGTTTAACTGGGCAATTACGTTGGCAGTGGATGTTTCAACCACGGCGATCGTCATGCATTTCTGGTTACCTAACATTCCCGGCTGGATTTTTAGTTTGTTTTTCTTGATCGTTATTTTCGTCATTAATGCACTGTCAGTACGCGCTTTTGGTGAAACTGAATATTGGTTATCGATCATTAAAGTGGTCACCGTGATCGTCTTCTTGATTGTTGGTTTCTTGACGATTTTTGGCATTATGGGGGGAAACGGGCCGGCAATTGGTTTGCATAACTTTACAGTCGGTAAAGCGCCATTTGTTGGTGGAATACCAGCAATTCTCAGTGTTTTCGTAGTGGCTGGGTTCTCATTTCAAGGAACTGAATTGATCGGCATTACTGCCGGCGAATCAGCAACGCCTGAAACAAGTATCCCTAAGGCAATCAAACAAGTCTTTTGGCGAATTTTGTTATTTTATATTTTAGCAATTTTCGTGATCGCAGCGATTTTACCTTACACTAGTAAAGACTTACTTGGTTCTGGCGCGGGTGATGTAGCAATCAGTCCGTTTACCTTAGTTTTCCAACGGGTTGGTTTAGCTGGCGCGGCTAGTATCATCAACGCGGTGATCTTAACTTCTGTTATTTCTGCCGCTAATTCTGGAATGTACGCTTCGACACGGATGTTGTGGGCAATGTCGAAGCAAAATATTGCACCAAAAATATTCGGTCGAACTAACGGCCGTGGAGTGCCAGTTGCTGCTTTATTAATGACAACGGTGGTCGGCTTATTCACTTTCTTAACCAGTATTTGGGGATCACGGATCTACATGTTCTTGGTTGCAGCTTCTGGTTTGACTGGTTTTATTGCTTGGTTAGGGATCGCGATTTCACATTATCGCTTCCGGAAAGCTTTTATTGCCCAAGGCCACAAGCTTAGTGAGCTGAAATACCACGCTAAATTATTTCCATTTGGGCCGATTCTAGCGATGGTACTGGGGATTTTAGTGATCGTTGGCCAGGATCTGAATGCAGTGAAGACATTTGATTGGCAAGCATTGGGTATTAGTTACATGAGTGTGCCGCTGTTTATTGTGTTATTTGTTTATTATAAGCTTCGGCACAAGACGCACGTAGTTCCACTGAAAGAAGTGGACTTGACTAAGATCGATCGTGATTAAATTTTAAAGGGAGAAAAGTGCTGGTAGCCATTAAGGTTACTGGCACTTTTCTTTTGTTGTGGGTAATAAAAAAGCCACCTAGCAAATTGCTAAGGGGCTGATTCAGGTTTTATAGCGTCCATTTTGGCGTCATAAAGCTCTTTAATTTTTGTATATAGGCGGAAAAAATCACTATCTTGAGCTTCTAAATTCCAATGTAGCATCGGAATGCCGTAAGTAGCCATTTGCTGGATGTTTGGCGCCTGAATATCGATTGTTGAAAGGATTAGATCGGCATGACTAGGCTTTGCTTTAGGTGGTAGCACTTGAACGATGCGTAAATGTTTAAGAAAACGCTGCAACTCGATCGTCAGAAGATCGGCATTTTCTGCAATCAACCAAACACGTACAATTTGCTGGTCTTCAAAGTGATGAAAACGTGGCTGTAATAGGTAACATAGGTATTCAACGATTTGTTGGCGATTACGATAAAGCGTTGCGAGATTTTGTTTGACACCTAGCTGTTCAAAAAAGGTTAGCACAGTCTGGTAAAGGTGAGTACGCTTAAAACCAGCTAAGTTAGTATGATAGAAATCAAGTAGCTTCGGATAGTTGGTCTGTAACGCGTTTGCCGTGATCAAGGCGCGCAAGATATCAGCCGTAAGCATCGGTTCATCATTGACCGTCATTTTAGTGTGGTAAGTGACGGCCAAATAGTCAAATAAATTAATCGTGAACTGCCATAAATCACTATTTTGTGCTTCTAAATAGGCTTTCACATGTTGCAGTTGTTCGGTCTCGGTTGCGGATGTGATCAAACTAAATTGAGCAAAAAAGAAAAATTTAGTTTCCAGTTGGCGATTTTTATTGGAAAGATCAGCAAACAATTCTGCTGATAAAGTCAATTGTTCAAAGTCGGGGTTATGTATGGTCAAGCTGTCAAACGCAGCGCTATTGCGTACCAAGTAACCGTGCTTAATTCGGATGTGCGTAAGTCCCAAGAGCAATTTTTTTTGCAGTAGCGTGATTGTGTCAGTGCTAGGTGAATTGATAGCTGAAACCAACTGATTGGTCTCAGTTTCGCTAAAGTTACGAAATGGCCATTTAATACCATGAAAACCCGTCCAATAGATGATGAATAAAAAGTAACGAATATTACATTCATCGCCGGTGATCTGTAAGTTTGTGTATGCAAAACGCAGTGAATATTGCGCCATAAAATGCTTAAGTGGCGCTGACTTACGCAATAAGGTCGATTTGCTAATGAAATGCTGATCGCAAAATTCGCCTACCGTCGCGTCAGGGGACTGAACTAAATAATCAATAAATTGAAAAACCAGTGATTGCTCCAACAGAAACAAGCGGTAACGATCCAGCGAAACTTTAAAGGTCTGCTGGGAAAGTAACGCGTGACGGTCAAGTGTGGTATCTAGATGTGTATCCAGTGATTGCATATCCCGTAAGAGGTCTTGAAAAGTATTGTAAGTTTGTTGATAGGAAAGGTGTAGTCGATCGCTGATATCATTGATCGTCAGTGAGTTAGCACCGGCTGATTTCAAAACGCGAAACATGTCGTATTTCTGTAAGTCTGCTTTTTCTAAAAATAATTCTTCAAACAGCATTTCAAGCCTCCTTGTGGTATTTAATATTTATTTTACTATTCTGTTAAGTAAATGCAAACGGTGTTAACTGCATGTTGCATATTTGTTAGAAATATATAAAAGGCCGAAAATCAAAGGTTGATTTTCGGCCGTAATATTTTACTGTTGGTTACCAGCAACTGAAGCTGGCTGATGGAGTGTAGCTAACTTTTGATCCACTAATTCAATAACGCGTTTACGGGCTAGTTCATCACTGACAAAGTCCAACTGATCGCCATCGATCTGAATTTTAGGACTTTCATTGTAATCGGCATACCACTGCATATAGCGTTGATTTAAGGTTTCATAGTAAGCATATAGGCTTGGATCCTGAGTGATCTGTTCATATGGACGATTACGTTTTTCGATGCGTTTTAGCATCGTTTCAAAATAAATATTGATGTGGATCAATAACTCTGGTCGTTTGTGATAATCTTGTTGGGGTAGTTCCTGGAGCATATTAGTCAATAAAGAGTCGTATACGGCAACTTCAGTTTCAGTTGCGCGACCTAAATCAGCATTTAAATGAAATAATAAAGAATCCTCAAAAATCGAACGATCCATAACGCTGTTAACAATTGGATCAGCAGCTTTTAATTGTGCCATCCGCTTGTTCAGAAAATAAATCTGTAATAGGAAGGCATATTTTTTGGGATCTTGATAGAAATAAGGTAGCACCGGATTATCATCAACCGATTCATAAAAAGCTTTAGAATTCAGGTGCTTTGCTAATAGAGTAGTTAAACTAGTTTTACCTGCGCCGATTGTTCCTGCAAGTACGATCATAATAATAGGCTCCTCGTTTTTGTTTTTTAAATTAGCGCATATCACTAGGGTTGGCCCTTTTGTGATCAGTTTACGCCAGAATACAATTAGGCTTAGGCACTAGTTGTGCGTCTAAGCAGCACCATATATTGTATCATGCTGGTAGCTGATTGCAATATGTGGCGCAAATTTTTCAGTAGTTGCCTTTTTATAGAATTTCGGGTACACTGACTACATTATTTAAACGCGATGATGCGCCTAAGGTCAGTTCAGAGAAATGGTGATCGCTGCAAAGCCATTCTGACCACTTCCAGCGCAATAGCGGGCAGGTAGTTCTGCACGGTCCTAGATCGTTAACCGAATTAAGGGTGACTAGCGATAGTCAAACTTGGGTGGTACCGCGAAGCTGATTCGTCCCAATATAGGGATGAGTCGGCTTTTTTTGTGCAATTATTGCTGCGTTTAAAATTTAATTAATGGAGGTTTTATCAATGTTAGATGTTAAAATGATCCGCCAAAACCAAGCAGAAATGAAACAACGCTTAGCGACTCGTGGCGTTGACCCAGCAGAAATCGATCACTTAGTTGAATTAGATGAAGCACGCCGTGACCAGATCGCTGTCTCAGAAAACCTGAAGCAAAAGCGTAATGAAGTTTCAAAACAAATCGCGACTTTAAAACGTTCAAAAGGTGATGCCACTGATTTGATCGCAGAAATGCGGGAGGTGGGTGCTCAAGTGAAGCAAGTTGACGAAAAATTAGCTGAATTAAATGAACAGGTTCAATATATTGTGGTTCGGTTACCTAATTTGCCGGATGCTTCAATTCCGGTTGGCCCAGATGAATCGGCCAATCATGAAGAACGCAAGATCGGCACCCCACGCGAATTTGCGTTCACTCCTAAACCGCACTGGGAAATCGGTGAAAATCTAGATATTCTTGATTTCGAGCGGGGCGCAAAAGTTGCTGGCAGTCGTTTTCTCTTCTATAAGGGACTAGGTGCTAAGTTGGAACGTGCGGTCTATAATTTCATGTTAGATGAACACGAAAAAGAAGGCTACACTGAAATGATCACTCCTTATATGGTTAATGATGATTCAATGTTTGGGACTGGACAGTTTCCTAAGTTCCGCGCCGACGTTTTTTCAACGGTGACTGATGACAAGGAAATGACCATGATCCCAACGGCTGAAGTGCCATTGACTAACTATTATCGGGGTGAGATCCTCGATGAAGCGCAACTACCAGTTTATTTTACGGCACTCAGCCCTTCGTTCCGTTCTGAAGCAGGTAGCGCTGGCCGCGATACGCGCGGTTTAATTCGCCTGCATCAATTCAATAAGGTAGAAATGGTTAAATACGTTAAGCCAGAAGAATCATTTAATGAACTAGAAAAAATGACAGCTAACGCAGAAAATATTCTCCAAAAACTTGAATTGCCGTACCATGTGATCACATTATCAACCGGTGATATGGGCTTTTCTGCTGCTAAAACTTATGATTTAGAAGTTTGGATCCCAGCACAAGAAACGTATCGTGAAATTTCTAGCTGTTCTAACTGCCTTGATTTCCAGGCGCGGCGTGCTCAAATTCGTTATCGAGACGGTGAAGGCAAGGTCCATTTGCTGCATACACTTAACGGATCTGGCCTAGCAGTTGGTCGTACAGTGGCCGCAATTTTAGAGAATTATCAAAATGCCGACGGTAGTGTCACAGTACCTAAAGTGCTAATTCCTTATATGCGCGGTGTTGAAAAAATCACTAAATAGAAAGCGAACGGTGCTTAATGCATAATTACCCCTTTACGGTAATTATGCATTTTTATTACGTACGTTTATTTAAAAATATAATCTACCATTCGTGATTTGCAATCGGGCTGATTTTAATTATAAATATCCTTGACGCTGCGGCTAAATGTTGATATAGTATTTGTTGTTGTCAGTTATGGCGCGCCACGTTGAAAAAAGTTTTTAAAACTTTTTATTGACACGGCTTGCTGAACTTGATAGACTATTAAAGTTGTCACTTGTTGAGTTATTCATCTCTTCCTGCATAAACATACAGAAGGAAAGCTTGGCTTAATAAGACATAGCTGAATTAGTTTTAACTGGCTTGAATATTTATTCAAAAAAGTTCTTGACAGATTTTATCCGTCATGCTAAACTAATTAAGTTGTGTTGAACAACGACCGTAGATCTTTGAAAACTGAACAAAGTTTCGACAAATCAAATGTGTAGGGTCTTTATTTTTTACTGGTTTTCGGACCGGTCGAAGTAAAGCAAACATTTGCGAAGTCAATTCAATTTGAATTATAACTCGCTAGCAACAAAA
>NZ_RHOE01000140.1 GCF_003946385.1 Loigolactobacillus zhaoyuanensis
GACTGTGGTATTCTGTTCTTGCATCAAGACAATAACCTCTTTCATTGTTTGTGTTGGAACATCAATGATAACAGAGATTTGTCTTGGTGTTTTTTATTTTTTCAATTAGCTGGATCTAATTGGCTAACTTGATTATAAAACGCGCGTTTTTTTATGAAATATTATTCAGATGAATTTAAAACGCGCGCATCAACTTTAAAATCAAACAAGTCGTTGGCTTGACCAATAAAGATCCGATCACCACGGAATATCGTTTTTTGAAGCAAACAATCGAACGCTTAAATCGCAGTTTTAAAGGTAATTACCGTGCCAGTACTGGTTTTGGTTCACCAACTGGCTCAGCTAGTTACACAGCCTTATATTCGGCTGCTTATAACTTTTTACGGCCACATGAAGCGCTCGATTATCAGGTGCCGGTGTCCTTACCCGAATTGCAAGATAAACCCCGCATGTACGATAAGTGGCTGGCGCTGATTGATTTGGCGCCAAAACAATTACCGACTGCGCAACCAGCCTGAATCAGAATCAGTCTAAGTTCAAAATTTAGCGAGCTGTAGGCTTGTTTTGTGCTACTTATAAACGACTATAACCGATCTTAAGCAGTGCGAGTGTGGCACCAATATCGTTAAATGAGCTAATACTAGCGATCACTTTCTCGGTAGCAGTCACACCCCTTCCTGAACCACGGTTTTCATAGAACTTTTGACGTTACCTTTAATTTAATTGTATCAAAAAAGCCGTGCCACCCCTAGCCCGGCTTCAACCTCAATCTTATTTTATCTGTATTACAAAAGCTTGCTTAAATTTTACATCTAGACTCCAGCCGCGTTGATCATCGCTTTCATAAAATCCAAGCGCCGAATATGCCGCGGTATGAATTTCCGAATTTCATCATCATTGAAGCCGATTTGTACTTTATTTTCAGTGACCATAATCGGTTTACGTAGTAACTGGGTCCGTTCGCAAAGTAATTTTAAAGTTTCATTAAATGACATATCTGGTAGCTGAGCAGCAACTTCTGGATACGCACGCGAACGAGTAGAAATAATATCATCTAAACCATTTTCAGTCAGGCTTAAAATGTGCTTCAATTCTGCGGTCGTTGGCGCCTTTTTACCGACATTTTGTTCTTCAAATTGGACATCGTGGTCCCGAAGCCATTGGCGCGCCTTTCGTGAAGAATTACAACTTGTCTGCGTAAATAATTTGATCATTGTGCTTCACTCCCCTTATCTTTTGCCTTTAAAATTTATAGTATTCATAATGTATAATTTATTCCCAAATTGCAAGAACAAATTAGCCACGCAATAAATCCCGGCAAGACAGTATTTTCATTGATATTCATATTTTAAAGATTCAATCTTTAGCCGGCGGCAGCGGAGAAAAGCTCTTTTGGGGTTTGGTAACCTGACTGCCGGCGTGGTAAGTTGTTTAGCTTGGCTTCCACTGCTTGGATATCACTAGGGCCTAAAGTATCCATGGACAGGCCCTTAGGCACATCACGACGGATCATTCGATT
>NZ_RHOE01000141.1 GCF_003946385.1 Loigolactobacillus zhaoyuanensis
CTTTACCGTTATACTAGCGGTGAAGGCGTTCTTTTGTACATCGTCTTTTTATTGGTGCCTTGAGCCTGAAAATAAAACCGATGGTCTTCAATTCGTGAGATTAACTCATTGTCGTCTTGAACACGGATAAAAAATTTCACATCCTCTAGGAATTGAAGATTTGAATAACACCTTCAATAACTTGAATGGAGGTCAGATCATGGATGTAATAACTGAAGCTGCTTGTGGCATCGATGTCCATCAGAAACAGATTACGGTGACCACCTTAATTGGCGCCGCTGCAGCTAAACCTAAGAAACATTCACAGCGCTTTGGGACAACTACCGTTGCCCTCAAAGAATGTGGTCAGTGGTTACGTGACCAACAAATTGAATTAGTCTTAATGGAAAGTACCGGTCAGTACTGGCGACCTGTCTGGCAAATACTTGCACCATTTGGTTTCAAAATGATTCTATGTAATCCGCGAATCATCAAAAATATTCCTGGTAAGAAAACTGATCAAAAAGATTCCGAATGGATCGCTGAACTAGGTCGGTTAGGCTTAGTTTCAGCTAGCTTCATTCCGCCACGAGCAATCCAAGCGTTACGTGAATCAACTCGACTTAAAAAATCGCTTACGCAAGATATCACTAAAAAGAAAAACGCCATTCATAATATCTTACAACGATCCAACATCAAATTAACCACCTATATTACCGATATTTTTAATGGCGCTGGCCGTAAATTACTTGATTTATTGGTTAATGGTGAAAAAACAACCTTGCCAACGATCAAGAAGTGTATGCACGGTCGGATGAAGGCAACGCCTGAACAAATTCAAGCGGCGCTTGATGGCGTTCTGTCCGCTAACGATCGACGATTGCTTGATATTCTCTTAGAATTATTAAAGCAGATAACGGCCGCAATTACTGAACTGGAACAACAAATTGAAGCACAGCTTGATCCCTTTAAAAAGCTGTACCTTCGCCTACAGACGATTCCAGGTATCAGTGAGGGCGTTGCCAAAATCATTATCGCAGAAGTTGGTGCAGATGTAAGTCCATTTCCCACTGCTCATCATTTGGCATCTTGGGCTGGTCTTTGTCCAGGTAACTATGAATCGGCAGGCATTGCAAAAAGCAGTCACATTACGCATGGTAATGTGTATCTGAAAACAGCCATGGTGCAGGCAGCGATGGGCGCAAAGTGTAAGAAAAACACAGGACTAACTGATTTCTTTTATCGCCTAAGTTCACATATGGGCCGACAAAAGGCGGTCGTTGCCTTAGCGCATAAGTTACTACGTATTGTTTATGCCATGATTGATACTGGACAAACTTATCAGGAACTAAAAAAATCAGAGCGCTCGCAACAGGCTCTGATCTCAACTAATAATTGAATCCGATAACAACCTGAGTATACAAATTTTTTTGTG
>NZ_RHOE01000142.1 GCF_003946385.1 Loigolactobacillus zhaoyuanensis
CCGTAGTCCAGTTTTTGATTGGGTAAGTTCCTTTAAGATTGCTAATTTTTCGAGTACCGTATGTTTAGATCTGGGCATACAAAAATCCCTCCATAGTTGTTAGATGAATTATTGTATTTCATCTGACAACCATAAAGGGATTATCGCACACCATTTAACTTGGTATACGGCTTTTTCAGTTTAACTTAACTTTGGGTTATCATTACGACTAATCTTTTTTACGTTTCTTCAAACCTGCTAGACCAAAGAAGGATAGTAATAAGCTCAATAGTCCAATTCCAGCAAGATTGTTCTGCGCTTCAGAAGTTTGTGGTAATTTACCCTGATTGTTAAGATTCTGCAAGCTTGATGTAGCACCTTGCAATTTAACATCGGTCTTAACAGCTTTTGCAGCAGTTCCGTTGCCGGTGCCGTTAGTAGCTTGTGCACCGGTGTTATTACCGTTGCCATTGCTATTAACAGTTAATGCACCAGAATCATTACCGTTGCTATTGCCATTATTATCACCATTACCTTGAGTTTCGCTACCGTTACCCGCTACATTTGCTACTGTTACAGAAACAGCATCACTCGATTTGCCATCAATTACCTGAGTAATTTCAAGCTTGTCACCTGATTTAACGGTTGCGGCTGGGATAACGATACTAAAGTGACCATCGCTACCAACAACACCCGTAGCAACTTCGTTACCATTAACGTCTTTGATGACGACTGTTGCTCCTGGAGTCCCGGTACCAGTAACTGTAACTTGACCATTACCATCAATGACTGCTGTAACGTCACTGACTTTGCTTGGTGTCGTTTCACCTGGGGTCACCGTTCCACCTGGCGTAGTCGTTGTGCCACCTGGCGTGATGACTGTACCGCCTGGGGTCTTAACGCCGCCATCAGGGATCTCAACTTCACCGGGATCAGTGGTCTCGCCTGGATTAACTACGGTCCCACCTGGGGTTGTGATCGTGCCACCTTCGGTGATCGTTGTCCCACCTGGGGTAGTTTGCGTACCACCTGGGGTAACCGTTGCCATTCGGCGTTGTAGTTGTCCCACCTGGCGTTACAGTAGTTCCACCTGGCGTTGTTACCGTTC
This sequence comes from Loigolactobacillus zhaoyuanensis, assembly GCF_003946385.1. Lineage (GTDB taxonomy): Bacteria > Bacillota > Bacilli > Lactobacillales > Lactobacillaceae > Loigolactobacillus > Loigolactobacillus zhaoyuanensis. The sequence goes on from NZ_RHOE01000142.1 coordinate 1,088, forward strand.
CACCTGGAGTGACGCCGGTGCCGCCTGGCGTTGTGATCGTGCCACCTTCGGTGATCGTTGTCCCACCTGGGGTAGTTTGCGTACCACCTGGGGTAACTGTGTTTTCACCTGGTGTCGTGACTGTCCCGCCTGGCGTAGTCGTTGTGCCACCTGGCGTGATGACTGTACCGCCTGGCGTCTTAACGCCGCCATCAGGGATCTCAACTTCACCGGGATCAGTGGTCTCGCCTGGATTAACTACGGTCCCACCTGGGGTTGTGATCGTGCCACCTTCGGTGATCGTTGTCCCACCTGGGGTAGTTTGCGTACCACCTGGGGTAACCGT
>NZ_RHOE01000143.1 GCF_003946385.1 Loigolactobacillus zhaoyuanensis
ATTAACTTTAGCCGTATCGAACTGGATTCAATATTATAATGTCACACGAATCAAAACAAAACTGGGTGGTAAGAGCCCGGTTAAATACCGTGTTCTTACCACCCAGAAAGTCGCTTAAAGTTTCGTCCAATATTTGGGGTTCACTTCACTCTCAAGCAATCGAATCCACCTACTCATTAAATGTTATGAAAAATAAAGATGGTGATATGGTGATCGTGACCAACCCAACAATTGCGGCAGCTCCGACTAAGGCCAAAGCAACGGAAAAACAACTTCAAACGGACAGCTCGATTGATGCCGAAACCACTAGCAGCATCACTAAATTTCTAACGACTTTCTTCACACTGTATCCTAGTGGCACCGCCAGTGAACTGAAATATTATGTCGATGGCGGTACAAAGCCATTAAATAAAGACTATCGTTTTGCGGAATTAGTTAATCCGACCTTCCATCGTCAAGGAGATAATATTCGCGTTGACGCAACCGTGAGGTTTCTTGATAGTGAAACTGATATGACCCAATATTCGCAGTACACACTTATTTTAGAAAAAGCAGGAACAAATTGGACCATTAAATCTGGTTTGTAGGAAACAAAAACACGACACTCATTTGAATGTCGTGTATACATAATAATATTCATAACTATGTAAAAATTCCCGACAACATAAAAACAACACACTTCCAATTTATACTTATTATAGAAACAAAGCAAAAGGAAGTGAAACTATGTCACAATGGATTCTGATAGCCCTTTTTCTTCTAGCACACCCACTCATGATGCTATTTATGCACAAGGGTATGCACGGTGGCTCTGGTAGTATGGGCGGCTGTGGAAACAACACTCAACAAAATTCCAATAATACTGAAAAGCCACGTAAAAAAGTCAATTAACTTGGGGGTATATATTATATGAAAATATTAACTGGTAGTCGCGGTGATGAGGTCCATGAACACCTTTACGAAAATGGTCAAAGACGGGTTGGTCATCGTATACTAAAGAAAAATACAGTGACAAACAACGGAGAATTTCACCCTGTACCTGGAAATATAGTTCTCATTCCCTTAAAAGGGACGGTGAAACTGACCACACCAGATCAAGAATGTACAATCAAAAATGGTCAACTTGCAATACTTGGACCAACTGATAGTTTTTACTTAACTGCAATTGATGATGTTGAATTTGTCGGTGTTGTTGATATTAAATAGCTCAAAAAGAGTCCCAAATTGCAAGAACAAATTAGCCACACGATAAATCCTATTAAATCAGTATTTTCATTAATATTCATATTTTATGGGCTTAACTTAACCGGCGGAAGCAGCGGAGAAAAGCTCTTTGGGTGTTTGATAGCCAGTTTGCCGGCGCGGT
>NZ_RHOE01000144.1 GCF_003946385.1 Loigolactobacillus zhaoyuanensis
GAGTGTTTAAATAATTATGTGTAAATGAATTATTGGGAATTGAAAAAGGGAAGCCTCTCCCTTATGATAGTTAGCGTCTAAACAAACATCACAGGAGGCTTCCCCATGAATCAGTTTACCAAAGAAATTGTCACAGCACTAGCTCAGAATCAAGATTTAGACCTCATTTTTAAAGATCACCTAGAAATTGCCGTTAATGAATTACTTCAAAATGAGCTTTCCGCCTTTTTAGGCTATGAACGCTATGATAGAGCTGGATTTAACTCTGGTAATTCACGCAATGGCAACTACTTAAGAACCTTCAAAACTAAATATGGCGAGTTGAATCTCACGGTTCCACGTGATCGTAATGGCGAATTTATTAACCACACCTTACCTGCTTATCAGCGCCAAACAGACCAACTGGAACAGACGGTCATCCAGCTTTATCAAAAAGGCATTACTACCCATGAAATCTCCGATCTCATGGAAAAAATGTATGGTGCTTATTACACACCGCAAACAGTTTCTAACTTAACTAAAGTCGTTAATGAACAAGTTGAAGCTTTCAAAAGTAGAACATTGTCAGAAAAATATGCGGTTATCTATCTGGATGCCACTTATCTGCCGTTAAGACGCGACACCGTCGCAAAAGAAGCAGTCCACATTGCGATCGGTATACAGCCTAATGGGCATAAAGAAGTCTTATCATACAAAATAGCGCCTACTGAATCTGGTGCAATTTGGACAGAGGTATTGGCTGATCTGAAACAACGAGGGGTGCAACAGAATTTACTTTTTGTGGCCGATGGCTTAGTTGGATTGGCGTCTGCGGTTGGCAAATATTACCCCGAAGCCGTTATTCAACAATGTCTCGTTCATGTAAGTCGTAATATCTCGCATCGTATTCGTGTGAAAGACCGTAAAGAAGTCTTAGGTGATTTTAAATTAATCCATCAATCATCTGATAAACAGGCGGCAGAGCACAGCCTAGCTAACTTTATCAATCGCTGGCGCAAACGATATCCTAAAGTTACCCAAGGGTTATTAGAAAATCAGAAATTATTGACGTGTTTTGATTTCCCAGCAGCTATTCGGGCTAGTATTTACAGCACAAACCTAATTGAATCATTTAATAAAAAATTCAAGCGGCAGACTAAAAAACGTGAACAGTTTCCAAATGAGGAATCCTTAGAAAGAACCTTGATGACGGTTATTCTGGATTACAATGACAAGTTTGATCAGCGGGTGCATAAGGGATTCAACATGGTTGAAGACACATTAGAATCTATGTTTTAAAAAAAGGACGAGAGGCTTTTCTATTTACACATAAAATTTGACACTCTC
>NZ_RHOE01000145.1 GCF_003946385.1 Loigolactobacillus zhaoyuanensis
TGGTCCCCTGTCAATAAAATAGACAATTTAAATAGAGACTTTTTTGTCCTATGCCACGACTAAATTTTGAATTTGAGTTTGATACTCATCTTCAAGTTGCTTTGGTGATTTGAATCCACAGTGACTGTGAATTCTAACTGTGTTGTAAAACGTTTCAATGTACTGAAAAACTAGTCGTTTAGCTTCGGAGTATGAATGGATTTTAAACCGATTTATCCATTCACGCTTAATCAAGGCATGAAACGACTCAATGCAGGCATTATCCCAAGGATAAGCTTTCTTTGAATAGCTTAATGTCATGTTAGCTGTAACTTGATTGTAAGCTTCAGACGTAAACTGACTACCACGATCACTGTGCATGATTAATGGCTTGCTAATATGGCGACTGTGCTTAGTCTTTTCAATAAGTGGGATGACATTCGATACCTCCAAGGTTTCAGATAAGTCCCAACCAATGATCCGTCGGGAGTACAAGTCCATAATACTGGTTAAATAAACGAATCCGTCATGAACTGGAATATAAGTGGTGTCAATGCACCAAACGGCGTTTGGTCGCAATGGATTGAACTGCTCGTCTAAAATATTTATTAGCTGTTTATCAAACTTAGAATTGCGAGTGGTAGTCGTCCAAGGGGTTAGGTAAACGGCGTGAATGCCAAGTTCACGCATATACTTACCAACAGTTCGTTCAGCGATCTTATATCCTTTTGAGCGAAGTTCTTGGGTGATTTTGCCGGCACCGTAAATACAAAGGCTTTTGAGCCAAATTGCTTTAATTTCACCTTGAATAAACTTCTTCCGAAGCTTTCGCGGTGATTGGTGATTATGACGCTTTTCTCGTTGATAGTAACCACTTCTTGAGATTCCAACATAATCACACATACCATTGATGGAAGGGTGGGATTCCAAAGCGTGCTGAACGTCCATTTCTTGGTATACCTTTTCGGTAGTTACTTGCTCAGAATCCCGATTGATTTTTTTAACACTTCGATCGCTCCTTCAGCGTCACGAAGTTGACGCTTTAGTCGTGCAATCTCCTTGTCCTTATCGCTGGCAAAATTACCAGAGCCACGGCCAAACTCCCCAGTCTCAGTAAACAGCTTAATCCATTTATGTAATGTACTAGCCCCAATACCTAGATTCTTACTTATTTCATTCATGGTCATGTGATCCTTGTTATCTAAGTAATACTGAACGGCCTGTTCCTTAAATTCCTTGTCATAACTGTGCTTCGTCATTATTTGATCCTCCAATTTACTTCCTTAATTATACTAAATCAGAGTCTCTATTTAACTTGTACACTTTTTATTCTAGGCCCA
>NZ_RHOE01000146.1 GCF_003946385.1 Loigolactobacillus zhaoyuanensis
CCGTAGTCCAGTTTTTGATTGGGTAAGTTCCTTTAAGATTGCTAATTTTTCGAGTACCGTATGTTTAGATCTGGGCATACAAAAATCCCTCCATAGTTGTTAGATGAATTATTGTATTTCATCTGACAACCATAAAGGGATTATCGCAGAATCGGTGAGCGCCACAAAAAAGGCATCATTGTTTAATGACTATTATATCATGGCCGGTGCGATTTTTAAAGCCCTAGGGGACAAGCTGGGGTCTAAATCCAAGGGGACACGTTTGCCAGTGCGACTTCAATAAGTCTGGCTATACCACAACAAGGCTATCTGTACGGCTGGGTGGTGAATGGTGAGCGCGACCATTAACGGCGCGGGTGGTAAAACGAAGCTTCGGCTTGGTGCCATTGATTAGTTGGTGATCGAACAAAAATAAATACGTATCATCAACGCCTTCTAGGGCGTTTTTTAGTAGGCTAAACCGAAAACGTAGGTTTATAATGAGTGGTGGTAGCAATACCGCAATTGTACAGACAAGCGACGGGCGTTAACGACCGACGAACTAGGGGGAAACCTTAGCGTAGAATTGCACTCTGGTTCAGTTATTCCAAATAGCTGTTTCCAGGGAACAATTCTGCGCTCAAAACGTCACTCCCTCTAAACTGAATGGAAAACCATAACCCGTCAAGTCAAAACCAACATTAGAATCAAGAAAGTTGATGATTTAAAATGCTTGATTTAAGAGATTGTGAGATTGCTTTTACCGGACGTCTAACTACCATGAATCGGGATCAAGCTTTTAGTTTGGCGAAAGTCTTTGGGGCGAAACCACAAAATTGGGTTACGAAACAGACAGATTATTTAGTGGTTGGGTTAATTGAGACGGCTTTAGGTGAGGAGCCCATCACAAAAAAGTTATTGACGGGAACACCAACGATTTCAGAACGGGATTTTTTGGACTGGTGTCAGGTACGATTGGAGCAATGGTCTAGGAGTTTAGGCGGTTAAATTCACAAAGTGAGTTTACTGATTTTTTGGGGATTTTTCATCTAGACCACTCCTCTACCGTCAAATTTCACAAAGGCCAAATAACGGATCGTTGTTTTATCAGGGAGTGAGGGGGTTACTTGGGATGAGCCGCATTATGTTAACTAGCTTAAAATTGCACAATAAAAAGGCCTACCCAATTGAGGCAATGTCATTAAGTTAAGCTATTGACAAAAAAGAATAGGGCTTCAGCTACATCATTTATGTAGCTGAAGCCTTATTTTTTACTTTAAACTTGGTAAACTAAAAGGGGAAGGCACTAAACCTTCTCCTCCACAGGCCTAATTGTAAC
>NZ_RHOE01000147.1 GCF_003946385.1 Loigolactobacillus zhaoyuanensis
GCCGAGTTTACAATTGAAGTGCAACACCCAATGAACTAGACCAACTATAGACAAAAAGGCCATGAAGACCTATTCTTATAATCGCCAAGAAAATAAGAGAGTAGGTGCCTTCATGACCCAATCCCAGAGTACCATGTCTAGCCATTATCGACAACTACAATTTGATGAGCGTGGTCAAATCGAGGTCTTGCATAACCAAGGCTTATCTATCCGTATGATTGCCGAGATCGTCCGCCGCAGTCCCAGCACCATCAGTCGCGAATTACGGCGCGGTCTGACCACTCAAATTGGCCCTAACCATAAGTCCTATCAAGCCTACTTCGCCGAAACTGGGCAAGCTATCCGAAAGAAGCAGCGCGCGAACAGTCGGCCAATCGGTATGTTAGCTAAAAGTCCACAGTTCTTCGCCAAGTTGACGGTTGCACTGCGGCAACGACCAAGGGTCCATAGTGTCGACAGCTTTGTTCACTACTTTAAAAACCACTATCCAGAATTATCATGTCCATGTACTTCAACCGTCTATCGCTATATCGATCGCGGGGCCACTGAGCTTAGAAATTCTGATCTACCAAAGAAACTCAGTCAACGACTAAAACGCCCGGGCAGGCACCATGATCGATTGAACAAGCGGATATTAGGTCAATCGATTGAAGAACGGCCAGTTGAGATCAACGAACGCCAAGTACTTGGTCATTGGGAAGGCGATCTGGTCAAAGGTAAACGCGTGGAAAGTGAACCTGCATTACTGACCCTAACCGAACGGGTCAGTCGCTATGAGATCATCCTTAAGTTGCCTGATTACCACGCGACCACATGCCTACAAGGACTACAGAATACGATTGACGACTATGGCGCTGAATATTTTAAAAGCGTCACCTTCGACAATGGTAGTGAGTTCGCCCAACTTAGCCAGGTTATTGGACCTGACGTCTATTTTGCCCACCCCTACTCGCCGTGGGAACGTGGCACCAATGAGAACCAGAACGGTCTGATCCGGGAATACATTCCCAAAGGTAAGTCAATCCATGAAATCTCGATCACTGAGCTCCAAGGAATCCAAGACGCGCTTAACCACCGGCCACGTCGGAGCTTGAACTACAACTGCGCCAGTGAACTATTCATTGATTTAGATGATTAACTATACCAATTTATAAGAATAGGTCGATACTGTTGCACTTGATTTGACAATTTGGG
>NZ_RHOE01000148.1 GCF_003946385.1 Loigolactobacillus zhaoyuanensis
CCCGAATTGTCAAATCAAGTGCAACACTTGCTAAACTTCACTTATAAGTGGTCTAGGTGGTGGTCATGCGAGTAGCTGCTCAGCCATGAATTCATTGGCTGATTTATAACCAAATAGTTTACGTGGCCGTTGGTTAAGTGCCGCGGTCGCTTGCTTAATATGATCATCACTGAAACTGGTAATTGATTGACCTTTAGGGATAAATTCTCTTAGTAGCCCATTAAGCTGTTCGTTACTGCCCCGTTCTGACGGCGTATAAGGATGAGCAAAATATAGGTTGGTACCAGTGACCTCACTCAGCGCAGAAAATTCTGCACCATTATCAAAAGTGAGTGACTTAACCACCTCAGCATCAAGTTTATTCACAAACTGTTGAACTGCAGCCTTACAGGTTTCAGCCTGATAGTTGGGGATTCTGATCACGACTTCGTAGCGCGTCATTCGTTCAGTTAGGGTGAGCAGTGCCGGTTGATCGCTGGTTCGCTTGCCTTTGACTAAATCACCTTCCCAATGACCAAATTCAGAACGATCATTAGCCGCTACTGGTCGCTGTTCAATTGAAGTCCCCAAGATCTTTTTATTTTGGCGTACACGACCCGTACGGTGCTTTTGGTGACGTTTGACCTGTTGTGGTAAATCGATATTGGCGACAGCTAGTAACCCGCGATCAATGTAACGATAAACAGTGGGTGTTGCGGGGCAATATTCAGCTGGATGGTGACGTTTATAAGCACCGACAAAGCTATCTACACTGTGCACCCGGAACTTAGCTTTAAGCGCAGTGGTCAATTGGTTAAAGAATTCCGGATTATGTTCGAGTAGACTTTTGCGATGGCAATTTAAACGGCGTTGTTCGTATTGAATTTGACCGCTATCGGCAAAATAACGCTGGGTATAAACGCCATAACTGGACATTTGAGTCACGGTGCCGCGCTTGATTTCACGGCTGATCGTGCTGGGATCGCGGGCTAATCTTTTAGCAATCGCCCTGATCGAATAATGATCTTCATAAAGACTCTGGATTTGGCCACGCTCCTCACTTGATAGTTGCTTATAAGATTTTTTGATGGTATCTTTAGATTGGGTCATGAAGTCCGTCCTAACTTATTGGTTTTGTCACTTATAAGTTTAAGGCTTCATGGCCTTTTTGGTCTAGTTATTTTGGTGTTGCACTTACATTGTAAATCCGGC
>NZ_RHOE01000149.1 GCF_003946385.1 Loigolactobacillus zhaoyuanensis
TGCTCCTATCCTAGTATTTGGTACATAAATTTCTGAACAGTTGTGCCATAATTAATAAAACAAGATAGGAGCATTCCAATGAAACGATATCAAGATGATTTTAAAGCCAGCATTGTGAAGATGCATCGTGAAGAGAAAAGATCTATTCGCTCGCTTTCCGAGGAATACGGTGTTTCTCCAGCCGCAATTCATAACTGGGTTAAAGGCGCTAAATCAGTTGAGCTAGAAGACGGTACTGAAGTAACGTCCAAAGAATTCAAACAACTTCAAAAGGAAAATCAGCGATTAAAGGAGGAACTTGAAATTTTAAAAGCTGCGGCGGTATTACTGGGAAAGCATTAGGACGAATTAATTGCCTTGTCTTCATAGAAGATCAGTTATTGCGACACCGCTTATCAATTATTCTTTCGGCACTGAAATTACCGCGCAGCACCTATTACCATTGGAAAAGATATCAACCTAGTCAACACGAACGTGTTGATAATCAGCTCAAAGAAAAAATTAAATTGATTTGGGAAAATAATTATCGTGCCTATGGTTATCCACGAATAACGATGGTGCTTCGCAAGTCAGGCATCTGTGTTGGGTCAAAACGAATTTTACGATTAATGAGGGAAATGGAGATTCACTCTTTAATGAATCGGCGATTTAAAAAACCTGGCACTCATGTGGATCATTCACAACGCCCCAATTTAATCAAGCACCAGCCCAATGCAAGGATATGGCGTGCTGACATTACTTATTTGGAATTACGTCCAGGAACCTGGGTTTATCTCAGTTCTATTTACGAACCAAAGGTTCATCAAGTTCTTGCTTTCAAGATTGGTCGTCAGATGGAGGCGACGTTAGTTGTAGAAACGATTAATCAGGCGCTTGAATATCATCAAAAGCCACAATATTTTCACTCTGACATGGGTTCACAGTACACCAGCAACGAAGTTGAAACTTTACTTGAACGGCATCAGATTAGCCACTCATACTCAAAACAAGGTTATCCATTATGATAATGGGCCAATTGAAGCTTTTCACTCATTGTTGAAGAGAGAGTTTGCCTTTCAAACAACTTTTTCCAATTTTGAGGACTTGGTAATCCGAACCTCAAATTACATCAGTTGGTTTAATTCCGACAGAATTAGAACGAGTGTTTAGAAAAAGATGTGCCATTTATTGACATAGGAGCA
>NZ_RHOE01000015.1 GCF_003946385.1 Loigolactobacillus zhaoyuanensis
ATGGCTAGACATGGTACTCTGGGATTGGGTCATGAAGGCACCTACTCTCTTATTTTCTTGGCGATTATAAGAATAGGTCTTCATGGCCTTTTTGTCTATAGTTGGTCTAGTTCATTGGGTGTTGCACTTCAATTGTAAACTCGGCTAAATATAATGTTCGCATTTTTTACTCCTATTACAGAATTAAGATTATTTATTGGCCAAGTGCACTAATAAATTTTTGATGCTTACAAATGATTGATCATACTAGCCGAATAAGCAGCACCAAACCCATTATCCACATTGACCACCGTGATCCCAGAAGCGCAACTATTCAACATGGTCAATAATGCGGTCAGTCCTTGAAAATTAGTCCCATAGCCAATACTCGTCGGTACGGCGATCAATGGTTTATCGATCAAGCCACCAACCACACTGGCTAAGGCCCCTTCCATACCGGCGATCACGATCACCACTTTGGCACCGCGGATCACATCAAGTCGGTTAAATAAACGCTGAATACCGGCCACACCAACATCATAGATTCGTTCCACCCGGTTACCATAAGTTTCCGCCGTAACGGCGGCTTCCTCGGCAACTGGTATATCAGACGTTCCAGCCGTCACCACCGCAATATAGCTATCACTTGCTGGTAGCGCCGTACCAATAACGGCACAACGGGCTTCCGGATAGTAAGTTGCCGCTGGTAATGCCGCCTGCACCGCATTAAACTTTTCTACTGACAAGCGGGTGATCAGAATCGGCTGATTTTGCTGTTGCAAGGTTTGCGCAATCCCAATGATCTGCGCTGCCGTTTTACCAGCACCATAGATCACTTCGGGAAAGCCATTGCGTTGCTGCCGACCGAGATCGACTTGGGCATAACCAATATCAGCGATCGGTGACTGACTTAATTGCGCGCCAGCAGCTGTTGGCGTGACTTGGCCGCTAGCGACTTGCTGCAACAATGCCTGCATCTCTGTTTGTTCCATGTTATTGCACGATCACGCCGAGGCCATCAGGGATGACCACAACTTTAGCCGCTTGACCTTCGCGTTTGTAGGCACTAGCTAAGGCCGCATCCAACGAAGTGGCAAGTTCCATATGCATATCGGTGATCAATTGTGGGTCAACTAAGTCAGAAACAAAAATCACGTGATGATGCACTAAAATTCGGGCAAAAATCTGTGCGGTCCATTGATCGGGAATTGTTTTTAACCGTGGCGTGTTGATGGCCTGCTCCAAAAAGTCTTTCGGATCAGCAACATCAGCTAAATTATGATAAAAGCCTTCGCCACCATGACCGTCACGAGAACCAGCGACCATAATGATCGTGCCGCCCTCTTTGTTTGTTGCTTCAGCAGCTGTCATTCCTTTGACCGCCTGATAAATATTTTGATCTAACGGAAAGCCACCATTAGTCGAAATCGCGATATCGCAAGGAATTTTTTTAACGCTGGATAACTTTTTAACAAAATCGCAGCCAACTTTATGGGCAGCTTCCATGTCGCCAGCAAAGGAGCCAATAATTTTTTTATCTTCGTCCAAAACTACATTGATGATAAAAGCTAAATTAGCAGTCCGGGCAGCGTACACCATGTCTTTATGGATCGGATTGTGCATTAAATTACCCGTCCGCGCTTTATTTGAATTAATAAATTCGCCAGAATGGTTGGCCATGATTGTTTTATATGACGCAACCCCTGGTAAAACTGACTTACGACCGCCAGAAAAACCAGCAAAGAAATGTGATTCGATGAAGCCTTCAGAAATCAATAAATCAGCTTCAGCAGCGACTTTATTGATCAGACAATCGCCACCAGATGGGAGTTGACCTATTTTGACCACTGAACTGTCATCAGTGGAAATGTGCATAACGATTTCTTCGTTGGCCACAATATCCGCACCGTATTTGTTAACTAATTCTTCATGCGTTGATGGTCGATGGAAACCAGTGGCCACCAAAATGCGGATCTGTGCGTCTGGCGCAACGCTGCGCAACCGGCGTAACAGGATCGGCGTAATGATATGTGAGGGCACTGGCCGCGTGTGATCCGAACTAATGATAACAATATTTTTCTTACCCTGAGCTAGTTCTTCCAGGCTCGCCGAACCAATTGGGTGGTCTAACGACTTTTCGACGGTCTCCTTTTCGGTAAAGTCGTTATGATATGTTGCCGCCTCTGAAACTAATTTACCAGCAAAATTTTCCGCAGCAATGTTGGCGGTAATTGTTTTTTTATCATATGGTAAGTCAATAGCTACCATTGATGACATCCTCTTCCTCTTATGTGTTTTTATACGCACTCTCAGTTATACGCATCTTTTTTCGGCTTGTCTGCTACGTTTAGCATTTTCAAAGTGGGTTAACAAATGTATACTTTAAATGCTGACGCTAATTTTTGCCAAAAGACTATGATACGTTAAGTAATTGTAATTTTGAGGCGACCATAGCTTAACTTGCATGAAAGCGCGTTCCATTTCTACCTATATAAAGGCCGATTCGACGCTCTCAAAACTTACATGAAAGAAATGAAGACGATATGGTATTGACCGATATTGAATATTTAATTAGTTATCTTGAAGCCCAACACGTTCCGGAGATTCACAAAAAGCGACATACGTATCTCACTTATCACGGGCTTTCTGAGCATTACACCTACATTTTGAAACAAGGGATCATCAAAAACAGTATTATTTTACAGGACGGTCGTGAATTCAACTTATCCTATATTGCCAAGCCTGATGTCATTTCTTTATTGCGCGACGAAGTTTCTAAATTCACATCACAACCGTTTAATGTTCGTGTCGAATCAGATGAAGCCACTTTCTACCAAATTGATCGCGTCACGTTTTGGAAATACGTTAATGCTAATCCTGAATTACAAAATTACATTAAAAATTATTACCGCAAAAAGTTGTCAGAAAATATTTTTCGATTACAACGTATGGTGATGAACGGAAAAAAAGGCGCATTGTGCGCTTTTATTTACAGCTTGATCGATTTATTTGGTCGCCAAATTTCCGAAGGTATTTTGATCGATTTTAGCGTTACTAATGATGATATTGCTGGTTTCTGCGGTATCAGTTCACGTAGTAGCGTTAATCGGATGCTGAACGAGTTGAAACAAGATGGCGCTCTGACCACGAAAAATCGTAAATTCATCATCACCGATATCAGTTATTTGATCGATCATATTGCCAATTAAAACAGTGTTAAGGAGCGAGTTACTTGCATATTCCAGATAATTATTTAAGTCCTGCCACTTGCGGCGTGATGCTCACGGCGATGGCGCCGATTTGGACTGTATCAGTCCTTAAAGTGAAAGCCCAGATCAAAGAAAAAAAAGAGACCGTGCCGTTGATCGGTGTTGCCGCTGCGCTAGCTTTTTTGATCATGATGTTTAATCTGCCGATTCCTGGTGGCACCACTGCCCATGCGGTGGGTGGCACTTTACTGGCGGTACTGTTAGGTCCGTGGGCAGCTTGTTTGGCTTTGTCGCTCACCCTATTACTGCAGGCGTTGCTATTTGGCGACGGCGGTATACTGACGTTCGGCGCCAATGCATTCAATATGGCGGTGATCATGCCCTTTGTTGGCTATGCCTGCTATCAAATCGGCCGCCGGTTGCATCATGAAAAAATCGGCTTAGCTATCGGCGCCTACGTGGGAATTAATTTGGCGGCGTTAACTGCCAGTATCGAGCTAGGCTTACAGCCATTATTAGCACATAGCAGTAATGGTACGCCGCTTTACTGTCCTTATGGGCTTAACATTACGATTCCCGCCATGTTGCTGGCTCATTTATTAGTTGCTGGTTGGGTGGAAGCGTTGTTCAGCGTTTTAGTTTATCAATTTATCAAAAAAGCGGCGCCAGATACGTTGTATCGAGCGCCGGCCACTGCAAAATCATTTAAAGCTTTTTACGGCTTATTAATTGGCTTGATCGTTCTTTCACCGCTGGGCTTACTGGCTTCTGGCACAGCCTGGGGTGAATGGAGTAATCAAGAATTGACGCACCGTTTACATACTGCGGCACCAGTCGGCATGACCCATGGTGTTCATTTCAATGCTTTATTCAGTGACTACGCGATCCACGGCTTAAATTTACCGTTGGGCTATATCTTATCCGCCTTAACTGCAGTTCTGATTTTTGCCGTCTTAATGCGAGTGTTGCAGCATGAGCACTAAGTTACCCAGCTGGTTGACCACCAACACGCCACTACCAACTGCCAGTAGTCGGCATCATTTTTTAGAGCAAAACAGTCACCGGTTAGAAGGTCTATTGGCGCGCTTTAGTCAAGCTGCCGAACAAGCACAACCAGCGTTAAAACATTACCTACCGCCACAAATCAAGTTATTAACCACCTTCGGCAGTGTTTTATTGCTATCGCTTAATCAGAATTTACTATTGTTGTGGCTAATTTTATTAGTTGATCTAGGCTTATTACTGACGCTGCCGCAGTTTTATTTGCGCCGCGTTTTACGCCAAACGCTGACCACCGCTGCGATGGCTTTATTACTGATTCTACCTAGCTTGTTATTAAATGCTAACGTCTGGCTATTCGCCAGTAAAACAGCGTTGATCCTGCTTAACCTCAATTACTACCGTACTACAACAACCTTTAGTCAAGTGATCCAGGCGCTACAGCAACTACACTGCCCCAATGGCTTGATTTTTGTGGTCGATATTACGCTGACTTATTTGAAAATGCTAGGCGAATTTTTGCTGGGCTTTTTGCAGGCGGTCACGCTGCGGACAGTTGGTCAAACTAAGCATCCCTACCGCACGATCGGCTTGCTTTTTGGCACGTTATACTTAAAAACTCGTGACTACGCTTTAGCACTGTATGCCGCCATGGAAGCGCGTGGTTTTATCGGTGAATACCCTAGAGTTCCCCGCACCCGCAAGCCGTGGCGCGATAATTTGTATATAATTCTTGATTTGGCTATTTTCGGCCTATTATTTCTATTTGGGAGGTGAGCGTCACGTTAAAATTAAAACAGCTTAGCTACGACTACCCTAATGGTACTGGATTAGCGAACATTAATTTAGAAATTACCGCTGGCGAATTTGTTTGCTTCATGGGGCCAAATGGTTCCGGAAAATCAACGTTGTTTAATATTTTAAGTGGCTTGAAGGTCGCCACCAGCGGGGCTTATTATTTCCAGCAAACACAGATCGACGCCTCCTATCTAAAAAAACCACAGCAACGGCAACGATTTCATCAGCAAATTGGTTTCGTTTTTCAAAATAGCGATGTGCAACTCTTTAATTTAACCGTTGCCGATGAAGTGGCCTTTGGCTTACGTCAACTGCCATTAAGCCCAGCTGAAATCACCCAGCGGGTCAACGATTGCCTAGAACTAACTGGCTGTAGCCAATTACGCGATCGCGTACCCTATCACTTATCCGGCGGTGAAAAAAAGCGGGTCGCCCTCGCCAGTGTGCTGGCGTTAAATCCCAGCGTACTGATCCTTGATGAACCGCTAAATGGCCTGACCCCCGCTGCACAGCAAGAAATACGCCATTTGCTGACTCAACTGCAGCAAGCTGGCAAAACAATTTTGATTGCTAGCCATGACTACGTGCAGATCAAAGCCACCGCACAGCGCTTTATTGTTTTCAATGAAGCACACCAAATTGCCTATGACGTTGATCAAGCAACACTCGCCGCTAAACCAGAGCTAGAGGCCGAATTAGCTTTACTGTAAAACAAACGTCATTAAAGCAAAATCGCTTAATGACGTTTGTTTACGTATAATCTATTTGTTATTTCGCTATTTTATTATACGATTTTAATAATTATCATTTAATTGGGGGTGGCAAATATGATTTTATTAGGGTCTTTGGTCAATAGCTTAGCAATCATTGGTGGTAGTCTACTCGGAACAGTATTACGAAATATTAGTGAACAAACTAAGGATACCGTGACTAAAGGCATCGGTATTGGTGTGGTTGCCCTTGGCTTACAAATGGCAGTAAAAACAAACGCCTTTACTTTGATCATCATTAGTCTCTGCCTAGGCGCCATGCTTGGTGAAGCGCTAAAAATTGAGGAACGAATGAATCATTTAGGACTTTTTTTGCAGAAACACTTTGCTAAAAATAACGGTAATTTTGCTGAAGGTTTTGTTACCAGTACATTGATTTTTGTCATTGGCTCAATGGGGATCATCGGTGCGATTCAAAGTGGCGTGTCTGGCGATAATCAAACGCTGTACACCAAAGCTGTCATGGACGGCTTTATGGCGATCATGCTAACCGCTTCGCTGGGGCTCGGCGTTCTATTCTCCAGCTTACCGGTTTTTATTTACCAAGGCTTGATCACCCTAGTTGCCAGTGTGCTGATCAGCTATGTCCCACACACGCTGATCACAATTTTAATGGCCGGCATCAGCCAGATCGGCGGCTTGTTGATCATCGCAATTGGCTTGAATGTTATGCGCCTAACCAAGATCCGCGTATCTAATTTTCTACCTAGTTTAGTGCTCATGGTTATTTTTCAGTCGCTTCAATATTTTTATTTCTAACTGTGCATAACACTGACCACCAACGATTTATTTAACTAAGTTTTCCACCTTAAACTCAACTTATCAACATTACTGCCGACTTATCCACCAATAAAAGTGACCACTATCCGTAAACGACAAAAAAAGCAAAGTTATTAACACTAAGTGTGCGTAACTTTGCTTTTTTAATTGTTATCCACAAGTTTAACCTTGCAGTAAGGTCACCACCAAAACCAAGACAGCGCCTAAAAACTGAATAAAATCAAACAAAAAGTGGGTCATAATATTTTGCCAAATATTATGCGACCAATAATAAATCAGCGCGTACCACGCACCCACCGCCATGTACGGCACCATTGCAATAATATTACCGTCAAAATTATTCCAGTGCACTAAACCAAACAAAACTGCAGAGAGAATAAACATTAGCCAAGTCAAGATTCCGCGTTGCTTCCATTGATAAAAAAGCGCATGCCGAAAAATAATTTCTTCGGTAAACGGTGCCAGCAATACGGTCAAGCTAGCTGCAAAACTAACCAATGCGGGTTGAATACTGAGCACATCTGGCCCGCTACCAACCGCTAATGGCTTCAACACCAAACGTACAGCCGCTAAAATAGCGTACGACACGAAGACACCGCCAATTGCCCATAGGCTGTTGCGCAACCAATGTCGTTTAAATCGTGGCCAGTCGGCTTTCAAAACCGAGCCATACAACCAAAGCGCACCGCAAAAACCGAGCAAGAACACGAGATCCATAATGATCACCCGCCCGAGCTGACCATGGACTAATTTGATTGCTAGCGGAACGATCAATAATTCTAACGGCGGAATTAAGCAAACTAACACCGTTTTCCAGGGATCGATCCACAGCCGTCGATTCGAATAATGTGGGCCAAACGATGGCTGATGCTCAGTCACGTGTCGCAATCCCGGCTGCAAACGATTTTTTCTTAACAGATAAACACCTAGTAGCACAAAAAATACGGCGTAAACGCTACTGGTTACTAAGCTTGTTCCAGCCGTATTGCTTAACGTGCCAAAAGCCAACTGATCAAAGCTATCGATCAGTGTGTGACCAATGATCGGTAGCCATAGATTCTTCGTGATCAAATAAATCACCGCAAAGAAGAAGCCGATGCCACAAGCGGCTAGTACCTGCGCCACAGTATTGATCAGGTCACCGTCACTTAGATTAGCGATATGCACAACGGCAAAGGTCAGCGCACTTAAGGTAGCAGTCAGTCCTGCACCCAAACGAAACTCCGTCGCTAAATAATTGACCAACAAACCGCGGAACACATACTCCTCCACCACTCCGATTGCTAGTCCAAGGCCCAGCGCCCATAAAATATGCGCCCAATCAAACGTGAAATGCGGCTTTAAGGTCGCGTCACCTAGCAAAACAACAATAACTGGTAAAACGAGATACCAACGTCTAAAACTAAACCGCCAACTAACCCGTTGCCGTAAATAAAAGTGATTCAGCCCTAACCAGAATAATAAAACAATGACTTCAGTAACGATTTGTTGCGCCGGGACCAATGAAACAGAAAATAAATTAAAAGTTAAATTAGTGATCACACCAGCAATCGTCAATATAAAAAGTGCTAGAAACACGGTACAACCAATAAATAATGGCACGTTTCGTTTCAATTAAATCACCCCACTAAAATTTGCCAATGCGAAAGCGTTCACACTGAACTATAGCAGAACAATTTTATCTTGCCAAATCTGAATAACCTAAATTTGCCTACTGATATTCGAGATTGATAATTTTAGCGACTTCTTTGAAGTTTTCCGCTTCACTCTTTTTTATTCTTCAGCTTATTATTCATGATCATTTCCACGGTTTGGTCCATGTTGGCGCGGTAATGATCATCCTTGAGTAGCATGGTAGTAATAATATCTAAAACATAAGTCAGTGCAAATTGCGAATTAACGAAGCGGCTATTATCAACAAAGTTACTATTTTTAACCACCAGCGCTAAATCGGACTGCTCGACCAACGGACTACGACTAAAACCAGTGATTGCAATAACTTGAGCACCGTTTTTTTTAGCTGCAGTTACTGCTTGGTTAACTTCACTGGTGTTCCCCGAAGTTGACAGCACCAAAATAACATCGCCGCGTTGCATAATGCCACTGGTAATATACATCATGTGGCTATCCGTCATGGCAAAAGCAGTAATGCCCATCCGGATCAAGCGCTGGGCCATTTCATTAGCGGTATAGCCAGAACTACCTAAGCCAAATAAATACAGACGTTGGCTGTGCTGCATTAATTGTACGACTTCAGTTAACGTTTTCGGATCCAATAGCTGCTGCGTCGCCTTCAACACTTTTTGATAAAAGTCATAAACGTCGTCCGCGATCGTCCCTTTGGTTGGAACAGCTGGTTCCGGCGATACACCCACCTTGGCTAATTGAATTTTAAATTCATAAAAATTGGCACACTTCATTTTTTTCACGAAACGTGTGATCGTTGCGTTGCTAACACCAACACTTTCGGCTAAATGGTTAATGCTTAATTGCTGGATTTTTTCTGGCTCTTGTAGCACCTTTAGCGCCACCTTACGCTCCTGCCGGGATAGCTCAACGTATTGCGCTTCCACTAATTGCATAATATTTTCATGTTCTACCATTATTTACCCCCTTGGGCTGTAACGCTGTTCCGCTTCCAAAAATTATTTTACCATATTTGTTGCCCATCGCCATGATACAAGTTGAGCCAGAAAATTTAATATAAAAAGCACTACGATTATTAAGTCACCTTAATAATTATAGTACTTCCTACAATAACTTTTGATCAAAGTGCCGCAATGAACCGACTAGCAATTTCTAATGGCCGCGTAATGGCGCCACCAACGACAACTGCTTGACAGCCAAGTTCCAAGCAACGCTTCATTTTTTCCGGTGTATCGATCTTACCTTCAGCGACTACCGGATGCTTAACTTGCTTCAATACTGCCTTTAAATATTCGAAATCATTATCAGCAACATTCGTGCCCTGCGACTTAGGCGTGTAGCCCCGCATGGTGGTACCGATAATATCAAAACCAAGTTCGTCCGCGATCAAGGCATTTTCCAGAATATCGGTATCCGCCATTAACAACGTATCCGGAAATTCCTGCTTAAATTGCGCCACAATATCCGCCAATTTTTCACCATTAGGCCGTGGTTCACCCGTCACCTGACAAGCAACTACTTCCACGCCAGTTGCTGCTACTGCGCGCATTTCTTTCATCGTCGGCGTGATATAAACTGGTGAATCAGGATAATCTGTTTTGGCAATACCGATCATCGGTAAGTCTGTTTCGTCCTGAATCGCTTGAATATCCACTACCGAATTAGCGCGAATCCCAACTGCGCCTGCCCTTTTAGCTGCCCGTGCCATTCGCGCCATAATAAACGAACTATGCAATGGCTCATCTGGTAGGGCCTGACAGGAAATAATCAATTTTCCTTTTACTGTCTCTAAAAATGTATTTGTCATCATGACGGCTCTTTTCTACTTACTAGAATTTATTTAATATATTGTTCGTAAATCTTTTTAGCACCAGCACGCATTTCTGCCGTTGGTTTGCTCATTGGTGCTTTGCTATAACCAGCATGAACACCCATTTCTTCGAAGACCAACTTAAGACTTGGGTAAATATCATTATCGATCAACGCCAGGATAAACTTATTGCTAACATCCTGTAACTCAAAGACTTTCTTCATGTCGCCGGCTTCATACGCTGCAATTTCTGCCTTAGCCCGAGCAGCGTTTAAGTTGAAGGTTGAACCGATCGCACCATCAATACCCAGTGGTAAAGCGGAGATCAACATTTCGTCAGTCCCAAAGTAGATCTTCTTATCAGGAAAAGCAGAACGTAGACGTTGTAATAATAGGAAGTCGTTATTTGTATATTTAACGCCGATAATTTTAGGATTTTCAAATAATTTAGCAAATTCAGCTAAAGAAAGCGTGACCCCAGACAAAGCTGGAATCGAGTAGATGATCAGTTGAACATCCAAGCCTGCAAGGATTTGATCGTAGTAATCTTTGATCTGCTCAAAAGTGAAATGATAGTAGAATGGCGGTACGGCAGAAATTGTTTTATAACCGAGTTCAACGGCGTATTTCGCTAATTCTTTGGCTTCCTTCAAGTTAACTGACCCCACTTGAGCAATTAAATCCGCTTTGCCCGCAGTTTCATCATAAGCAATTTTGTAAGCTTGTTTGCGTTCCGCAGTACTTAACATGAAGCTTTCCCCAGTACTGCCACCGACGTACAAACCATCAATATGGTTATGATCAATATTGTAGCGAACCATTTCACGGATACCGCTTTCGTTAATAGTATCGTCTTCGTTAAACGCTGTCATTAGTGCAGAATATAGTTTTTTCATAATATAATAGCCTCATTTTTCTAAATTTTGTAATGAATCGCTCAATTCATCCAACCGCTCACCAAGAAGAATACAACAAGGTAAAAAGTATTTCAAGTTAAATATTCGGTAAAAATTATCATAATAGTCCATCATCACTTTCATATCAGTGAAAATATAAATTATTAATATTTTAATTTGAGAAAATAATTATTACATGCTACCATAAAATCAATTCATCCAATAAAAACCGCATCTAATAGAAAATGAGATGATCTGATGAGTAAACTTTTTTTAGCTTTTGATATTGGTGGTACGACGATCAAGTACAGTTTAGTCGATGAACAGCTCCAGCTTAGTGCTGGTGGGCGTTGTTCAACTGAACATAACCGTGCTGGCCACATTCTTAAGCAATTACAGGCGCTGACCGCAACTTACCAGCAACAATATACTTTAAGTGGTATTGGTATCAGCACTGCTGGCATCGTTGGTGACGAAGGTCAGATTCAGTATGCTGGCCCCACCATTCCTGGCTACCAAGGAACGCCATTGAAACAAGCACTAGAACAGCAAAGTGGTCTGCCGGTAGTCGTCGTTAATGACGTTGATGCCGCCTTACTCGGCGAGCAATTAGCTGGTGCAGCACAAGGAAAAGCTGCCGTCTACTGCGTCGCTTTAGGCACTGGCATCGGTGGTGCTTATTTAGATCATGGCCAATTACTAAATGGTGCCCACGCCACGGCTAATTCCTTGGGCTACACGCTTTATGACCCGCAGACACAGACCAATTATGAACAAAGAGCGTCGACTTTAACCTTGGAACATCAATTAATTGATCACAAAACCAGCGTACCCGAAGCCTTTGCTAAGGCGCGGCAGCAGGAAACACCATTTACCACGATCATCAATAACTGGGCGGCGGAAGTCGCCACTGGCCTAGCCAATATAATTTTGCTATTTGATCCTGAAATTCTCTTGATTGGTGGCGCCGTTTCGCAACAAGGTGACTTCTTATTGGCCCTACTTAATCAAGCACTAGACCCACTATTACCGCCTGATTTATGTCAAACTGAGCTGCGTGTCACCCAGTTAGCAGACCAAGCTCAATTATTTGGTGCCGTTGCTGATTTTTATAATTAAGCGTTTACAAATATTTTTTATTGTGCTAAGGTACTGGATGTAATGAATCGCTCATAAATTCAACCGCTAGTAATAACCTCGAGTTAAGCCGAGGGTTATTACTAGCGGTTTTTTGTTCTGCTCATCGCTTATGTCTTACCGAAACGGTTTGAATTATTGTGTAGTAGAAAGGTGGCACAACAATGAAAGTTTCAATTAATACAGCAGTATTCCTAGATGAATTACAAGCGCAGGTTTCACAGTTAACGTGTTTACAACAGTTGACTGCTACAGCAATTGACGCCATCGAAGTTCGTGGTGAATTTTTCCAACCAGCAACTAAAGCAACCGAGTTACAAAAAATCGATCAATTATGCCAACAGCAAAATTGGCAGTTCTACTATTCGGTCCCAGAAGAACTCTTTCAAGGTTCGCAAGTCAATCCCCAGCTGGCAGCTAATCTTGCTATGGCGCAACAAAATCACATTAAATCACTTAAATTCAGCTTAGGTGATTGCCAACAGATCTCGTCGACTGTTTTAGCTAAGCTGCAGCACCAATTAGCGGCAACCACGGTTCAAGTCACCATTGAAAATCAACCCAATGAGTACGGTCGCCTAAGTAATATCGAATCTCAGCTTACCTTGCTCAAAACAGCGCAATCAAGTCTCGGCTATACTTTCGATGCTGGTAATTGGTGTTGGGTCGACACGGTACCGTTAACAGCGTTCAACAAGCTGCAGTCAGCCATTACTGTCTTCCATCTAAAAGCCATTGAAAATCAGGAAACTGTTCTATTGACGAAACCAGCAGCAGATTGGCAGCAAATGTTAGCCCAATTACAGCCAACAATCCCTGTCTTTCTGGAATATGCCATCCCGACTAAACAATTAGCAGCGCAAATCGATTTAGTCAATCAACAATTGCAACAACGGCAGGCAGCATTATGACTTATTTAATGCAATTAGTCATTATCTTGCTGCTGACCAAACTAGGCGCGCATCTCTCCAACCTACTTAAATTACCTAGCGTGATCGGTGAGTTACTGATTGGTGTATTGGCAGGACCGGCAGTTTTTCATTTATTAACGCCAACCAGCTTCATTCAGTATTTTTCTGAGTTTGGCGTCATTATTTTAATGTTCATCGCTGGCTTAGAAGGCGACTTGAATTTACTGATGCGTTACTGGCGCCCTGCACTGACTGTTGCTACTTTAGGCGTTATTTTCCCAACCGTCAGTGCCGCCGCTTTATGTATCTACGTCTTCAACTTTCAGTGGACCACTGCTATTTTCATTGGTTTGGTTCTGAGTGCCACCTCGGTCAGCATCTCAGTTCAAGTATTAAAAGAGATGCACCGCCTAAATAGTCGCGAAGGTGCCATTATTTTAGGTGCTGCCGTGGCCGACGATATCATGTGTGTGATTTTACTCGGTATCTGCGTGGGCCTTTTTGGTAGTGGCGCAGCCGCTAGTAACCAGTCGTTACCAATAATGCTACTCACCAAGCTACTATTCTTTGGCGCCATGTTTGTCTTAGGCAAATGGTTCGTACCGCGCTTCCTGCAATTTTTCAGTAAACTAACTGCCAGCGAGAACGAAACGACAGCTGCACTTATTTTATGTTTTGGCTTTGCGGCACTTGCTGTTGCACTAGGCATGAGTGATGTGCTCGGTGCTTACTTTGCCGGCTTAGCCATTTCCGAAACGACTTTTAAAGAAAAGCTAGCTTTGAAAATCGAACCGATTGGCTACGCGGTTTTCATTCCCGTATTTTTCGTCAGTATCGGCTTGAATATTAGTTTTGCTGGTATGCAACATGATTTAATTTTCATCACCTCCTTGATCATCATTGCCATTATTGGAAAACAAATTGGCGGCGCACTTGGCGTGCGACTATTCCATCTAGATTGGTCGGCCGCAAATGTGGTCGGCGCTGGTATGATCTCACGTGGTGAAATGGCTTTAGTGGTTGCCAATGTCGCTTTAAACACCCATTTAATCGACCAAAACCACTACACAGCAATGATCATCGTGACTGTGGTGACCACAATCATAGCACCATTCATTCTAAAAATATTTATTCAACAATCTGATCAGCAACAAGTAAATTCTATGAAACTTAATGAGGTGAAACAATGAGTAAAGCTGGTTTTGGTACCCTTAATTGGGCCGTATTAATTGTTTATTTGCTTGCAATGCTTGGTGTCGGGGCTTATTTCACGCGTAAAGCGAGTAAAAATACCGATTCATTCTTTAAAGCAGAAGGCAGTGTGCCTGCATGGGCTGCCGGTTTTAGTATTTACGCCACGACCTTAAGCGCCATTACTTTCATGTCGACGCCTGAACAAGCTTTTTTACAAGATTGGTCATACGCCTTCGGTAATCTAAGTATTTTCTTAATGGTGCCATTCTTAATCAAATACTATGTGCCTTTCTTTAGAAAGTTAAAGGTTACCAGTGCTTACGAGTATCTTGAAGAACGTTTTCATCCCGTAATGCGTGTGTTAGGTAGTATCCTATTCATGCTTTATCACCTTGGTCGAGTCGCAATTGTTATTTACTTGCCGATCATTGCGATCACATCGGTTTCTGATATTAACCCAATTATCATCGCCTTTATTGTCGGTGGGTTATGTATCGTTTATACCTTCTTAGGCGGCATCGAAGGCGTTATCTGGAGTGATGTTATCCAAGGCATGCTACTTTTAGGCGGCGCCCTACTGGTTTGTCTTTTAGGTGCACACTATATTTCTGGTGGTTGGGGCACAATTGCCCACGATGCCGTGACCAACCACAAATTAATTTCTGGGTATGATTTCCAGTTTAGCGACGTTTCTCGTTTCATACCTTTAATTTTTGCTGGCCAAATCTTTAACGGTTTGTATCAATATACTGGTAGTCAAGATGTCGTCCAGCGTTATCAAACAACTAGTTCCATGAAAGAAGCTGCCAAATCTTTATGGACGAATGGTTTCTTGGCACTGATCACGATTCCAATTTTCTACGGTATGGGTACAGTCTTATTCAGCTACTATAAACACACTGAGGTCTTGCCAAAAAACTTCAACACTTCAGCACTTGTTCCTTACTTTATCGTTAACGTTTTACCTGCAGGCATTGCTGGCTTAGTAATTGCCGCAATTTTCGCTGCAGCTCAGTCGACTGTTGCTTCAAGTCTAAACGCAATTTCTTCCTGTGCGGTAACAGATTTCAAGCAGCGTTTCTTCGATGATAAATTCAAAAAAATTAGCGATGTTACTTTAGCTCGAATCATCATTATTTGTGCTGGATTAATCAGCTTAGCGTTAGCTGTTTACTTAATGCTAGGTAACACATCACAAACTTGGAATTTATTCTTAGCTATTACTGGGATCTTCGGTGTGCCAATTGCTGGAATCTTCGCTGTTGGTATTTTTACCGAAAAAGCCAACACACCTGGTGTATTAACTGGTCTAATTACAAGTGCCATTATTACCTACTTTGTACAAGCTTCAGCTGCATCACCATTCATTGTTAGCTGTGTTTCCTTTATCTCAGCTTTCGGTATTAGTTATATTGTCAGTCTCTTTACACCTAAATTCCATAAAAATATTGTTGGTTTGACGGTTTCAACCAAGGACCAAGAATATACTGGTAAATAAGCTATCTATTTACGAATTCAACTGACGATAGGAGATTGTAAAATGCGAAGTTTTAGCTATATTGGTCTCAAACATTATTTAGATAATTTAGGTGAATTTAGCGAGATCACCATTAGCGTTTTTGAAAATGCCAGTCGTTGTTACAAAGTTAAATTACATCAATTAAGCGACTTAGAAAAACTAACATCGCAAGCGATCTTCAACGTTGATTGTACGAAAATTAGATGAGCTGAAACACCTAGATGACGGAGTTTAACTGTCATTTAGGTGTTTTTATTTTTTCATTATAAAATATGGTATTAAAAAAAGTCCAATTCCGCATAAACGGAATTGGACTTTTTAAAAGGTTAGATAAGTTAAATTAGATTTCTTCTGGAACCAATTTAACGGGTTTAGTACCCATCCAGCCAACGATTTCTTTAACTGTGTTTTCGATTGCAGTTGTACCTGGTGCTAATAATTTACGAGGGTCAAAGCCTTTACCTTCTTGGTCTTTGCCAGCTTCGATATATTCACGAGTTGCTTTAGCAAAGGCTAATTGGCATTCAGTATTGATGTTCAATTTAGCAACACCCATTGAGATAGCTTTTTCAACTTGGTCTTGAGGAATGCCTGAGCCACCATGTAATACAAGTGGTTGTTCGATAGCGTCAGCTAATTCTTGCAAACGATCGAAATGCAAACCAGTCCAGTTAGCTGGGTATTGGCCATGGATATTACCAATGCCGGCTGCTAAGAAGTCGATGCCAGTTGCAGCTAATTGCTTAGCTTCTTCAACGTCAGCTAATTCGCCTTCACCAACGATACCGTCTTCTTCACCACCAATTGAGCCAACTTCAGCTTCAACGGAGATACCTTTGGCATGTGCCAAAGCAACGATTTCCTTAGTCTTTTCTAAGTTTTCAGCAAATGGTAGATCATGGCCATCAAACATAACGGAGTTGTAGCCAGCAGCAATTGCTTCTTTAGCAGCTTCGTAGTTACCATGGTCTAAATGCATTACAACAGGAACTGTAATGTCCATGCTCTTGATTGTTGCTTCAACAAGTTTTTGGCAAAGTTCATAACCACCCATGTACTTTGCAGCGCCCATTGAAGTTTGAATCAAAACAGGAACGTTCAATTCTTGAGCAGCACCTAAGATAGCGCGTGTCCATTCCAAGTTGTTCGTGTTGAATGCACCGATAGCATAATGACCCTTACGAGCAGCAGCAAACAGTTCAGTACCATGTACTAATGACATAAATATTAGTCCTCCTAAATTGTATTACAACGATTAGCGGATGATCTAAACGACAGTTAGCTTCTGAGTATCGCCTAATTTAATAAATCAGCTAGACAGGAGAAGTTGTCGGTTAAATCACGTTTAATAAGGTTGTACATTTACTGCTTTATTCTACCACATTTTTCAAAATAATGGGAATAATTTTTTCTGAAAAGTTAAGTGGTTTTTCAGAATTATTTTGATAACGCTTCATTGCAATAGAAGGGCGTCGCTAGCATCGCCGGCACTAAGCGATAGGCGCTAAAAATGTAAAATAGTGAGCGCTATATAGCAACCCGATATTATCAATAACCGCGCTGAAGTTCGACTTGATTTTGCACTAATTGACCAGTAGCAAGAAATTCCTGTAAATTAGCGACAAAAATTTGATTAGCGGCGCCCATATAACCGTCAAAAATTCCGGCAATGTGTGGCATCAGCAAAACATTTTCTTGGCGCCACAAAGGATGCTCAGCTGGTAGCGGTTCAGGTGCAACCACGTCTAATGCAGCAAAACCAAGTTGTTGCTGCTGCAACGCATTCAATAATGCATCGGTGTCAACTGAGAGGCCGCGGCCCACATTAACAAAAATGGGTTGCTGTTGCAATTGTTTAAAGAAGTCAGCAGCAAAGAAATTCTCAGTCGTTTTAGTCAGTGGCATCACGTTAACGATCACATCCGCTTGTACTAAAGCTGTCGTTGCGGTATCCATCGTATATGTTGCTGCAAAATGTGCTGCTGGGTGACCACTGCGATTAACGCCACTCGTTTTCATACCAATAGCTTCCGCCAATTCAGCGATTCGCTGACCAATATGCCCAGTCCCATAAACTAATAATTTTTTGCCCTTTAGCGTAGTTAATTGATGATGTTGTAATTTATGCCATTGCGCTTGTGCTTGTTGTGCTACGGATTGCTGTAACCCACGCACATGCATCAATAACATGCCGATAACTGATTCAGCAATCGACTCGGCGTGGATTCCACTGGTATTGGACAATAAAACGTGTTGCTGCTGTAACTGTGCTAACGGCAAGGCATCAACACCAGCCGAGATCGTTTGGATCCATTTCACTTGGTGCTGTGGTTGTGCTAATATTTTTTTACCAACTTCGCCCCAACCATAAATAATATCGACCTGTGCTAATTCAGATGCAGTGGCTTGATCAGCCATGATTAATTTCACGTCGGCTGGTAAATCAGCACGTAATTGCTCCAAGGCACTATTTTGCTTCACTATAGCTAAAATTGTCGTCATCATTGAACACCTCCACTTTAATAAGCTAAGTATACCGCGATTGAATACGATTTATCCGTTTAAAAGTTTCTTTACAGAGTCTTCAAATTTATATGTCGAAACCGTCATAATTTCTTCATACTTTCCCGGTATAGTTAACAACATAGACAAGCGAGCTGCTTTAGCCAATCAAATTTGATTCACTTTAGCGGTCGCGCCTGCCTATACCCAACAACCAGATAACCCTAATTTTTTCATTCTCCTCCAAAGTATGAAAAAAGAGTTTACGCCCTCCCAACGTAAACTCACCCCAACTCCTTTTTTTGCCACCGGTAACCCAGCCGGTGGCTTTTATTATTTCTTGATCAATGCGCCGATCACAATTGCACAAAACATTGCAGCGGCCGCCATATATAATACATAACGGCTCACTAGCGGTCCGCGCTGGCGATCATGGTGTACTAACAGATAGATCCGATAAATAATCAGCCCCACCACTAACACTAAAGCTAAGTAAAATAAAACAACGAATAACGTGGTCATCCTCAGTTCTCCTCTTCTATGTCGTTCAGCTAAATGCTATCTGCTTAAATACTAGTAACTTCATTTCGTCTATTATTACAGAAAAACAAAAAAAGACCAGCAGCAATCGCCACTGATCTAAAAAACTCCGGCTGTCGGACTCGAACCAACGACATTCTGATTAACAGTCAGACGCTCTACCAACTGAGCTAAGCCGGAATAACAAAAACTAGTATAGCTGGTAAAACTTAGAATTCACCTGCAATTAGATTATATTTACGTAAGAAAAATAGCAACTCAAGCTACAAAAGCGACCCTTTAAATGTGCATTGCACAACCGCTTCCTATGTGTTATAAGATATCACGATTAAGCTATTTTATGGTATAATTCGCGTAAGTTCTCATTTTCATGCTTTTTTTCTGAACACATTTTATTTTTCATAACTAAAACAAATATTACTTTGCTATATAGTAAAATCAGCTCTAATTTGGAGGATTAACTTATGGATGCAACTGATCGTAAATTACTTAATCTCTTACAAAATAATGCCCGAACTTCATTAAAGGATTTAGCAAAACAAGCTTTTATTTCGGCACCGACTGCCGCTACTCGCCTAAATCATTTAGAGCAGACTTTGCTCCATGGTTATCAAGCCCAAATTGATTATAAAGCGTTAGGGTATGTAATAAAAGCTTACGTTAGTTTAGACTTACAGCCGACTCAGAAAAAACAGTTTTATCGTTTCGTCGACAGCATCCCTAACGTTTTAGAATGTGACTGTATCACTGGCCAATATTCAATGATCATGCAAGTTATCTATCGCTCAACTGAAGAGTTAGATGATTTCATTAATCATCTACAAGAATTCGGTCGGACAACCACACAAATCGTTTTCTCCAATGTCGTTGCTACACGCGGGATGCAGCTTGAAGACGCGGAGAAATAGGCTATGAATGAATTATGGTCGACCGTCAAACAATTATCACAAAAAGAGCCAAAAACATTAGAACAACAGGCAATCAAGTTAAGCGAAGAAGTTGGTGAAGCTGCTGAAGCGCTTCTGTCAATGGAAGGTGTTTCCGGTGACGGTTACAAACATCTAACTCGAGATGCTGCTAAAGAGGAATACGTCGATGTCCTACTGGTTACCTTGGCGCTATTACAAAAGCTAGAAACAAGCGACGCCGAATTAACTTCGCTACTACAACAAAAATTAGCTAAATGGCAAGCTAAGCAAGATTAACAACGTTGTTGGTCGCGCTAATTTATGCTATGCTTTCCACTAATAAACGACCTTAATCGTGAAGTAGAGCCATGATTCAACTTGGCGTCCTTTGCCGTAGTTGAATGGCCATCGCCCGAAACATCAAAGTTTATTGACGTTCTTAGTCAATAAACAACCCTAATTGTGAAGTAGAGCCATGGTTCAACTTGGCGTCCTTCGCCGTAGTTGAATGGTCATCGCTCGAAACATCAAAGTTTATTGACGTTCTTGGTCAATATATAACCTTAATTGTGAAGTAGAAAGGACGAGTTACATGTCTGAAGTAATTAAAATTGCCTATCTTTATGAAGACTTAATGAATACTTATGGGGACAGCGGCGACGTCAAAATCCTTAGCTACCTATTAAAGCAGCAAGGCTATGAAACTCAGGTCGACGACGTTAGTCTTGATACGCCTGAATTTGATGCCCAGGATTATGATTTTCTCTTTTTTGGCGGCGGTCAAGATTTTGAACAAACAGTAGTCGCCAAGGATTTATTACGTCACGGGCAAACTATTGCCGACTATATTGAAGCTGGCAAACCGCTGTTAGCGATTTGTGGTGGTTATCAATTGCTCGGTGATTACTATAAAACCAGCGATGGAACAGTCATCAAAGGGTTAGGTATCCTACCACTGCATACCGTATTCAAAGCCGACGCGCGAATGATCGGCGATACAGAATTTGAAACTGAATGGGGCACCGTTAAAGCCTTTGAAAATCATAGCGGGCGCACTTATTTTGATGACGCCAGCAAATTAAAACCCCTTGGAAAAATAGTCACTGGCTATGGTAACAATCCAGAAGATGGCGTTGAAGGTATGCGCTACAAAGGTACAATTGGTAGCTATTCTCACGGCCCGCTATTAAAAAATGTTAACTTGGCCAAAGCGCTAGTCAAGCAAATATTAGCCAATCATCAGACACGTTTAGCAGCCGATCCAGCTTAATCCGTCTTTAGACCGAGTACTTTTCACTACGATTTTGACATAATGATCTCACTATCACTCTTGAAAGGTTGTGACCACCTATGTTTTTTTGGGACCCTACCTATATCCTAGTTATCATCGGCTTATTGATTTCGATGGCCGCTTCAACATACGTTAATCGAACATTCCGGCGCTATGATACCGTCCGCAGTCGCAGTAGTATTACGGGCACTGACGCTGCTCGCTATATTCTGCAGCAATCTGGGATCACCGATGTTGCTGTACAAGAAATTGCTGGCGATCTCACCGATAATTATAATGGTCAAATGAAGATCCTTAGTCTATCGGCTTCAACGGCACAATCAACTTCGGTGGCTGCAATTGGCGTAGCTGCCCACGAATGTGGTCACGCAGTCCAAGACCAGCGTAACTATTTACCGATGCGCTTACGCACAGCCATTGTACCTGTGGCTAACATTGGTTCCACCCTGTCATTTCCGTTGATTTTGATCGGTGTTCTCTTTGGGATGAATCAGACTTTGATCAACATTGGTATTGCTGCTTTTTCATTAGCTTTGTTGTTCCAAGTGGTGACCTTACCAGTTGAATTCAACGCTTCACGCCGAGCAATTAAAATCTTAGCGTCTGGCGGGCTACTGGCAGACGATGAGGTGCCCATGGTACGCCGAGTACTAGGTGCAGCCGCCCTAACTTATGTAGCGGCAGCCTTGGCCACTTTCCTACAGCTATTACGTTTAATTATTTTATTCGGTAACAACAATCGCGATTGAGCACACAGTAACTGAGCACCCTGCCAAAATTGGTTAGGGTGCTTTTTTTATGCTAGATTTGGATTAGTGTGCAAGTTCGTCAACTTTATATCACTGTTCGTAAGTGATTTTAACAATTAATAATTCTAAACAAAAATTATTTTTCGTGCGCTTATCAGCAAAGATTAATCCAACCGCCAAAAACGCCTTCGGTCAAAAACAGATAATAATTTTGACCTAATTAGACTGACCAACAACTAATTAAGGGGTTTATTCGCTTTTATGTCATAAAAATATTATTAATTTTATTTAGTTTTGACTGGAATTATTCCGATAAAGTGTTATTATTTTATATATAGTTTACAAATATTTTAGAATATTATTAAAATACACTTGACGATAGTAAAAATTACTTAATCAGTTTAAGTGATTATATATATAGATTGGTTACCCGTTGATCTGATTATTTTTTGGAGGAAATGATTATTATGGATTTTGAACAAATGATGTTAAATGACCGTACTTACCAGTATTTCCGCATTTATAGCACCTTGATTTCAATGCCTGCCGGCGTTTATTCGATCAATGATATTGCCCAACGCGTTGAGCTACCTTA
Source organism: Loigolactobacillus zhaoyuanensis (assembly GCF_003946385.1). Classification (GTDB taxonomy): domain Bacteria; phylum Bacillota; class Bacilli; order Lactobacillales; family Lactobacillaceae; genus Loigolactobacillus; species Loigolactobacillus zhaoyuanensis. The sequence goes on from NZ_RHOE01000015.1 coordinate 22,235, forward strand.
TCCTAAGGCTTATAAATTAACACAGGGGTTAGTTGATGAATTAGCCTTGATCGATCCTAAAGCAGCCGCATTGATCGCTGACAATGGTAGTTTAGATACTGCACAATTGACCGTTGATCTGAATACACTTCGCTACCACCTCATCTCCAACCAACTTCCTTATCAAGCTATTTATTATTTGGTAACTGAGGATGAACCTTCGATCGATGATTTTTGCAAGCGTTATGAAACCAGTCGGGCTACGGTTTTCCGTAAAATCAAGCCTTTAAACGATCAGTTGCATAATTTCGGCTTACATTTTACATTTAGTCGGATGAACATTGTTGGCGATGAACGGAAAACGATCCTATTCTTATTCTGTATTTTCCGTTTAGCAACTGAAGGTGTTATCTGGCCTTTTGCTGAACATTTACAAGACTTGGCGCTTAAGGTCCGTGACCAGTTTATGACGCGTTTACAAGTCCCTAGTGAATTCGAAAATTCAGATGTTTTCCCACTGATCCTTGCGTTAACAAGTTTACGGATGCATCAGGGCAATTATGTGGAAGACGATCCTTGTTACGATATTTTGTTAGATGATAATGATAATTATGACGCGCGCCTACTCGATACTGAAGTGATCTCTGATCGGCATTATCCTGAACTGACTTCTGATCGCAAACAAGCAATTCTTCATTTTGGTTATCAATTACTTAATATTTTACCGATTTTCCGTAAAGAAGATGCTTATTTACAGACGACTTTAGATTACTTCTATAGCCGGAACAATATCGTTCAACAATTTGCCACTGAGTTCTTGGATTATATGCAAGAAAATAGTTTCAAAATGTCCAAGCGTTTAGTACTAGATAAAATTCTGTTAGGTAATGTCATTAATGTCGGTTTGACTAGTTATTTATTTGATGGTGTTGTCCCAACCTTATCTATTATTGCAAATTCCGAACGTAATATTTTAACTGGCGGTTATGATTACGCAGATCTTTACCACGAAATTGGTGATTATATCGATCATTTACCAGAAAAATACGCCGATTTCCGTGGTGATCGTGAGCAAACGACTCAGGCTTTATATCACTTACTCTTGCCCATTTATTCTGAATATAAACAGGAATATCACATCCGTGTTGGTTTGATGATCCCTGGCGATAGCATGGTTTATCGTCGCTATCTTGACCTTTATAGCGGCTTTAAATACATTGATATTGAGCCTTATGATGCTACCGATTTTGCTGACTACGATCTAATTTTCACTTCATCAATTTCTTTCTACCTTGATGCCAGCAACAGCACCGATGATCGCGTATTCTATTTCCACCAAGGCTCAGCCGAATCAGAGATTTCACCATTATTGCGCGCTCGTGAATTCTATCTGAAGAAATACCCAACCTTACCAAATATTAGCGCAATTTATTAATAAATCGTGCAACGTAAAGCTAAGGACACAAAAAGCATTTGGAGTGAAAATTACAAATGCTTTTTTGCGTTCTATTAGGGTAGATCATTACCTGCTGCCAGATAAACATCATACCATTCTTGATGGGTCAACTGAATATCGGCACCAGCGGCCATTTGGGCAATTCGTTCTTGATTCATGCTACCGATAATAACTTGCATTTTAGCGGGATGACGCAAAATCCATGCAACCGCAATACCATTTTTAGTGGCTTGATATTTATCAGCTAATTTTTGTAATTCAGCGTTCAATTCAGCAAACTTCGGATTATCGATGAAGACACCTTCAAAGAAACCATATTGGAAAGGACTCCAAGCTTGGATCGTCATATCGTGCAAGCGCGAGTATTCGAGAATGCCGCCATCATGATCAACGCTGCGCTGATCTGACATGTTGACGTGTAATCCAGCATCGACTGGGCCGGTATGCATGATGCCAAATTGCAACTGATTAACGATCAATTTTTGCTGAACACTGTGTTGGAGTAATTCGACCTGACTAGGGTTCATATTACTGACCCCAAATTGGCGTACCTTCCCAGCATTTTGTAGCTCATTAAATACTCCAGCTACTTCCTCTGGTTCAAACAAGGTATCGGGACGATGTAACAATAACGAATCAACATAGTCAACGCCTAATCGTTGTAAGCTACCATCAACGGCTTCAATCAAATGTTGTTTGGAGAAATCATACGCGTGGTCACGGATCCCAACTTTAGTTTGGATCAGAATATCTTCACGCTTAATGTTAGATTGACTTAACGCACGACCAAAACGAGCTTCGCACTCACCTTTGCCGTACATATCCGCATTGTCAAAGAAATTAATTCCGTTATCAACGGCTGTTTCTAAAACTTTCTGGGCTGCCCCATCATCGGCTAAACCATTGATCCGCATGATACCAAGTGCGACTGCAGACGCGTTCAACCCGCTGTGACCAAGATCAACAAATTTCATTTCGTAACCTCCATCTATTTAATAACTTAATTCTAGCATTCCACCTGTATTAACGCACTAAAAGTCGTTGCTGATCAGAAAAAAATTAGCATTTAAATACCACTTTTGCACAAAAATTTGTATAATATATTAAATCTCAAAATAAAGTGGTGAGTATTGTGTCTAATCTATTAACAAACCCGCAGCAGATAGCCTTATTACAGCAAAGTCAATTAGGTGTTGAAGTTGAAGAACACCGTATCACCCAAGCTGGTCGTCTTAGCCGCGCCGCGCATCCGGCCAATTTAGGTAGTCGTAGTTTTCATCCTTATTTTCAATCTGATTTTGCTGAAACACAGGCTGAATTAGTGACTGACCCGCATAGTTCCATCACTGCTTTAAGTAATCAATTAGAAACGCTACAAATAATTTTTACGCAATCGTTGCAACCAGGTGAACTGATCTGGCCATTATCATTGCCGCCAACAGTTAATAAAGCCGATCTCGATTTTATTGCAACACATTTCGAGCGACCGGCAAAACAAAAATACCGCGACTATTTACTTCAAAAATACGGCATTCAGCATGAAATCACTACCGGCGCACACGTCAGCTTTAGCCTGCCACAAGAATTACTTGCCAATAAAAATATTGTACAGCGCAATGAACTTTATTTCCATATTGTTCAGAATTTTATACTTTCACGCTGGCTGTTGACCTACTTATTCGGCGCAACGCCGCAAGCAACCCCAAATTACTTCACTGCGTTACCAGCCGTCTTACAGCAGCCGGTGCGTAGTATTCGTAATAGCCTGTATGGCTTCACCAATACGGCTTCTGAGCGGATACCCTATACTTCTCTAGCCGCTCATTTAAACGCTATTAACACCGCCATTAACGCCGGCGATTTTTACTCTACTCATGAATTCTACGGGCCAGTTCGCCTAAAAAATCAGGCGCAACTTAGCGACTATCTGGATAAAGGAATCGATTATCTGGAATTTCGTATTTTCGATCTCGACCCCTTTAGCTGCAATGGCATCAGCCAAACAACCCTGCGTTTCTTCAAAGTCTTTTTAAGCTATCTCGCGGTAAAACCACTACCAACAGATTTAGCGGCTGCATTAACCGCTGCACAACTAAAAAATCAACAAGTGGCTTGCGAAGTGCCGCAGAACAGTTCCGCTTTTACAGCTGAGATGCAATTATGGCTGCAACAATTACAAAAATTCAGTAAAAGCTGGCCAGCTGACTATCAAAAAGCGGTCGCCACCATTGCCAATCGCGCTACACACCCTGAGCTGACCCCTAGTGCACAGATCATCCAGGCGACAACTCACCGCTCACTGATTGACTTTGCACGCAAACAAGCCCGCGCTTATCAACGCCAACGTTGGCAATATCCATTGCCAGAGGCTGTTGGATTAACGATCGAACAGCGCGAACTATTGATTGCTGCTTACCGCCGCGGATTACGCGTCAAACACGATAAGAATACTATTCTCTTATGCGACAACCAACAGACAGAAGTTCTGCAAGCACTGAAATTAACTGGCTTATCAGCTGACGCCAAGTTAGCCCAGTTGTTCCCTAATTCAACGCAAAAGAGTTCATAAGCGGAACCAAACAAATAGCGGCATACAATCCAATGATGATTTGGATTGTATGCCGCTATTTAAAATTCATAATTACTTCATCAACTTGCTACCATATAAATAAAACTAGTTTGCATTATTATCGGCAGTTTTTTGCTCATTATCACCAAAATCGATCACTTGTAAATTTTTGGTGCTGGTGGTCAGATGGGCACCAGTATAGCTATAAGTCTGGACTCGCGTTTGCAAGCCTGATGTTGCTACATAACTCGTGGTATAAGTTACGTTAAAATTAACCGTCGTCTGATCATCATCGGTCAATACCTGATCAACTTGTACTTTGAAATCAGTTTGCTCAATATTGCTACCAGTAGCGCGAGCTTGGGTGATAAAAGTTGCTAGTTTCTTGTAAGCAGCAGCATCAGTCCCATTTTTGAAAAAGGCAGCTAATGCAGCAGTATCATTATTGTTAGTCGCATTAGTAGCACTACCAGCAGATTGATACAGTCGACTCAACAAATCCTGCGCTTGCGCTTTAGTCGGTACTGCGGTGAAATCAGCCTCAATATTTTGTTTCGCGTCTTTGGTTAACGTCACTGCCTTAGTTTTAACGGTTTTACCAGCAATTTTAGTCTCTAAATGTAACTTTGAATTAGCTTCCCAATTTAAAGCTGGCAGCGTTAACTGGCCATTTTGCAACGTGCCCTTGTTTTGATTATTGACGTATACCGTTGCATTAGCTACATTACTGTGTACCGCCGGCGTCACGGGCTTTAACGTCAAATCGATCGTTTGTGCGTCGGCTGCTAGAAAAGTTGGATGTACCGTTCGTGATAATGTTTTATCATCAGTTTGGGCTTCAACTTTCAAAGTATAAGTTCCGGGAATAAACGGCCCAATTTTTTGAGTCGATGCTGGGGTTTTGGCGGTCACATTTTGCCCATCCAGATAAATTGATGGCTCCGGCAGATCAGTTGTGATCGTTCGATAAGTCGGCGTGATCGTCAATTGATAGGCCGTAAAAATAAAGTGATGCCCATCTTTAATAAAACCCAGCGTGCCATCTTTAGTCGAATTTGACTTAGCTAGCTGAGTCTTACTAGTCTTCAAATATTGCGGATTAGCTTTAGTAAAGCGCACAAAAGGACGGCTATTCCCCGGTGTCAAACGAAGATCATTATTGCTGCTGACCATCACTTGGCTAACTTGGCTAGGATTATTCGTTGCCAAGACAGCGAAAGCCCGATTTAATTGTGCGTCACGACTGAAATACTGGCTACCGAATAAAAAAGCGCCCAGTAAAATAACCACGACAATTAGCGCGATGATCCACCATTTACGTTTACTTTTATGCACACGTACCTTTTCTTCAGGCGCAACCTTTTTACTTGCTGACTTAGTCGTTGTTTCAGGTGCTGCCTCAGACTCAGCTTCTGCAGTATCAGCTTGTAACTTCATTGAAGCCGCTGCTCGCTCTTCCGGTGTGATCGTCCGCGGTGCTGTATATGTCGCATTATCAGCTGTTGATTCAGTTGTTTGCTCATGCCGTGCCATTCGCGTGGCTGGTTTAGCTGTATCATCAGCTGCTGCATCTGATTTAATTTGTAAGTCAGATGGCAAGAGATGCTCCCGTGGCTGTGTGCTATCGGTAGCCGCCCGTACCTGATCAACAATATCACTGATATCTTTAGTCTTATCGGCGATGTGTGCTTCACGCCGACTTGATAATGAAGCACTAGACTGCGGTTGTGCACTATCTGGCTGGCTTAAATTTTCAGGGTCTAACTGTTGGGTCGCGGCCCTTAATTTAGCCATGATCTCTTCTGGATTTTCATCGGCTTGGATCGATGATAAAATAGCTGCCGCTGAAGCCGCACTTTCTATTACCCGCTCATCAACTTCAGGTAGCGCGCTATCTGGCGCGCTCGCTGCTGAAACAACCGCTGATTCAGCAACTGATTCGCTGGTTACTGCGCTGCTAGCCACTGTGGCCGCTGCTGAAGCGGCAGACACTTTAGTCGTCGCTGATGCCGAAGAAGTTGCTGGCTGTGGTCGGCCTTCACGATAAGCAATCAGATCATAGCCACAATTGGCACATTTCTTATCACTAGTCATGATCGGTGCGCCACAATTAGGACAGAAAAACTCTCCGGCACCTAGATCTCCAAGATCCGTCGCAAAAAGATGGGTATGCATTTTTAATTGTGACAATCGATTCATGGACGGAAGGCCCCTTTTCATTTCATAATATTCAGTCTTTAATTAGCTACTATAAGAATAGCATTAATTCCACCGTGCTTCAATTTCACTTTGGTAACAAATTAAGCGCGCTTAACTATTCTTCCGCAGGTGCATCTGCTGCAGCTTGTAATTCGGTTAATTTCTCTGTGATCGCCGCATTAATTTTATCACTAATCAGTTGTGGTGACTGTAAAAATTCAACCACGCTGCTCATTTGATCGATGCGCATCCCTGAGGCATTTAAGTTTTCTGCCGTTGTGATCAAATATAGGTTTAGTGGGCGCTGTTCTTCAGCGTTGGTTAATAGCGCAATTTTATTGACTAGCTCGTATGGTAAATTAATGATACCTGCTTGGAGTTCAATTGTTGCCGGAACCTCAAATGGTAAGTCGATTTTGATTTGACCAATTTTTTGTGCAGCTAATTGCGTTTGTAACTGGCTATAAGCTGTTGTTAGTTTTTTTAGATCCGTTTTTTTAATATCGGTGGCTGTTAATTTAATGTCAGTCGTCGTATATTCTTCCGCGCGGATCGCCGCGATAAATTCTTGGCTTTGCATTTCCATTTGGTAAAACCTCCGCTTCAATATAACGATAGCTGTCGTCGTTATTTACCCGTCTAGTATAACCTACGATGCGACTTCCTACCAGAAAAAAAGTATGCCGTTAGCAAACGGCATACTTTCGTTCGTGATGAAAATCGATAATCAGCACCACAAATAATTAAAAAGCTGTTTCAATTGGCGTGGTGCCGCTGACTAGTTCATAAATTTGTCCGTGCGTTTGCGGCTTGCTTAAAACGGTAACGATCGTAGCGGCAACGTCTGCGCGTGGGATTTGTTTGTTACTAGCCGTTGCTGGCTGTAAGGTGATTTGACCAGTGCCACCAGCGTTAGTTAAAGCGCCTGGCCGCAAAATTGTGTAGTTTAATTGCGTACGATGCTGTAACCACTCATCAGCGTAATATTTAGCCACATAGTAAGGCTCGATCCCAGTCTGTGCCCACTTATCCCGCTGATCCGCATAAAGCGCGCTGACGATCACATAGCGCTTGACGCCAGCTTGTTCTGCAGCGATCATTGTTTTGACGGCACCATCTAAATCAATTTTTAACGTACCTGCACCACCATTAGCGCCACCGGAACCAGCTGTGAATACCACATTGTCGACATCCTTAAAGGCTGTAGCCAATTCCTGTGGCGAACTAGTTAAATCAAATTGTCGTGGTTGCCCACCTAGCGCGCTTAAAGTTGCCGCTTGCTGTTGATCACGAATACCGGCCAATACTGGTTCACCCGTAGCCGCCAACTGTTCAGTTAATAATTGACCAATTTGACCGTGCGCACCTACAATAAATGTTGTCATGAAATTTACCTCCATTTTAATATTAGTTACCAGCAATAATTGCTTCAACTACAGCATTTATGCTATGGTTTACCTTGAAACTAAGTTTAACGCAATATGACTAACAGCACCTAATCTTTTGACTGGAAACTATCAGCAAATCAGCTCATGATCCAATGAGCCAACGCCGATCTAAAACATAAAGCTTTACTACATAAAATTAATCTGATCATTGAGGGAGTATACATTACGATGGACAAAATCAACTATTTTAAACAAGTCATTGAGCCAACTTTGTTACAAGTCGCCACGACCACGGCTAGTAATAGTTCTTTTGAGCAAGAATGGTTGCTAAAACGCCTAAACACTACGCCAGAATGGCAGCAAGTACTCAATAATTTACCATTATTATCACTTCACACTTTAGCCGATATTGGTAAAAATCAGCCGGTCAACGGTACCGAACTAACCGCCCACTTACAAGTTTCTAAAGGCGCAATTTCCAAGACAGTGAATAAGTTGATCAAATTTTCGTTGATCGATAAATTCAAACGTACCGACAACCGCAAAGAAGTTTATTATTCATTAACCGAAAAAGGACAACAATTAAATTATGCGCATCAGCAATTACATCAACAATTGGATCAACAGATGCAACAATTATTAGCTGGCTATCAGCCTGATCAATTAGAATTGGTTGCCCAATTTGTACAGCAGATTCAAGATCTACACAATGCACCGATTATCAGCGAGTAAGTAACTGCTGATCACAAACGCAGTCGTTGATATAGTTTACGCGCTTGTTGTGACAGCGAGACGCCAGTTTTACGATTGCTTAGTAAGATCACACCGGAATAACCATCTCGACTCATTGCCAAGCCAGCTTCGTAACTACTTTCCACGCCATGACTAACAACAAAGTCACGATAATTATAGAGTCCCCCACGGTAACTACCGTCAGTGGCGTTAAACAATGTTGCTACACTGGCCGGTTTCAGCAATTTATTTTGTTGAATCGCCTGTTCTAAACGAAAAAGATCAGTGACCGTGCTGTACATATTGCCTGTACCTAATTTACGATTCAAAGCGATTTTTGACTCATGGTCATGTACAAGATACGGCAAAAATGAATTAACTGCTTTGTAGGCAACGGTGGTCGTTGCTTCTTGTTGATAATCGGCTAGCATAAAACCCGTATGTTGTAATTTCAACGGTCGGATAATGCGTTGCTTAACCAAGGTTTGGTATGACTGCTGGGTGACTCGTTCGATAATTCCGGTCAACAATGTATAATTCACTGGCTCATAATTATGCTGGCCGATTGCTTTAACCTTTACATGCTGTGCGGCAAATTTGATCAATTGCGAATCGGATAACATAGTCTGGGCGTCAGTCATGCTATACAAACCTGAATTCATATCCAACATTTGCCGTAATGTGATTTGCTTACTGTGAGCAATTTGTGGATAGTAACGACTGAGAGGTGCATTTAATTGTACTTTACCGGCTTGCACTAACTGCATGAACAGTACAGCAGTCAATACTTTTTGCGTCGAAGCGAGTTGATAATCAGAAGCCGTTGTGTTGGGTTGTAATTTCATAAAATTAGCGTAACCATAGCTATGCTGTAAGATAGTCCGACCATCACGAATGATTAAAACACTACCAGTGAAATGCTGTTTTTTTAATTGTTGGTTAACCTGCTGAATCTCAGTTGATCGACCAGCTGCTTGCACCGGAATTGAGCTACCCACCAGCACCAAAATCAGGCTGATCAGAATCATTGATCGTCGTTTCATGCACATCACCACTTCCACTACTTCACAAAATAAAAAGATTCGTACCAATAAAGTTACGAACCCGCTTATTCGGAGTTTAAATATTATTTATGACTCATCCTTGACCTGTTGATTGACCTGAGCAGCAGCAACTAGTTCAGCGCTCTCCAACCGACTGGCAACACCCCAACGGTAAAAAATATACGCCACAATACTGATCAAAACAAAATCCCATGGATAATGTAACCAGCCGGTGCCACCAAATGGCCGACTACCTAAGTAAGAAACTAGTGATAGAAAGACTAAATACACGATCAGCCATAAGCTCCCCTTTAACTGCTGCCGTAACTCAGGAAAGCCCTGCCGCCATTCATAATAAATATAAAACGGTACGCCTAGTAAAATAACCAAGATCACTTGGATCGTTGTCGGCCACATCGCCCAGTAAGTCGCCAAGCTAGCTAGAATAAATGCCAGCGGCGCCACAACACGCAGCCATTTAGAGGCTACTGGCCGTTTAAAGTTAGGCCGTAGCTTTCGTAGCGAGATCACGGTCACCGGCCCAGTTAGATAAGCGATCAGCGTTGAGGTCGAAATTACACTAGCAAGCACGCTCCAATTGCGGAAAACGCTGACCATCAGCGCGCTGATCACTAGATTAGCAGCCATCGCTAAACGCGGTATCCCATAATGCCGATTCAAGCGTCCTAACCACTGAGGCATATGTTTATTTTTTGCCATCGCCCACAGCGTCCGACTAGTCACCGCAACAAAGGTCACACCCGTTCCAAATGGCGAGACGAATGCGTCCAAGTACAACAAAATCGACCACCATTGTAGCCCCAATAAAATAGCAAGATCAGCGAATGGTGAAGCAAAATTCAGTCCATGCCAACCGCCTTGCGCTAACAAATGCGGTGGCACGCTGCCAATGAAAGTAACTTGCAATAATGTATAAATAACGGTACTGATCAGCAGTGAAATTGCGATCCCCCGGGCAACATTATGCCGTGAGTCCCGAATTTCACTGCCCATATTGATCACCGTCTGAAAAGCGTTATATGAAAAAATAATTCCTGAAGCAGTTGTTGCTTTAAAAATAGCTGCACTACCACTAGGCGCAAAAGTTTGCCAGCTATGACCAAAATTAGCACGATGAAACCCAGACGCCAATAACAAAACAATCGTCAGCGCCGGTATCACCATTTTAAAAATGGCGATCAGACTGGTGAAACGAGTCAATAATTTAACTGACCAGAAATTAAGCAGGGTAAAAGCGAGCATAAATAAAAAAACGATCAATAAACCAGATGTCGTTACATCACCTTTAGCCACAAATGGGCGCGTCCAATTCGCCCATGCCCATGGCCACGAACTCATATATTGCACAGCTGCCACTGCTTCGATCGGGATGATCGTCACCAGTGAGACCCAGTTGGCCCACGCAGCAATAAAACCGAGTAACGGGCCATGGCTATACTGGGCGTACCGACTCATGCCGCCACTTTCTGGAAACATCGCCCCTAATTCAACATAATTAAAGGCGATCGCCATGATCACAGCTGCACCGATCACCCAAGAAATAATCGCTGCTGGTCCAGCCACGGCGGCAGCTTCACCAGAACCAAAAAGCCAGCCAGAACCAATGATCGAGCTTAGCGCCAGCATTACCAATGAAAACAAACCAATTTTATGATGCTCTTCCATAAATAAATCCCCTTTACTTCACGAAAAATGATTGTTCAACTCAGGCAAAACCAGCGGGCTCAAACGGGGTGCATGTAAATAACTTAAGAGTTAAATTGTCTCATTGATTTTTAATTTAGGCAAATTATTTTTCTGGTCAACTTAACTTAAACTACGATAAAAGTAAAATAGTCCTTTCCAAGGTTTGACTGTAAGCAGAGTCAGTTAGCTTCCATTCCGGCGCTGGCGTATGGAACGCGTGGCGCGTTGGACTTGCCGTACTTCGGCAATAGTCCAATCGACAACGGAAAGCAAGCTCTGTTTAGCAAATAAGTACTAATTGCGATACTTGTAAATAGTGTTATTAAGAACGAGCGACAGTGATACGCCATCGCCTCCATTTCACCTTGGCAATTTTAGAACACTATTCATGAATTGGGTTAAACATTTAGTTAGCTCACTTAGGATTAACCGACAGTTGTTAGTGACTCGTAGTTTTCAAGTAGATTATGTGCGCATAAAATATCGGCAAAACAGTCACTAAACTGTTTTGCCGATATTTTACGTTCTAACTGCCACTAAACTTTGCGGCTTAAACAATCAATAATCGAACATTCAATTATTGCCTGCTGGAATGAAGCTGCCAGTGAACCATTATCACTCGTTCTTAATAACTGAATTAGCAAGCATCAATACTAGCGCTTAATTCCTGAACAGAATCTGCTTCCCGTTGTCAATTGAACTAAGGCGGAAACCGCCAAGTTCAAGTCGCAGATGCATCGTCAGTTCTTGATAACGATTTGTGCTATTTAGAATTATGCGTGGCTGGCGAAATCTTTTTTCGTCCACCTTTGCTTTTATTTAAGAAAAATTAACTCCAATCTCCAGAAAGAGCCAGTAAAATTATGTCGCAGTCTCATTTTTATTGTCGAACATTATAGTTTAACCGTGTGCCATAAGACAGCTTGCTCAGGAGCTAAATACCTTACACCACACCCTCACGTGGTAAATCATCTAATTGCTACTAGATTTATTGAACTGCACTAACGACCGTTTGACTAGGGATATTTACCCGTGGTAATTCACGGTATTGATCGAATAGTTTGTGCTGTAACACAGCCCGTGTTGGATGTGGGTCTATTTGAAAGCCTTGGTAAACTGGCGAAGTATTTAATTGTGCGCGTAGTTGGAAATTGCGCGCCTGTTGCAGGCCGTAATCGATCAAGGATCCTTGATTGATCCGCGGCAATAATTGACCAGCTAAAGTCAGGTGTGGTCGGGCCATTTTTTCAGCTGCTTGTGTGACCACCGCTGCATAGATCGGTGGTAGATCAGCAGCCACCGTTAATCCTTGTAATTTAGTTAATAATTCCAGGCCTGCTTGTTGCTGACTACTTATTTGATGCGGCATTTCTAAGGCAACGCGATCGTTCGTTGCTGCAGCTTGCTGCATGGTGGTTGCATCTAGCTTCGGCGTTAGCATAAAATACAAGGCCAGCAGTTGTACCAACAATAACGTGTCACTGTGGATACCAGTTATGGCCGTAGGGTCAAGATCTAGCATGCGCAATTCGATATGACTCACACCTGCATTTACTAGCGCATCTAGCCCGGCTGGGTTGCGCAACCGAACAGCTTCGTGAAAAGCCGATTCTGACAATAGATCATCAGTAGCAATTGCCGCTTGCATTTTTTCAACGTAAGCTGACACCGATGTATAATCACCTTTAAAATGGCTGGAAAAACCGTAGCCATATTGCTGTGAATTACGCAGCGAACGAACTGGGTGCATTGGCAATTCTGCTAGATAGTTTGCTTCCGCAATTGGGCTAGCACCGTTCAAATACGTAAATAACCAGCGATAGTGCATGAAACCCAACGCTTGTTTAAGCAATAATTCATCGCGTACTTGTCGGTGATCTTGCCGTAATTTCTGAGCGATTGCTTGCGTCCAATTAGTCGTTGGCGCTAAATTAACGTGAATTCCAGAAGGCAAGCCTTCAGTCATTCCGTAGCGACGGCCTAGTTCATGATAATAAGCCAATTTTTCCGGGCCAACGTCAGCGTAGGCTAACTCGCGGTGATCAGCAGTTAACCGCGGCGGAACTGAAAACGGCCACAAATACTCTTGCGGTGCCAATGCTGCGCGTAATGTGTGGTCCAGTGCTGCTAAATAATGGGTGGCTGAACCGATCGAATCCGCTACTGGCGTGATCAATTCACTTTGTGTATTAAAAAAATCATTTTTAATGTAGGGATTAGCGCTTTGTTGCCCTAAAAGTGGTGGATACGGTGCCGCGCTCAAATAACCTTCCACACCAATACGATGCCGCTCTACCTCCAATCCCCAAGTAAAGCCTTGAGTAAAGTCGCTAATACCTATATTTAGCATACATTTGCCTAAATCATCCATCGGCTCAGCCTCCATTTCAGTATAATTTATTGCTTATCTATCTTATAATCGTATACCGAAAGCTAGGTTGAATTCTAGAAATATGCTAGCAAAAATAAAAAAATCGCCTCCTAAGAGTCGATTTTTTGAGTTGAATCTATTTCAATGGTTGCCAGGTCCAGTCAAGTACTTCTTGAATATCTTCGCCATTTTCACGAATATAATCATGATGATACTGTAGTTTATCGTCCATTTGTTGGACAAAAGCAGCACCTTTGTCAGCGTAAGCCGGTAAATGCATGATAATATCTTTAGCTAAATGGAAACGATCAAGCTCGTTGACCACGCGCATATCGAATGAAGTCGTGATGTCGCCTTCTTCACGATAACCATGGAACATAATGTTGCGGTTATGGCGGTCGAAGAAAATATCGCGCGGTAAGTCTTCAAAGCCATGATAAGCGAACAAGACTGGTGTGTCTTTAGTAAAGTAATAATCAAATTCAGCATCGGACAAGCCGCGTGGATCACGTTCAGGACTGCGTAATTTCAACAGATCGATCACGTTAATGAACCGAATCTTTAATTCTGGGAAGTTGTCATGCAAAATATTAATTGCGGCTAAACTCTCCATGTTAGGTTCCGTTCCGGCTGCAGTAATAACGATATCTGGCTTACTGCCTTGGTCAGTTGATGCCCAATCAATGATACCTAAACCATTATTAGCTAATTTAGTTGCTTCTTCAATGTTATAGAACTGTGGCCGTGGTTGTTTTGATGTGATCAAAATATTGACCGTTTGCTTGCTCTTAAATAATAACGGACTAACTGCCAGCAAGGAGTTCGCATCAGCAGGTAAATACTCACGGATATATTCCGGCTTCTTTTCTGCCATATGAGTTAAAATACCAGGATCTTGATGCGTGTAGCCATTATGATCTTGTTGGAAACTAGTCGATGTTGAAACCACATTCAATGACGGGTACTTGTTACGCCAACCTAGTTCGTCAGCTTTACGAATCCACTTAAAGTGCTGCGTCAGCATCGAATCAACAACGCGCAAGAAGGCTTCATAACTAGTAAACAAGCCATGGCGACCAGTTAAAGTATAAGCTTCGTTGAAACCTTCAGCTTGATGTTCAGATAATTGGGAATCAATGATCCGACCAGATGGTGCCAAAAATTCATCTTGTGGTTCCTTGATTGGTTCCAGCCATTGCCGACTAGTCGTTTCAAACAAACCATATAACCGATTAGACATGGTTTCATCAGGGCCAAAGATCCGGAAATTATCAGGATTTAATTTGATCAAATCACGTAAATAATCTGACCAAACCAGCATATCCTGCTTAACTTGCTGACCATGTTTAGTATTATCCAAAGCATATTTACGGTAATCCGGTAAATTCAAGTCTTTCGGGTCAATGCCACCATTTGTAATTGGGTTAGTTGACATTCGTTGTTCGCCCTTAGGTGCCAAAGCGCGCAATTCAGGAATCAGCGTCCCATTTTCATCAAATAGTTCTTCTGGCTTGTACGATTCTAACCATTCAACTAAAGCGTCGACGTGAGTCATATCTTTTTGGTTAACTGGAATTGGAATCTGATGTGCGCGGAAGGAGCCTTCAATCGGTTCGCCAGCCCAAGTTTTAGGACCTGTCCAGCCTTTAGGTGCGCGGAAAATAATCACTGGCCAAGTTGGTTGAGTTGAGTCATTATTTTCACGTGCATTTTTTTGAATTGCTTTGATCGATTCAATTGCTTCATCCATTGCTTTAGCTAAAGCCGGATGCATCACTTTAGGATCGTCACCTTCAACAAAAATTGGCGCCCAGCCCATACCCTCAAAATACTTACGCAAATCAGCATCCGACTTCCGCGCTAAAATTGTCGGGTTAGAGATCTTGAATCCATTCATGTTGACTATCGGTAAAATCGCGCCATCATGAATTGGGTTAATAAACGTGTTAGAGAACCACGAAGCTGCTAAAGGTCCCGTTTCGGTTTCACCGTCACCAGTTACAGCGGCAGCAATAACGTCAGGATTATCTAAAATTGCACCAGTCGCATGCGATAAGGTATAACCCAACTCGCCACCTTCATGAATTGAGCCTGGAGTTTCTGCAGCCGCATGGGAAGCCACACCGCCAGGAAATGAGAATTGCTTGAATAATTTCTGCATCCCTTGCTCATCCTGCGTGATTGCTGGATAAATGTCACTGTAGGAACCATCTAAATAAGAGTTAGAGACCATAACTTGACCACCATGGCCTGGACCTTCAACGTAGAACATGTTCAAATTATATTTGTTGATCACCCGATTTAAATGCGCATATAAGAAGTTCTGACCGGCAATAGTCCCCCAGTGACCAATCGGATAAACTTTAAGATCACTAGCTTTTAGTGGCCGCCGCAATAATGGATTGTCCTTCAAATAAAGCTGGCCTACGGAAAGGTAATTGGCCGCACGCCAATAAGCATCTACTTTTTCAAGGTATTCTGGTGATGAATAATCTACGGTTTGTGTTTCCGTCATGATTGATTCTCCTTTTCATATTTAATGTTTGTTTTCAACTACGGATGTCCTTCCTCACTACGTTACAAAAAGCGTAACTAGTCGGACAGATGTTTAATGTCTAGGATAACCTGTTTGATAACGAATCAATTAACAAAAAATCAACCAGTAGCAAGTACCGCTACTTCACTTATAAAGATAACCAATCATAAAACTAAAGTCAACCTTTTTGATAATTGGGTCGTACCAATGATAAAAAAACGTTAAATAAAAAGGCCATTATTCCGTTGCCTAAGGCTTATCAATGGCCACAAATGAATTAAATTTTAAATATTGATAGTGCATTCGCATAAGTGAATATTCAATTGGCGTACCATCATCCAAAAAGAAGATACCCGCCATTGTTCCAACTGGCTCGTTGGCTTTTAGCTTCAATAGTGCCTGGTCTTCTGCGGTCGCTGGCGCCGCACCAATCGTTAAAAACGACTTCGTGACTGCTTGTTTTTTGGTCGTTTGTAAATAATTAAAAATAGATTGCTCCGCGATCTGACGATTTAATTCTGGCACTACTTTGATTGGAATAAAACTTTCCTCGATCATAAATGGCCGATCATCTAGCAACCGCAGCCGCTTGATCTGATAAACGAACTCACCACTTTGTAAAAATAAATCACGTTGCAAAGTAGCGCTGGCTGGAATCACCGCAAACTCCAGCAATTGGATCCCTGGCTTTTTTCCAGCCATTTGCAAATTATCAGTAATTCCTAAATTACTGCCTTCATAGTTAAATAATGATTGATTTTCTAAATACAATGGGTTAATAAAAGTACCTGAACCTCGTTTTTTAAATACGACGCCATCATTTGCCAACAATGCCAAAGCACGCTTGATTGAGCTACGACTCACCCCGTACTCAGTACTCAAATGCCGCTCGTCCGGCAGTTTCATTTCCGCAGCAAACTCGCCGGCAAAAATTCGCCGGGTTAGATCCTTGATTACGCGTTGATAAACTAAATCTGTCATCCGTTTTTCTCCTAATATTTCAGTGAATAGGTCTTAATCATATCACATTACCACTGATAAACTGCATTACCCATTTAATTTATATACCTCTAAATAAAGCGAATAAAAAAACTAGCCACCACTAAGCAACTCAATAAAGTCACTCAACGATAACTAGCCGTTCATCTGCAAAAGACTATGCACCGACCGCTTTCAAACGAATTGCTTTAGCAACCTGTCGTTTAGGAAACAGAACTAACTTGCCTTCTAAAACACTTAAAGTTACTGCACTACCGACAACTAAAAAAATCAAGAAAATATAGCCATGAACAGAATAATTTGTAATTCCTGAATATAACGCGCCAATGTTACAACCTTTAGCCAAACGAGCACCGACACCCATAAATAAGCCGCCTAAGGCATATGTGGCGCTATCTTTAAAATGAAAATTAAATTTGAACTTGAAACGACCTGCTAATAAGAAGGCGACCAGCGAACCTAGAACAATGCCTAAGTTGCGGATAGAAGAACCGTCAGCAAGAAAACCACCTTGACTGATCTGTAAGTTAACTTTAGCAAAAACAGGATCCGTTAACGGGACACCAAGCAAATGTAACAATTGCGAACCTTGCAAGCTAAATGCCGAAGTAACACCCCATGAATTACCAGTTGTGATAATGATAAAAGCGGCAATAATTGCCGTCAGCAACGCCGTCGTCGTAAATGACCAGCGTTGGATAAACAAACGATGATATAACGCTACTGGTGCCGTCGCATCGCTTAATGGTTTTTCAAAAGACGTATAATCATTCTGCTCAGTGTTACTTAATCCGACGTTTTGCCGATGATTTTGATAAGCACGAATGACTAGGTACAAGACGATTAAGAAAACCAGTAAGAAAACGAACGATCCAAGATAGCCAAAGTATTGTGGCAAATAGAAACTTCCGCCAACTTGGCCAATTGCGGAATTATCTAGTTTACCACTTAACCATAAGCCAAGTGGTGAGCCAAGAATAAAGAATGGCAAGGCGATAATTGCGTGACCTTCACCTTCGCCAAAATCAGTTAGGGTCCCCGAAGCACAGCCCCCAGCTAGTAGCATGCCACTGCCAAACAGCGCACCACCGAGTACCGTACCAATATTAGTTAGCTCAACCGATGCTGATCCAGGAATAATAGTTTGTTTGGCAGTTGCTAAGTAAGCTGGGACAGCACCCTGGCTAGCGGCTTGCCACTGAATTCCTGTGGTCAAAAATGCCGTAGCTCCTAATAAGATAAGTAAGGCAATCGCTAATTGGCTATTGCCAGCATAGAAAAGTTGTTTCAATCCACCAGCAAAGCCAAAACGCGCTCGTGTAAAAACATAGCCAATGGCCAAGCCTGCAATCAAGAAAACAGGTAAATTAACTGCCTCATTTAGCGTAAAAATACCAATTCCGATAATAAGAATCAATACAATGACGGCATACAATGGTTGTCGCCGATCCAATTGATTATCAACAAAGTAATCTTTTAACATATAAAAGCCCCCTATAATTTGTTTTAAGCCAATAAAAAAAGTACCTCCACCGCAACCCATAACTGGGTCTAAGGACGAAGGTACTCACTCCGTGTTACCACCTTAATTCAAATAACTCTCACAAGTCATTCCTTTTCGGGTACATCAATACCCTAGTTCTGTAACGGGAACGCCCGTTATTGTTTCGCCTTAGCTTAACAATAATCACCATCCAAGACCATCTTCAGCCGATCCATAATATCGTCTTTCACCACCAACGACTCTCTTTAATTACGAAATCGAATTACTCATCTTTTCATCTTTATTTAATAATATGTTAATCAAATTATTAATCAAAACCAACAAACTGTCAAGTAAATATTTTTAATATCGTATATACGACACACTAACATTACGATAAATGACTAAATTGTATTACTCGATCAGTGCTAATAACGCACGACGAAAATCAAAATAAGCCATATTACTAGTCATATCGTCGAAGTTACTTTTAAAGTACGGATTGACCACAGTTTGCTTAATTGTTCCTGGATCACCGTTCATAACAATGATTTTTTGCCCAAGAAATAAAGCTTCATCAATATCATGGGTGATGACGATCACACAATTCCCACTACTCGTCCATAAATCTAACAAAATTTGGTGCATTTCTTTGCGGATGTGGTTATCCAGTGCGCTAAATGATTCATCTAGCATTAATATAGCAGGCTGATTAATAAATTCTCGTGCCAATGCGACCCGCTGACGCAGGCCACCGGATAACTCATACACATATTTATTCTTAAAATCAAGTAACCCTGTTTGCGTTAATAAAGACGTTAGGCGCTGTTCAATTTGTGTCGCTGGTAATTTACGCATTCGCGGACCAAAAGTAATATTTTGGCTGACGTTAAGCCACGGGTATAAGGCCATATCCTGAAAAACAATTCCGCGCTGCCAACTAGCTTGGGTGATTCTGGCTCCATTCATTAACAGTTCGCCCGCTTGTGGCATTGCATAGCCAGCAATCAAATTAAGTAACGTGCTCTTACCAATACCAGATGGACCAATGATCACATTAAGCGAATTAGAATTAAGCGCCAAACTAACCTGGCTGATCGATTGGTCATCACTGCGAGGATATTTGTAGCCCACGTTTCTTGCTTCCAGTAACACCATCAGTCGGAACCACCTCCTTTAATGAAATTTATATCAATAAATTGGCGACATTGCTGCCGGCTAACATACTTATTTAACGTTTGTTGGCGCCACATAAACTGGCTTGTTCCATATAACTGATTTAAAAATGTAGTGGTCATAAATTTAGGCATCTGTGCCGCAGTCAACCATTTTGACGACCCAATTTGTTTTTTAGCAGCCCTTGACGTGATACTCATTTGCTGTGCGGTCACATGATAGATCTGTGACGGATTTGTTTGATAAAGACTATGTGTCGCACTAAGGGCCGCAATGATCTGACGCAAAACCCGGCGATGGTGTTGTCTAAATTTATTTGTTGCCAGCGTTACATTAGCCGTTAACGCGCCTTGATCCGCCATCGCTGCACTGTCCACAACTGCTGTTTGACCAGTTAAATGGTCTAGGCTAGGCTGCCAAGTATACGCACCGTCAATGTCGCCACGCTGCCAGGCAGCTACAATTTCTGGTGTTTGCATATCGACAAGTTGCACTTTACCCGTTAAATGGTGCTGCTCTAAATACATCATTAAACTATAATGGGAAGTTGAAGCAAACGGTGTAGCAATTTTTTTACCCGCCAGATCTTGGGGCCGCTGGATATGCTGCCCTTTTTTTACCACTAGTGCTTCATTGCTGCCAATTATATCGTTGATCCAAACTAATTTGGCGGGTATTTTTGCAGCTAGTGCGACCACTGCATTCGTATCACCCATAGTTGCCAAATCAACGCTACCTGACAGTAGCGCCTTATTTGCGTCGACCCCAGAATCAAACGAAATATACTTAACTAAATAGCCTAATTTAGCGCAGGCCTGCCGCAAAGTCTGCCTTTGCCGTGCTGCCGCCACATCGTTTGGTACTTGCAAAATACCGATTCGTACCACTTTTTTTGGCTGCTGGTGTGCCGCTGCTGAACAACTCGTCAAGGTTAGCGCACAAAATAGTAGCGTCATTAGCGTCAGCAACTTTTTTACCATTATTTTTTACCTTCCCAATGTACAAAATGTAGCTCCAGTCGCTTCAACAACTGATCGATCAAAACGCCGGTAACGCCCAATAAAATAATGCCGATAAACATCACATCGCTTTTTAAATAATGTGACGAATCAATGATCATCCATCCGATCCCCGAACTAGCGGCAATCATTTCTGCTGAAACAATTGTAGTGTAAGCCACCCCCACTGCTGAACGTAGACCTGTGAAAATATCTGGTACAGCTGCCGGAAACACAATATTACAAAAAATCTGCCAGCGACTGGCCCCTAATGATGAGGCACTTTGTAAATATTCAAGATCAATTCGTGTAACTGAATCAAAGCACGCAATATAGATCGGTGGTAACGCCGCTAAAAAAAGTAAGGTGATCTTAGAAGTTTCACCGATCCCCAGCCATAAAATCAATAATGTATAGTACGCAAGCGGCGGAATCGGTCGGATAAATTGAATCAACGGATCCACTATCGCTTTAATGAGTGGCACATAGCCACTCATTAATCCTAGCGGAATGCCAAGTACGATCGCACAGAGAACCGCAATCAACAGACGCTGCATTGTGATCAAATAATGCGTGTATAGCGCTACGCCACCATAACCAAAGTGCCATAACTTAACAAAAGTATTACCGATTTTTCCTAACGAGGGCAGTAACACTTCAGGAAGCAGATCCAGTCCAGTGACCAGCGTCCAAATCATTATCAGTACAGTAATGGTTAGTAAGCTAATTGATAGGTATTTAAGCTTCCCTGTTTTTTTCACATGAATTCTCCTAGTAAGCTTTTACCACATTAACGTAGATCAAAACGATAATCAGTTACAATTGGTTGCCGTCCGGAAACAGTATCTTGATAATATTCATACTCACTAATGCCTAAAAATGACCCTGTGATATTGTAGATGTTCGTATAACCAAGATTGCCTAGGGCACGAACGACGTTATAACTACGTTGACTACTTAAACAGTGAACGTAGACTGGCTGCTCCGTTGGAATTTCATCTAAGCGTTGCCGAAACTCGCTCATTGGAATATTGATAGCATTAATAATATGACCTTCGTTATACTCAACTTTTTCACGGACATCAATGATCACAGCGTCCTTTTCCACTAAACCGCGAACTGCACTTAACGGCACTTGTTTATACTCACCATTTAAAATGTTGGTTGCCACTAAACCGGCCATATTAACTGCATTTTTCGCAGTACTAAACATTGGCTGATAACACAATTCCAACGTTTCTAAATCTTCCACGTAACCATTCTGGGTGATCATGGCGGCAATAATGTCGATTTGTTTATCGACCGAGCTTTCACCGATAGCTTGTGCACCTAGAATTTTTCCAGACGGATAGCCGAAAATTAATTTGAAATACAGTGGCTTCGCATGTGGCATCAACGGCACCTTGTCTTTGGGAATAACCATAGCAACACGATGATCCAACTTATTTTGTTGGCAATCAGATTCAGTCAGACCAGTCGAAGCCACGTTTATTTCAAATATTGGGATACATTGTGAGCCGATCACACCACGATTTCGTGTTTGGCGGCCATAGATATGATCTGTCGCCTGCCGCGCTTGAATTTGTGCTGAAAATGCTAGATCAAGCCGCTGTTTCTGGCCGGTTTGGCGATTAGTAACTTCAATGGCATCCCCAACAGCATGAATATGCGGTAAGTTAGTCTGGAAATTTTGATCAACGCTTATGGCACCAGTAGCGCCAATTGCAATACCTGTTTTCTCAGCTAAGTGCGTTTCTGGCGCTACACCAATTGCTGCGATCACGACTTCGCTGTTCAACTTACGACCTGACTTTAAAGTAACTGCTGTTTTAGTAATTTCAGTGACAGAGTCGTTTGTAATTAAATTAACTTTATTATCCAACAGTGTTTTTTGCACGATTTGTGCCATATCATAATCAATAGCACCTAAAACATGGTCACAGCCTTCAACTAAATTAACGTTGTAGCCACCCTTAACTAAATTTTCTGCAGTCTCTACACCAATAAAGCCACCGCCAACTACCGTTACAGTTTTAGTTTTATGTTCTATCAAGAATGTCTCCAGTGTCTTGATATCGACAACATTGCGAATGGTAAAAACATTTTCATCGTTAATGCCTTTGATCGATTGTGGCCGCACCGGCACAGCACCCGGTGATAAAACTAGCTCATCATAAGCAACAGTTTGTATAGTCCCATCTAGCACATTGCGCACATTTACCGTTTTTGCTTCGGCATTAATGGCAATAACTTCGTGATTGACGATGGCATCAATGTTGTACTGCAATTTAAATTCACTCGGCTGCATCAGAACAATATCATCAGCATCTGCGACTACTTTTGATAAATGATATGGCAACGAACAATTGGAGAATGATACATCTGGTCCTTTTTCATAAATCGTGATCGTAGCACTTTCATCTAATCGACGACATCGTGCTGCAGCTGATGCGCCACCAGCCACACCGCCTACAATAACAATATTTTTACCCATTATTAGATCAGTCCTTTCGCGAATAAACTTACCAAACAAAAAAATCCCAAGCCAAAAAGTTTACCTTTTCAGCTTGGGACATTATTTATACTAATGTGTTACCACCCATGTTTAACGATGCTTCACAACATCATCCTTGTCGAGTACCTGTCTGTACTCAGATTCGATAACGTGAATTAAACGTGTTGACCTTACTTTTCACAGAAAGCTCGGCCAATAGTTACTCCAAGACCATCTTCATTTTCTACCGCTATCGCTTTTCAGAATCCGCGACTCTCTGGAAGTCAGTATAAAAATTACTCATCTTTTCTCAGCAAATATTAATCTATTTATCATAATGATATGGGATTTGCGAAAAAAGTCAAGCTTAATTTTATTTTTATTTTGATACTCGTAAATACCATATTGCGACGCTAAATAGTAGTACCCCACAGACAGTAAAAATCAAGACCAGCGGTACACTATCTGCGAGTGGTCCTAGCGTTAAGCTGCCGAGCAACAACATTAAATTGCTGATCATCTGATTGGCCGCAAATGTTCGCCCCATAAAATCTGGTTCAGCAGTTGTTTGAATAATGACTGCTTGTGTTGTCATCATGAATGGTGTGCACCATCCGGCAAGAAACATAGTCACTAGGTACAGAGCTAAGTTAGGCATCGATCCCATTAACATCATCGCAATGGCAAAGCCGCCAACTGACAACGCCAATACATGTGCATTATTTTTAAACTGCTTTTGTTTAGCCACGATCAAACCGCTTATGATCGAACCGCCGGCCCAGATGATCTCTTGAAGGGTCAAATTAGTCACACTGGCACCAAATTGTCGCTGAATCAGCAACAAACTCAGTACTGTCGCCGGCGTCATCAATAAATAAGCTAAGCCATTGATCGTAAATAAACGTCTTAACGCTAAATTGTTAAATAAATATTTTAGTCCTGCGATTAAAACACGTTCGTTTTTTAGTGCTGAATTTGCAATAACACTAACTGGTTGCAATTTGATTTTCGTCATACAGAGTAATTCAATCACTGCCGTAATGACATCGATCATCAGCGCCCAGTATAAATTAAAATTCGCCAGGATCAAACCACCTAATAGTGGCGATAGTAGTGTTGATAGTGACATTAAGGTCTGATTCAGACCGTTGATCCGCGTTAGCTCATTTTCAGGTACTAATTGTGGATAAGCCGAACTGACGGCTGGTTGCTGAATTCCTTGCCCAATTGAACGTAGTGCTGCAAACAGTAGCAACCACCACAACGAACGTAAACCAGAACTCCATAAAATCGCTAAACCAAGTGTGAGTAACGCGATTGCGCCATCCGCACCCATGATCAACCATTTACGTGAATACCGATCAGCCCACGCACCACCAAATAAGCTAATTAAAACTTGTGGCAGTAGCGTACTTACCGTTGCTAACGCCAACCATAGACCTGAATTAGTGGTTAAACTGATATACCACGTAATCGCGTAGCCAGTAACCAATGTCCCAAATTAATGAAATATTTTGACTAAATAAAAATAAATAACCTTGTTTTTGCCAATGCTTTTGCATGCGTAGAACTCCCTTGTTCCGCAACGCAGCCATCGACAGCGCTGCGGATTATTTTATATTTAATGTTTCGTCTACGTATTTCACAACAAAAATTTTCGTCATCATAAAGCTCCTTTTGGGTTGTAATTTACAACCATTTAATATTATTAATACTCTACCGAAATCATTCAAATATAGCAATAAATAATTCAATTTATGTAAGCCATTTTGCTTGATAAAAGAGAGTGTCAAATTTTATGTGTAAATAGAAAAGCCTCTCGTCCTTTTTTTAAAACATAGATTCTAATGTGTCTTCAACCATGTTGAATCCCTTATGCACCCGCTGATCAAACTTGTCATTGTAATCCAGAATAACCGTCATCAAGGTT
>NZ_RHOE01000150.1 GCF_003946385.1 Loigolactobacillus zhaoyuanensis
GACCGCGGCACTTAACCAACGGCCACGTAAACTATTTGGTTATAAATCAGCCAATGAATTCATGGCTGAGCAGCTACTCGCATGACCACCACCTAGACCACTTATAAGTGAAGTTTAGCAAGTGTTGCACTTGATTTGACAATTCGGGAGTTCTTTTTTCACTTCTATATAATAGCAATATTCTTTATCGAACATCGTCATTTATTCGTATCAGCTATATATCAACCAATTCTTATTAGATAATTCATTAAGTTATAATATCAACTTAAAAATATTAAAACTAATTAGGTAGATTGTAAAATTAATCCGAACGCTGTTCGGACAAAAAAGATCAGCTTCCTTTAAAATGGTGTTTACCACAAACCCATCTTTTAGGAGCTGATCTTTTGTCTAGTATAACCTATTCCGAACGAATTAAAATCGAAACCTTTTGTGAACTAGGGCTGTCCAATATCCAAATGGGCGTTCGGCTGAACCGATCACCGTCAACAATTTCTTATGAATTATCTCGATGTCAACCTTATCAGGCTGAATTAGCACAAACAGATGCCGAATACAAGCGATCACGATGTGGGTAGTAATGAACGCTTTAATCGGAATTTACGTTATTTTTATCCTAAAGGGACTCGTTTTGAGCACATTAGTGCTCAAGATTTAACGACGACGTTACTCCAAATTAACCAGCGACCGCTTAAAATACTCGACTGGCAAACACCGTATCAGGTGATGCTGACAAATTTGTCCAAAAATTCGGATTAAATTTGCAATCTACCATTAACACGGTTCTGACCATTTTAGGTATGCTAGGTGTAATTACAGACGTACAAACTGTAAACGTCTCACAGGACACGACAGGCACCTTAGAACATGTTACAAACGAGGTGGACTCCGCTAGCCAAGCTGATAAAGCACCAACTAGTGCGAACGTTTCTAATGTGACCTCAACTAGTGCTGAGATTAAAGTAGATGACAAAGCTGAATAAAGTAAAAAGGTCTATCCTCAATTGGCAATGTCATTAAGTTAGTGACTTGACAATTATTAGTCCCTGAGGAAATCGCTCGGCTAATTTTAAAACCACCTGATTAGTCATTTCATGATTGCTAATTGGGTGGTTTTTATAATTTAAAGCTAATTTAAAGCGCACTAAAATAAGG
>NZ_RHOE01000151.1 GCF_003946385.1 Loigolactobacillus zhaoyuanensis
GAGAAAAGCTCTTTGGGTGTTTGATAGCCAGTTTGCCGGCGCGGTAAATTGTTTAGCTTTGACTCAACTGCTTGGATATCATGAGGACCCAAAATATCCATGGATAGACCCTTGGGTACATCGCGGCGGATCATTCGATTATGCGCTTCGTTAGTCCCACGCTCAGAGGAACGATATGGATGGGCATAATAAAGGTCAGCGACACCGGTAAGTACAGCGCCAACTTCCGAGAACTCAGCGCCATTATCGGCAGTAACTGACTTCATGATTGATCCGTATTCTTGACAGATCTTGGCCAGCTCATAGTTGACTGAATCGGCATCACGACCATCGATCAAACGTAGAATTTGGCAGCGGGATTGACGCTCGATCAGCGTTAAGATCACACTCTCTTGACCGTTGCGCTTGCCCACCACGGTGTCCAATTCGAAATGGCCGAACTCTTGGCGCTGGTCGATACTTTTAGGCCGTTCATCAATACTCCGTCCGGCCAGACGCTTGTGCTTGATCGAGTGATGATGTTTGGCACGGTGGCGCGTTTTTTCGAGTAGATCAAGATTGCGGACTTCAAGTAACTGGGCATCAATATAGTGGTATAGCGTCTTGGTCGAGACCATCTCCTCAGGTTGATATAAGCCTTCAAGTTTGGCCCGTCCTACTACTGCATC
This sequence comes from Loigolactobacillus zhaoyuanensis, assembly GCF_003946385.1. Taxonomy (GTDB): domain Bacteria; phylum Bacillota; class Bacilli; order Lactobacillales; family Lactobacillaceae; genus Loigolactobacillus; species Loigolactobacillus zhaoyuanensis. The sequence continues at coordinate 669 of NZ_RHOE01000151.1, forward strand.
AGGCGACCAACCATCTTGACGCAAATGAGTCGTAAAATAGTCGATAAAATCAGCGACACCGACGAGTTTCAAAGGTCGATGACAGTGGGCTCGATTAGCTTCGTACTTAGCTTGTGCTGTTTCTGGTGAGTATACAGCGTAATATTGGCGTTGACCATTCACTTTTTTTACTTGGTCGATCTCGCCGCGGCACAATTCATTATTGATTGTTTGATGACAAACATTAAGCGCTCTGGCAATTGCACGATTGGAATAGCCTTGGCTGTGCAGCGTAGCAATTCTGCCTCGTTCAAACGAAGTTAGGTGCTGACCTTTTTTTCTGACTGTGGTATTCTGTTCTTGCATCAAGACAATAACCTCTTTCATTGTTTGTGTAGGAACATCAATGATAACAGAGATTTGTCTTGGTGTTTTTTATTTTATCAATTAGCTAAAAGTATTTGGCTAACTTGATTATAAAACGCGCG
>NZ_RHOE01000152.1 GCF_003946385.1 Loigolactobacillus zhaoyuanensis
CTTGAATTGTCAAATTAAGTGCAATTTTTGATTATGATAGATCTCATATGGTGTTTTCCAATTTAAACATTTCCGTGGCCTTTTATTCAGCCGATCAACGAATTCTAAAATGACGGTATCCGAAATTGGATCCATATCCTGATTTTTAGGCAGGTACTCGCGGATTAAGCCATTTGTATTTTCATTTGACCCACGTTGCCACGGGGCATGAGGATTTGGAAAGTAAAACTCAATACCAAATTCTTCAGTTAGTTGATGATGTTTAGCGAATTCCTTGCCACGGTCGGGCGTAATCGTACCCAAGTGTTCTGGTGGCAGATCTTTTAGTAGTCTTCGAATAGTAGTGGTCACACTGGCTGAGTTTTTCTTAGCTGCTTTGTGCATTATTAAGTATCTTGAACAACGGTCAACCATTGTGACCACACAAGATCTGCCAGTTTTGCCAGCTACAGTGTCCAGCTCCCAGTGGCCAATCTGAGTCCGCTTATTGGCAGACTCAGGTCGTTCTTGGAGTGTATGCGATATAGGAATCTTCCCGCGACGTTCCTCATAACCTTTTTTATGGCGCGATTTACCATGATGTCTAAGCTTTCTGATCACCCCTCTGGCACCTCGTGATGAAAGCTTCTGATCAAATAAACCGGAGTAGATGCCACGATAAATCGTGGTGTAGCTGATCTGAAATGATGAGGTCTCTAATTTTAAGCGTGCGGCAATTTCTTCTGGTGACCATTGTAGATCCAAGAATAAATGCCGGATTAATTGAAGCAATTGGTGATCAGAAAGTAGCGACCGGCGTCCACAATGAGATTTTTGAGCTTCGTAGCGCTCTTGAGCAACAGAAGGTGAATATGCCGATCTATTTCGCGATAACTCACGGCTAACTGTCGACGTTGCTCGACCAATTGTTTGGGCAATTGAAGTCAGTGAAGCCTGATTATTATGCATCAGGAATATCGTTTCGCGTTCACTCATGGTAAGATGTTTGTATGGGTTCATGATTATGTGCTCCCTTCGATGGTTGTCTTCGCAAACACCATTTTACAGGGATTCATATCATGAGTCTCTTTTGTTGCACTTAAAGTATAAATTCAAG
>NZ_RHOE01000016.1 GCF_003946385.1 Loigolactobacillus zhaoyuanensis
ATCTCACGAATTGAAGACCATCGGTTTTATTTTCAGGCTCAAGGCACCAATAAAAAGACGATGTACAAAAGAACGCCTTCACCGCTAGTATAACGGTAAAGGCGTTCTTTTCATAGATGGTTACGCGCGGTGGCCGCGCGGAGAGTTTTGTTTGCTCTAAAATATTGCTTCACGTGAAACAGATCGGCTGAAAGCTATTGGGTGCAGGTCGTAAATCTGTTAAGATTGAGCTGTTGCAGATAATTAAAATATGGTGGATGAAATTAAGGACGAGATAAATGATGCCAATTGTTAGTCAGATCATTCTCTTTGTAATTGAAATATTGGTCACTTTAGGTGTCGTATTTGGCTTCCAATTGATTGCGGATTATTCGACGACCAAATATTCTAACGAAGTGGTTTGGATCGGAAATATGAACTGGCAACTTAAGTTAAGCGCCATTATTTATTTCTCGGTGGTTGGGATCAGTTTATCGGTTATTGAACATCTGTATTTTTTTAATACGCTTGCGCTAGTTAATTTAAGAATTATGGCCATTCTTTTATTACTTATTTTTTTAGGAACGCAAATTGCGACGATCGTTGTAGCCGTAGCTTTAACTGCCTATTTTTTATTGTGGGGTTTTCAAAGTTATATCGTTGTTTATTCGTTGTTATACGTTATTTTATTTACCTTGATCGTGCTGATCAATCAGAGTAAGCGCCTGACCTTCAACTGGCAGTTACTCTGGTTTGGGGTAACGACTACCTTATTTTGGGCCGCCATCTTTGTGTATAAGAACATAGTTGTTGCTAGTAGTTTGTCAGTTACGAAGCTACTACTTCATTTGATCGGGATGGTATTTCTTTGCGGAATTCCGGTGCTGTTGATTCGGTTTCTGGAGCAAAATCAGTTATTGATCTCTGAACAAACATTAGGCGCCTATATTGATGAATTGACGCAGCTTTATAATTATCATTCATTTAGTTTGAATTTTGAACGTGCTTTTCAGAAAACAGGCAATACTAAAAAAGTGCTGAATCTAATGATCATGGACTTAGATGGGTTTAAGCACGTGAATGATACGTACGGACATTTGGCTGGTAATGCTGTTTTAAAAGAATTTAGTGGGATGTTATCCGCAATGGCAGGAACTAATATTGTGCCTTATCGAATCGGTGGCGAGGAAATGGCTTTGATATTCAACGATGTTACCTCTGAATACGCGCAACAATTAGCTGAACAGTTATTGAAGCAGCTACGACAACATCAATTTATATATGAAAATAGGCAAATTAAGCTGACTTTCTCGGCAGGTTTAAGCCAGGTTAAGCAAACGGATGAAACCTCGCGCGCGTTCTTTCGCCGAGTCGATGATCTAACTTATACTGCAAAACGAGCCGGCGGCAATCAAATTGCTGTGTAACAGGTTACATTTATCTGGGGTACAATTTAATTGCTCGTTTAACTTGGTTTGTGCTATAATTACTTATGAAGTCAAGCAGACTTAATTTATTTTAAAATTTAATGTTAATGATTGCTCAACTCTATTTAACTAATAAATAGAGATACGACCCGCACTTGAGAAAGACAAGTAGCGGGTCTTTTTTATTTCTAGAGGAAGTGGGCTAACTATGTATAAATATTTTGTTCAACCAATACTGAATAAACACAACCAAACTTTGATCAGCTATGAACTTTTGTTAAAAGAAAAAACCGCTGTTGGTTGGCGTGCACCAGCTTCTTTTGCCGCGATCTCACCGACGATCATTGCAACGTTATTGTTAGAGACGACTAGCCAATTAGAATTAAAAATTGGTTCAGTGGCCGTTAACTTAAATCGTACACAGATGATCAATCCAAAGGTCGTATCTGCCTTATTAGCGGCACAAGATCAACTGCGGCCAGTTCGTTTGAAAATTGAAGTTACTGAAGAAGTCACTGCTGCCGATATTACGAATAAGCAATTAATTCCGGTTTTGCGTCAATTTTCTGATCATGGTATGGAAATTTCTTTGGATGACGTCGGTAGTGGTCGCAATCTTTTAGCACAAATTACACAATTGATCCCTTACGCCCATGAGATCAAGTTCGCGTTGCAGAACTTTGACAGCACGATCCATGATCCGCTGATGCAAGCACAAGTTATTTTTTGGCGTAATTTTGCTGATCGTTATAAATTGCGTTTTATTTTAGAAGGTATCGAAAACGCTGATGACGATGAATTAGTTGATCATATGAATATTGATCTACGGCAGGGCTATTATTATGGCAAGCCCCATCCAGTCGCTTGCTAAATGAGAAAATACAGCCCCAAATGCTGAAGGAGGACGTGGTGGTTTGAAAGTAATTGTAGTTGGTTGTACGCATGCTGGTGTTACTGCTGTTACGGAGATTATGAAACAGCATCCGGAAGCAGAAGTCACCGTCTATGAGCGTAATGATAATGTTTCGTTTCTATCTTGCGGGATCGCCTTATATTTACAAGATACAGTCAAACACTTAGAGGATATGTTTTATGAAACACCTGAACATTTAGCGTCCTTGGGTGTCAATGTAAAAATCAAACATGATGTTTTAAAAATTGATGCCAAAAAGCAGCAAATAACGGTACAGAACCTTGAATCCAAAGCCATTTTTACAGATACTTATGATCGTTTAGTTATGACCACGGGTTCAGCGGCGTCAGTACCACTGTTGCAAGGCGTCGATAGTAGCAAGGTCCTAGTATGTAAAAACTATCATCAAGCACAAGCAATCAAGCAAAGTGCGTCAACTAGTCATCAAGTAACAATTGTCGGTGCCGGTTATTCTGGAATCGAGTTGGCAGAAGCTTATGCCAATACTGATCATCAAGTTACCTTATTACAAGGCGATAGTCAGGTGTTAAGTAATTATGTTGATCCAGAAATGTCCGCACGCATCGTTGCTTCATTGCAGCAGCATGGTGTAACGGTACATTTAAATACCCCTGTCACCGCCTTTAATACAAGTGAGCCTAACGCACCGGTACAAATTAAAACACCGCAGGGCGACTTCACTTCTGACTTGGTCGTTGTTTGCACTGGCTTTATGCCAAATACAGATCTACTGCAAGGCCAAGTTGATTTAGATCGGCATGGCGCAGTCATTACTAATGATTGGTTGGAAACTTCAGAACCGACTATTTTTGCGGCTGGCGACGCTTGTGCCGCTAAATTTAATCCCACTAAGCGGCCAATTTTTATTCCCTTAGCAACGAATGCGGTGCAGCAAGGCCGAATCATTGCCCGCAATTTATATGGTCACGTTCAGCGTTATCCCGGCACTCAGGCGACCACAGCTTTACGTTTATTTGCGCAAACGTTGGCGACCACCGGAATCACATTAAAAAAAGCGTTAGCCGCTGGAATCGATGCAACAAGCGTGACTTATTGTGGCCCGTACCGGCCAACTTTTATGCCGCAGACCAGCGAAGTAGTGATCGAACTAGTTTATGACCGGGTGGATCATCGAATATTAGGCGCACAATTTTTTGGCGAATATGATTTGACCCAATCGGCTAATGCGATTTCGATCAGTATTCAAAATCAGAATACAATTGAAGATTTAGCATTCACAGATATGTTATTTAATCCATTTTATGATCAGCCAGTGAACTACCTTAATCAAGTGGCGCAAATGGCGATCGATCAAGAAAATTAAGATTTAAAGGAGGTGTGCGTAAACACAGCTCCTTTATTTTTATCACAGTGGATTTCAACCAGCAGTTAAAAGACGCTAGCGCAGCCTTTAAGACTGCGCTGGAATTGCCGCTGTATATTCAAGAAAGCGATTGTGATAAAATAGGGTTATCATTTTAGGATTTGGTCAAGAGGAGTTATTATGAAAAAATTATTTTCAAGGGACCATTTGCCGGCTTTTTTGCAAAATGATCGGTTGCGTTTAACGACGGTGGGACTGGTTGGATTCGCAGCACTTGGTGTTATCCTGGCTTTCTTTATTAATTTTGTTTTGGGGATATTTTTACTAGTGTTGTTTACAGCCTTGGTCGGTACCGTATTCTATGCTTTAGAGACCGTCACGAAAAATACCAACGCGTACATTTCTGATCTTTCTTATCGAATCAAACGTGGTGAGCAAGAAGCGCTGATCAAAATGCCGATTGGGATCTTACTTTACAGTGAGGCTAATGAAATTGAATGGACGAATCCCTACCTACAAGAATATTTAGGCAAAAAAGAAGTTTTGGGTGAGTCAATTGCGACGATCGACCCTGAATTAGCTAAGCTGATCACGGAAAACGAAGCAACAAGCGAACCGAAAACAGTTCGTTGGGGCGATAATCAGTTTGAGATCATTATCCAGGAAGGTATTCGGGTCGTTTATTTGTTAGACATTACCCGCTATGCTAAAATCGAAGAGCGCTATAATGAAGAGCAGCTAGCGATCGGGCAAATTTTCCTCGATAACTATGACGAAATCACGCAGACGATGACTGATAAAAATATCTCGAATTTGAATAATTACGTGACCAATGAATTAAGCAATTGGGCGCGTCATTATGGGATGTTTCTGAAACGAGTCGATGATGATCATTTCTTTATAATGATCTATGCTAAGACACTGAAAAAAATTGAAGCGGATAATTTTAAAATTTTGGATCGGATCCGTGAGCGGACCTCGAAGCAAAATTATCCGTTGACCTTGTCGATGGGAATCGCGTACGATGATACTGATTTAGCTAAGTTAGCCACGGTTTCACAAAGCAATCTTGATTTAGCTTTAGGTCGTGGTGGTGATCAGGTAGTCGTCAAATCAGAAAACGATCAAGCTCGTTTTTATGGTGGTAAAACTAACCCAATGGAAAAACGGACCCGTGTGCGGGCACGTATGATCAGCCAGGCCTTACAAGAAGTCATGAACCAAACGGATCAGGTCTTTGTTATGGGGCACGCACAGCCGGATATGGACTCACTAGGTGCCTGTCTAGGTATTCGTCGAATCGCGGTAATGAATGGTAAGAAATGCTCGATCGTAGTCAATCAAGAGCATGTGCATACGGATATTCAACGCTTACTGACGCAACTTAAGGCGGATCCAGAAATTGGCCCTGATATTTTGACGCCCGATCAAGCACCAGAGTTGGCGACTGATCAGAGTTTGTTAGTGATGGTGGATCATTCAAAGCCATCGATTTCAACAAGCCCAGTACTTTATCACCGTTTGGCTAACCGGACGATCATTATCGATCATCATCGTCGTGGCGAAGAATTTCCGGAAAATCCAATGCTGGTTTACATCGAACCTTATGCGTCGTCTACTTGTGAGTTGATCACAGAAATGTTTGAATATCAGCCTAAGGAAACCGAAGCCATCAATAAGTTGGAAGCGACTGCCATGTTGGCAGGCATCACTGTTGATACAAAATCGTTTTCGTTACGTACTGGGACACGGACCTTTGACGCAGCAAGTTATTTACGCTCTGTAGGCGCAGATGCTGTAATGGTGCAACGATTATTGAAAGAAAACGTTGATAATTATATTCAAAAGAATCATTTAATTGAATCGATTGAATTCATTCGGCCGAATATGGCGCTGTGTTTAGGTGAGGAAACCGAAACTTATGACCCAGTGATCGCAGCCCAAGCAGCCGACACGTTGCTATCATTGTCGGGGATCGATGCTTCCTTTGTTGTTACCCGGAGGCCAGGTGGTGCGATCGGAATTTCCGCGCGTAGCCTTGGTGAGGTCAATGTTCAAGTGATCATGGAACAACTCGGTGGTGGCGGTCATTTATCCAATGCCGCAACTCAGCTGGAAAATACCACCGTCGCTGCTGCGCGGGATGAGCTGGAGCAAGTATTGGCCCAAACTGAGCAGAAAACAGCAGAATAATTTATACAGGTAGTTCGCAAAAATAGACAGCCGATATGAGGAGGAATTATATAATGAAAGTTATTTTCTTAGAAGATGTTCGTGGTAAAGGCAAGCGTGGGGAAACCAAAGAAGTACCATCTGGTTATGCACAAAACTTTTTGATCAAAAACGGTAAAGCTAAGGCGGCTACTAATCAAGCAATGAGCCAACTTAAAGGACAGCAGCGCGCGGAAGAACGCCGGGCGGAAGAGGAATTAGCTGAAGCTGAGGCATTGAAAAAAGTCATTGAAGCAGATGAAACTGTGGTTGTGATCGAATCTAAAGCAGGTGCCGATAGTCGTTTGTTTGGCTCGATCCCAAGCAAACAGATCGCCCAAGCCTTAAAGCAACAATATCAAATTGAAGTCGATAAGCGCAAAATTGAATTAGCTGAACCGATCCGTGCTTTAGGCTATCGCAATGTACCAGTGAAATTATATGGTGATGTTACCGCTAAAATTCGCGTACACATTACGGAAAAATAAGATATATTTAGATTAAATATCGGAACAATAGGCGTTCGACTGCGGTCATTAGCGAAGCGGAAAAACGTCCTGCGGTTCCTTTTTTAATTTGAAAATAATTCAGTACAGGTTGATTGCTAGCTTGACTAGAACAACGTATAATGATGGCAGTATTTTGACGTTTAGCTTTTAAGAGAGGGTTTTTTGCGTGAATGAATTAATCGATCAAACACCGCCACAGAATATCGAGGCCGAACAAGCGGTTCTCGGCGCGGTTTTTTTAAATCCTGATGCGTTGGTTGAAGCGATGGAATTTGTTACACCAGCTGATTTTTATCGGCGGGCACATCAGCTTATCTTCCAAGCGATGGTTGACTTAAATGATATTTCTGAAGCCATTGATGTGGTGACGTTACAAAATCGCTTAGAAGGTCAGAATCAGCTGGAAGATATCGGTGGCTTGCCTTATTTAGCTGATTTAGCGGTAGCGGTACCTACGGCAGCTAATGTTGCCCATTACGCTAAAATCGTTCAAGAGAAGTCGATTCTGCGCCGTTTGATTCAAGCAGCGACTAATATTGTGACTAAGAGTTATACCGAAGATGACGTGACGGCAATTCTTGACGAAGCCGAACAAGACATCATGAACGTTTCGGAGCAGCGTAATTCCACTGGTTTTAAGTCGATTTCGGATGTATTAAACAGTACGATCGAGCAAATCGATCAGTTATATCAAAATAGTGATGATATTACCGGCTTACCGACCGGCTATCGTGATTTAGATAAAATGACTGCCGGCCTGCAGGAAGATGAATTAATTATTTTAGCGGCGCGGCCAGCCGTTGGTAAAACCGCCTTTGCACTAAATATTGCCCAAAACGTTGGCACGAAAACCGATAAAACTGTGGCGATTTTTAGTTTGGAAATGAGCGCAGAATCATTGGTCAACCGGATGCTATGCGCGGAAGGTAGTATCGATGCGGGCCATTTGCGTACCGGCCAGTTGTCGGAAGAAGAATGGCAAAACTTGATCATCGCCATGGGTAGCTTGTCCAAGGCATCGATCTATATTGATGATACGCCGGGGAATAAAATGTCCGAGATCCGGGCTAAATGTCGCCGTTTAGCGAAGGAAAAAGGGAATCTTGGCTTAGTGGTGGTCGATTATTTGCAGCTGATCGAAGGTAGCAACAAAGAAAGCCGCCAACAAGAAGTTTCTGGAATTTCGCGGCAATTGAAAAAATTAGCTAAGGAACTACGTGTGCCAGTTATTGCTTTATCCCAGCTTTCTCGTGGGGTGGAACAGCGTCAGGACAAGCGGCCAGTGTTATCTGATATTCGTGAATCAGGTTCGATCGAACAGGATGCTGATATCGTTGCCTTCTTATATCGTGAAGACTATTATCGCGATGAAGATAGCGGTGACGACGATGATAACAACAGTAATTTCGCCCAAAATAGTGCCGCTGGCGGTCAGCGTGAGGCTGATCAAGAGGTTGGTGAAGTTGAAGTCATCATCGAGAAAAACCGGAGTGGCGCGCGTGGTACGGTAAAATTATTATTCGTGAAGCAATATAATAAATTTTCCTCAATTGCTTACGTACCGGAAGCGTAATAAGGTGGCATTATGAAAGAAAAATAAGATTTAGTGCCATATTTCTTGCGGTGGTTTTGAGCCGCGGCGCCAACAGCGTTAAAAAAATCGACGGATGCTCTCGTCGATTTTTTTAGTTGCTAGTTTTCTGTTTTATCAGAAATGCGGCGAAAGTTCGCTTTTATGATAATATTTTTGTTTGTTTTCTATACAAATTTTCTAATAAACTATTGAGTTGTTTAAAGAAAGCGGTTATATTTGAGATAGACTGCGGGCATTTAGACTAATTTGGAGGGTAAATAAACATGAATAAAAACCGGATCGTTGGCGCGGCACTTGCAAGTACGCTATTATTTGCGCCATTGTTAGCTCAAACGACAACTGTATTGGCGGATAGTTTCTATGCTAATCAAACCAATGCGGAACGGGCTGATATTACCAATTGGGTGGCTAATGATAGTGAACAAATTAGTAGTAATATTGACGCTCAACATATCGACGTCAATAATTTAAATCAGAATAAGTACATTATTCAATGGGGTGATACGTTATCTGGTATTTCTGAAGCAACGGGAATTTCAGTGCGTAAATTAGCGTATGATAATAACATTAAAAACATTGATTTGATCTATGCTGGCGATAGCTTAGTTTTGAATCGTGGTGGCTATGTTCCTAGCGACTGGTATTATCAGGGTGATGGGACACGAGTTGCGAACACCAAGGTAACCATCAATAATTTTACTGATAATAGCGATAACTCGGTTCATATTGATGTTTCTCCAGTCATCATCAATGATAATTCGACTCAAGAAAATAACGAGTACGTTTCACCAGCTGATGATACCGCCACGTCAAACCCTGCAGACGCTACTGATGCTACCACTAGTTCTAGTGATACAACCACTTCTAGCGAGTCTTCTTCTGCCAGCGAAGCAACGACTTCTGAGTCTTCTAGTGATGCGGCCGATTCAACAAGCATTACTTCTAAAAAGAGCACCAAAGCTGCCCGCACAACTGGTACAACAACTTTAGATGAAGATGAATTTGCTGAAGCAATTAGTGATAAATTAGCTGATAAAATAGGACTTGATGATGACGCAGATCTCACCGTTGATTTTACTGCGCAAACTGATGATACTGAGTCTGATGAATCTAGTGATAGTGAATCTGTAGATGCTGATAGTAGCACAGATACCGAATCTGAATCTACTGATACCGACACTGACAGTGAAGCGTCAGATACACAAACACTTTATGATGAAGATCAGACGATCACGACTAGTAATCAAAAGTTAACGACTAAGAATGCTAATAAATTAGCTAAGCAGATCTATCGGCAATTAAAAACGGATAAACAGTTAAGCGATATTCGTGACGCAGATACGATCGAATTAACTGTGACTGCGACTGATGATGGTTTTGATTTTAACGTCACATTAACTGCAGATGACGCTGATGATAGCTCAGATCCGGAAACCGATACAGATAGTTCAAGTGATGACACTAACTCAGAGTCCGACGAAGACAGTAACAATACGGTGACGACTGATTCTGATGAGGATGTCAATACAGACGTCGAGGACTTTTAGTCTAAATAGATTTAACCAGCCATCTTTTAAGATAGCTGCTAATTAATTGAAAGGAACTATTGGGTCGATGAAAAAGAGAAAATGGGTCATTTTTAGTGTGTTGATCGTCATTATTTTGGCGGTCGGTGGTGGGTTTTATTGGAATATGAGTCATTCAGTGGCGAAGCGGCTCCCAGGGAATACTTATCGTTATCAGAGTGTTTCTAAAGATAAGTCACTCTACGTCACGTTTGCTGAGAATGATAATAAAATCGTGGTCAATCAAAATAAAAACACCGCACTTGCTGCTGCTAAAAGTCAAAGTTCCTTTGACAAAGAATATAAGCTACAATCAAAGGAAGTTACTTGGAACTATAAGGCTGAAGCGGGGACATTAACGCTAGCGCAGATCAAGGATAATAAAGTATCGCAGTGGCAATACAATAAGATCCTTGCGACAAGTAATAAGTTCACTGCGCGTAGTTTTACTTACCAAATTGCACAAGCGGGTCAAGGCCAAGTTAAAAGCAAAACAGTGTTTGAAAAGGTCAATTAAACTATAGCAAATATTAAAACAAGGGAATTACGACAGGTTTAATACGTCGTAATTCCCTTGTTTATTTTTTACCGAGTAGTTGTTCAATGATTAAATTGGTCACTTAGTTGTTTCTGGTGTGGCCAATGAGTTTTGGCGACGTAAATATTTAAGATAACGCAGTGAAATGCAGCCGACCACTACTAATGCGATCAAACTTTCGCCACGAGCTGCCAATTGGAGCCAGACAAGGTGCTGACCACCTTTTTGCAGGTAGTCGACTAAGTAGGTCATGGCCAAGGCGCTGATCACTAACGGAAAGGTGAAAGCTGCATAGCTGGGACAAAAGGGCACTTGTGCTAGTCGTGGCATTAAAAAGAGCACGAATAAGTAGGCTAGTTGTGCCAAAATAACTAAGCCCCACAGCAAGAAAATCTGGGGATGGGCAAAGTCACGCAAGTAGCCGGCTAAGCACAAGGAGCCAGGTGCGGCCATAACGGTGATCAAAGGTAATGTTGCTTCCGGCATTTTCCGAACAAACAGGACGCGCCATATGACAAACGGCAGTAAGACTAGGTAAGCACTTAAGGCTAGCCAGAAGGTAATCTGACCCAGCAACGGATTGAAATTAGCAGCCGTCAAAGGAATAACACCGATACCGACGTAGACAATAAACCAACTAGGATAGATTTGCGTGAATTGTAACTGGTGTGTACCAACAAAGCGCCACGTAAAATAAACTAATAACCCGTATTGCAAGATAACGCCAAGGTACCAAATACTATTAGCTAGTACGGGATAAGCCGTGAAAAAAGTGGCGGCGACCAACAATGCCATCGAAAAATTAGGTGCAACGGAGGCAATGATTGGATCATGCAGATCAGTTAAAGTATCTTGCGGTGCACTAATAATTTTTAACACGATAACGAGAATTAAAGCGATACCAATCATACCTAAAAAATCACCGATCAATAAGTGCTGATAATCCTTAAATAGATTACCCAGCGATACGATTGCTAAAATTAAGCCACAAATTGGCAGTGGAATTGATTTCAAAAATCTAGACAAGTACGGCGCCTCCTACTTTAAAAAATGAAACTGATACCATTTTACGTAACTTTGCTAACTTTTACAACAGCCGGGAAAGATTTAATTAATGTTCGTGTTTTAGTCGATAATTTATATTTTTAAAAAATTTCATTCGGATTTAACTTGAAGTGAACTCTTTTTCTTGATAGAATAAGCCTTGGTGTGTTGTTGCAGTGCAGCAAGACATACACTAATTCAATGAGGTGTTATTATATGGCATCAGTTGTTGTAGTAGGATCCCAATGGGGCGATGAAGGAAAAGGAAAAATCACCGATTTCTTGGGCGAAAGTGCCGACATTATTGCTCGGTCACAAGGCGGCGACAACGCAGGACATACGATCCATGCGCTAGGCAAGGTCTTAAAACTTCGTTTAATTCCATCCGGTATTCTGTATCCCAACAAACTCTCGATCATCGGTAACGGTGTGGTGGTCAATCCAGAGTCGTTGGTAGCAGAATTGGACTACTTAGCTGAAAATGGGGTAACGGCGGATAATCTACGAATCTCCGACCGCGCCCACGTTATCTTACCCTACCATATCGAACTTGACCGCTTGCAAGAAGCAAGTAAAGGCGATCAGAAAATCGGCACCACCAATCGCGGTATCGGCCCAGCTTATATGGATAAAGCAGCCCGTACTGGGATTCGGATGGTCGATCTACTCGATAAGGATGTTTTTGCAGCAAAATTACGTGAAAACCTTGATTTTAAGAATCAGTTATTCACTAAAATTTATGGTGGCCAAGCGTTGAACTTTGACGATATTTTCGAACCATTTTATGCTTATGGTCAACGTTTAAAACAGTTTGTTACGGATACATCAGTCTTATTAAATGACGCCTTGGATGAAGGCAAAAAAGTCTTATTTGAAGGCGCACAGGGTGTGATGCTGGATATTGACCAAGGTACCTATCCATTTGTTACGTCATCTAATCCAGTTGCTGGTGGCGTTACCGTTGGCAATGGCGTTGGTCCAACTCAGATCAACCGAGTCGTTGGCGTTTGTAAAGCCTATACCTCACGGGTTGGCGATGGTCCATTTCCAACTGAATTATTGGATGAGACCGGCGATTTCTTACGTGAAGCCGGCCACGAATACGGCACAGTGACTAAACGGCCACGGCGAATCGGCTGGTTTGACTCCGTTGTTATGCGCCACGCCAAGCGGGTTTCTGGCCTAACTGATTTGTGCCTGAACTCAATTGACGTGTTAACTGGCCTTAAAACGGTTAAAATTTGTACCGCTTATGAACGCGATGGCGAGACGATCTACCATTATCCAGCCAGCTTGGATGAATTAGCCAAATGCAAACCAATCTATGAAGAAATGCCTGGCTGGCAAGAAGATATCACTGGCGTTAAAACGTTGGCAGAGTTACCGGAGAATGCGCGCCACTATGTTGAACGGGTGGCTGCTTTAGTTGGCGTCGATATCGCGACCTTCTCTGTTGGTCCAGATCGTGATCAAACCAATGTATTGACCGATATTTGGCAAGAAATATAGAAAAAGAGTGTTTCATAAGGTGCTCAGCTATTACGTTTCTTTATGAAGTTTGGCTGTAAGCAGAGCTGGTTAGCTTACATTCCAGCGCCAGTGGACGGAACGAGTGCGACTTGAACTTGGCGGTTTTTGCCATAGTTCAATCGACAACGGGAAGTAGGTTCTGCTTAGCGGTTAAGCGCCAGTTCTGATACTTGTCGAACTTAGTTGTTAAAAACGGGCGACAGTGGCGCGTTGGCGAGCTAATTTTTCCTAAATAAACCCAAAAGCAGATGGAAAAATGGATCTCGCCAGCCACGCATAGTTCTAAATGGCATAACCCGCCATCAAGAACTATCGACACATCTGGTCCACTGGCGCCTCCATTCCAGCTGGCAATGGTTGAACATTCAACAATTGATTGTTTAAGCAGTAAAGTTAGTTGCAGTTAGAACGTAAAATGCCGGCAAAACAGCCTTTCAACTGTTTTGCCGGCATTTTTATGCGCATATAACTTACTTTAAAACTTCGAATCACTAATCACTGCCGGTTAATCCTAATTGAACTAGCTAAGGAGATTAAACTAACTAATTAAATAGTGATCTAACGCTGCCAAGGTGGAATGGAGGCGTTCCATACACCAGCGCCGGAATGGAACCGAACTCAATCTAGCATTACAGCCGAACTTCAGAAAGAGCCTATATTACTTATATCGTGGTCCTTTTGGTACAGTGATTAAATTGATAATTGCAAAATGTTCTGCGTAAAGGCAGTGATCTCATCGCGTCGATGGGAAACGACGATGACCTGGGTGCTAGGCGTTTTTGTCAGCACTTTTTTTGTTAGCTCAATGGCACGCCAGCGCAATTGATCGTCGAGCCCAGTGAATGGTTCGTCCAGCAGCAGTAGTTGCGGCTGTAAAATTAGCGCCCGGCATAAGGCGACGCGCTGCCGTTGACCGCCAGAAAGTTGGGTCACTGGCCGGGTTAAATAAGGCTGCAATTCTAGCTCCGTGATCAATTGTTGTTCAAAGTTAGTGGTAACTTTTTGTGGGTGTGCTTTCAAGCGCTGATAAAATTCGATGTTGGCTTGCGCGCTTAAATGCGGAAATAGCGCCAAATTTTGGAACATAAAGCCTAATTGGCGCGCCGCTGGCGGTAAATTGATCTGTTGTTGAGCGTCAAACCAAACTTGCTGGTTACAACTAATTCGGCCAGCTTCAGCCGTAGTTAAGCCCGCGATGATCCGCAGCAGCGTAGTTTTACCAACACCAGAAGGACCCATTAAGCCATAGATCTGGTTAGTAAGCGTCGCTTGAAAATTTAATTGACGCTCATTCATTTGTTTGTGAATATCGATGTTGAGCGTCATAGCGGTTGCTTTCTCCTTTCAATTTGCTGGTTAAGTAGGTGGATCAGCAATAAAGCCAGTACGCCGATCAAAATGTTGACCCCACTTAAAAACAAAGCCGTCTGCGTGTCGCCGCCTTGAATTGAAAAATAAATACTGGTGGCGATGGTATCGGTTTTGCCTTCAATATAGCCGGCAACCATCAATGAAGCGCCAAATTCACCTAGTCCGCGGCAAAAGGTTAACAATAGGCTGATGATCAAACCTTGGTAGGCATTGGGTACGACAACCAAACGCAGCGTTTCAAGTGGTGTGGCACCCATAACGGTTGCCGCTTCGATCAAATTAGGGTCAACACTTTGCAAGGCGGCTTTTAAGGCTTGATACATGATCGGCAGGACCACGATGATCGTAGCTAGCGTCGCGCCGCTTAAGGTGAAAATTAGACTATAGTTATGAAATAATGCTAAAAAACGGCCACCTAAGCCGAATTTACCGAATAATTGCAATAAAAATAAACCGACTACGGTTGGCGGCAGCACCAGTGGCAGCAGTAACAGACTTTCTAGTAACCAGCCAAAATGGGTTCGCCGGCGTAATAAATAATAGGCCACGGGTAAAGCAATCAAGAAGGTAGTTAGGGTGGCACTAAAGGCGATAAGTAGTGAATGAATGATCGGCATCGAGGCACCTACTTTATAATTAATTAGCCATTTTAAAGCCAGCTTGTTTAAAAACTTTCTGGGCAGATCGACTTGCTAAATAACGATTGAATTTTTTGGTGGCGCGTTTTTTAGCGGCGTCGGTCGCACTGACACCAACATAGTAGCGAATTGGGCTGTGCGTTTTTGCGGGTACTTTAGCGCTGATACGGACTTGGTCACTAATTCTAGCATCAGTGCGGTAAACGAAGCCAATTTCAGCATTGCCACTGGCAACAAAGGCCAGCACCTGACGAACATCATTGGCGTAGACAAATTTATCGGTCAATTGTAGTTTCAGACTGGCTAAACTTTCCGTCGCATAGCGGCCAGCCGGCACTAATTTAGGTTCACCCAGCGCGATTTTATTGGCTGCTTGTAATTGCTGCTTTAACGTTCCTTTTAAAGCACGCGCCTGCTTATTTTGAATCACGACTAGATCGTTTTTCAACAAAACCTTACTATTAATAGCTTTGTCAGCTTGCGTCAACGCCTGCATATCCGTTTTACTAGCGGTCAGTACGCCATCGATCGGTGCGCCGCTTAATACTTTTTGTTTAATTTGGCCAGAACCGGCGAAGTCAAGGTCGATCTTAACCTTAGGCTGCTTGGTTTGATATTGTTGAGCAATTTCAGTTAGGCTGTCTTTGAGGCTAGCTGCCGCAGAATAGTGGATCGTGACGGCCTGGGCGGGTGCTGTATGTGAGGTAAGTAGACCAAATGAAACAATAAGGAATCCGCTTACAAATAATAATAACTTTTTAATCAAAAAATCAGCTCCTTGCATTTAATGATAAATCAAGTTGGGGGTGAATTTTACTGATTGGTCCATACTCGAATTATAGCAAAGAAAAAAAGGTTAGCCAAAGTATTCCTTTGGGTAACCTTCGCCAATTTTATGCACGATTTTTATTGATTGTTGTGGTGCCTGGGTTGCTAATTTTTCACTACGTTGAATGAAGTCTTTGAACAGTTCTTGCATCTCAGTGTAATGTTTGTACATATTTTCTGGGTGCCATTGGACGGCTAAAATCTGGTCGCTGTCAATCGACTCGATTGCCTCGATCACGTGATCATCGGCGTGGGCCACGCTGCGTAAGCTTGGTGCCAACTCCTTGACCGCTTCGTGGTGCCGCGAATTAACGTAAGCTCGTTCACCTAAAAGCGTGTTCAGACGTGAATCTGCTTCAACCGTAATATGATGTGTCGGTAAATTACCAGGCGAGGTTTGTGCGTGCTTCATTTGCGCTGCTGGGTCTTCAGAAAGATCTTGATATAAAGTACCACCTAACGCGACATTGATCACTTGCATGCCGCGGCAAATACCAAAGATACTTTTGCCAGCAAGCAGTGATTGCTTGACCAGCTCAATTTCAAATTGATCACGTGGGATGTAAGTTTGACCCAATTTCATATGCGGTTCTTCATGATAAAAAGTTGGATCGACATCGAAACCGCCAAGGAAAAGGACGCCATCAAAAGTATCGATATAATCAGTAACGTTTTCTGGAGCGCTGTTAGGTAAGATTATTGGGATCCCACCAGATTTCAGAATCGCATTAACTGCCATTCGTGGCGCAAAATCAGCGTTTCGTTCGTTGATCACCTTTGTAGCTTCGGTCAGTGTATCGGCAGGTATTGCGATTCTCGGTCTCATTAATGAGTCCCCTCTCATTGGAATTTAATAGTAGCCACACTATAGAGCAAAATAGCTAGATTAGCAAGTAGCTTGTTCGATTACTTAAGAAAATATAAAAAGTTGGACTACAACCACTGCTACAGTTACATTTTATGTCATCTATGTTAAACTGAGCTCTCAGATGGGTAATAAAAAATACCTTAATCCACTGAAGTGGATTAAGGTATTTATATGATGGAGCGCCAGGGGATCGAACCCTGGACCCACGGATTAAGAGTCCGTTGCTCTGCCAGCTGAGCTAGCGCTCCATGTCATCAACGAATATTAGTATAGCAAAAATACGACAGCTGCGCAATGGTTTTTTATGAGATTTTTTGCAAGTTGGATTTTTAAGATCGTGGCTGCTAAAGGCATACGCTTTCAGGTGAACTTTGCCAATTTTGTTCGTTATGAGTATAATTGAAATGAGCTGCAGCATAATAGCCGCTGTTTTCAGCGCTGATCGAGCGCCAGATAATTTTAACTGGTACACAGCACTATGTGTGAATAAGCTTAAGCGCTGGTGTGGAAAATTTAAGCACAAGAATAAGTACGCTGAATTAGTGAAGTAACTATTTAACGCTTCACCAGGGAGGAACAACCGATTTATGGCAAAAAAAATATTAGTTGTGGATGATGAAAAACCGATCTCAGACATCGTTAAGTTTAATTTGACTAAGGAAGGCTATGAAGTTATTACCGCCTATGATGGCGAGGAAGCCTTGGCTAAAGTCACTGAAGTTGATCCAGATTTAATTATATTAGATTTAATGTTACCCAAAATCGATGGTCTCGAAGTTGCTCGTGAAGTGCGAAAAGACCATGATATGCCGATCATTATGTTGACGGCTAAGGATTCTGAAATCGATAAGGTTCTAGGTCTGGAAATGGGTGCTGACGATTATGTGACCAAACCATTTTCAAATCGTGAATTGGTGGCACGAGTTAAAGCTAACTTGCGGCGGCAAGGGACGATCAATAGTGCCCAACCAGAAGCTGATGAAAATAGTGAAATTGAAATTGGCGATTTGACCATTCATCCCGATGCTTATATTGTTTCTAAGCGTGGCGATAAAATTGAGTTGACTCATCGTGAATTTGAATTATTACATTATTTAGCGCAGCATATTGGCCAAGTTATGACCCGCGAACATTTGTTACAAACGGTTTGGGGTTATGATTATTTTGGTGACGTGCGGACGGTTGATGTCACTGTCCGTCGTTTACGGGAAAAAATCGAAGATAATCCTAGCCATCCAGAATGGTTAGTTACCCGGCGTGGTGTCGGTTATTACCTACGTAATCCAGATCAAGAATAGTGTTTAACTGAGTTCGTGCTTTTGCCGAACTCTTTTTCTGTATGTGGTGGGTCGCACAACGCACCTAGACAAAATTTGCTTTAAGAAAAGGACAGGTGTGGCTAATTAGCAAGCACCAAGGTCCTTTTTTATGGTGTACGTTTTACTTCGATGTGATTTGGGGATAGTAATGTAATGAATAAGAAAATCCGGTTCTTTCAGTCGATCAACTTTAAAATTGCCATCGTCTTTATTTTGCTACTAATGATCACGTTAGAAATCATTGGGGCTTATTTTGTGAAGCAATTGGAAGAACAGAATATTGAAACCTTTAAACAGCAGGTGCAAACGCCGGTTTACGTGAACAATCAGCTCAGTAATCAATTGTTGAAAAGTGACACGGCGACTGCCAATAAATCAATTGCGAATATTTTGTCGGATTTAAATAATTCGGCGGATATTCGTGTAGTTGATAGTAAGAGTACTGTCCGTGGTACTAGTGATTTAAACGATCAGCGCGTGATCGGTCAAAAGACGACCGATAATAATATTAAGAATGTGCTGTATAATAATCGTTCTTACGAAACGTTGTCTTATGATGAAAAAAGCCACGCTAGTTATTATGTCAGTATTGTGCCCTTAGTTAATCCTAACAGTGATAGTAGCAGCATTGTTGGGGTGATCTATGTGCGGGCTAACATGCAAAGTGTTTACCGCAATATTAACAATATTACGCTGATCTTCTTAACTGCATCGTTAGTGGCCGCACTATTTTCTTCGATCATTGCGGTGGTGATCTCACGGGCGATCACTCGACCGATCGATGAAATGAAAAAACAAGCGATTCGGATGGCCCGTGGCGACTATTCCGGCCAGGTCCGTATTTATGGTCGTGATGAGTTAGGTCAGCTAGCGGTGGCGGTAAATAATTTATCGGTGCGCGTTGAGGAAGCACAGGAGGCATCTGAAGCGGAACGGCGGCGGTTAGATAGTGTCTTATCACATATGACCGATGGTGTGATTTCCACCGATCGGCGTGGTAATGTGATCATTATCAATGAAGCGGCGGCGGAACTACTGAATCTCAATGATGAAGCGGTTATCGGTCAATCGATTTTAAAAATACTCAAAATTGAATCTGACCACACGATTCGTGACTTGCTGGAAAATCAGACTGAGCTGATGCTGGACTTTTCTGGGGCTGAGCATAATTTGATTTTGCACGCCGAATTTTCACTGATCCAGCGGGAAACAGGCTTTATTAGTGGGATCGTTTGTGTGCTGCATGATGTTACCGAGCAGCAGAAAAATGAACGCGAACGGCGCCAATTTGTTTCCAACGTTTCGCACGAATTACGGACACCGTTGACGTCAATGCGTAGTTACCTAGAAGCGTTAACTGATGGTGCCTGGCAGGATCCGGAAGTTGCACCAGACTTTTTACACGTAACTCAGGAAGAAACTGAGCGCATGATCCGCATGATCAACGATCTATTGAGCTTGTCGCGGATGGATTCAGGTACCGTCAAGTTAGATATGGAACTCGTTAATCTCAATGAATTATTCAGTTATACATTGGATCGTTTCGATATGATGATCAAGTCTGACGCTAATAGTGGGGACAATAATCGAACCGAAAATAATACAACTAAGAAGTATTCACTGAAACGCGAATTCACGAAACGTGACTTATGGGTCGAAATCGATACGGATAAATTTATGCAGGTCGTGGATAATATTATCAATAACGCGATTAAATATTCACCAGACGGCGGTGTGATCACTTGTCGATTGTTGGAAACTAATAATCACGTCATCCTTAGTATTTCTGATCAAGGATTAGGGATCCCACGGAAAGATCTGCCGCACGTTTTTGATCGCTTCTATCGAGTTGATAAGGCGCGTTCACGGGCACAAGGTGGTACTGGGCTTGGTTTAGCAATTTCCAAAGAAGTTGTTGAGCGCTTGAATGGTCGAATCTGGGTGGATAGTAAAGAGGGCAAAGGATCGACGTTCTACATTTCTTTGCCATACCAAGAAGCCTATGAGGAGGATGATCTCTGGGATGAAAATTAGTCACTTATTACTGAAAATTAGCTTATTGCTGATGATCGGCGTCAGCATTGTGCTGTCCTGGCTGATTTGGACCAATAATGCTCGTTTTCAGCGTAATACCATTGATGTCACCACACCAAAGACACAGACTGAAACTAAAAACGTTGAAGAAGTCTATTTGCCAACCCAAATTATCACAACTGATACTAGTGGTAATCGATTGATGGTTTACAACAATAAAGAAAATATGGTTGATGCGCTGCATAAAAAGCTCTCCAAGTGGCGCTTTTCTGATCCGAAAAAAATGACTTTAAATAGTAAAAATTATTTAGCCACGATCAATCAGAAAAGCACGCTGAGTTTGCTTTATCCACGTAATATTACTTACGCTATTTTCAGTAAAACCTTTAAACAA
The DNA here is from genome assembly GCF_003946385.1 of Loigolactobacillus zhaoyuanensis. Classification (GTDB taxonomy): domain Bacteria; phylum Bacillota; class Bacilli; order Lactobacillales; family Lactobacillaceae; genus Loigolactobacillus; species Loigolactobacillus zhaoyuanensis. The sequence goes on from NZ_RHOE01000016.1 coordinate 20,108, forward strand.
AAAGTTGCTAAGGCGGATCGGCAGCGTTTGTTCAATCGGATCATTATTCCGACTAAGCGCAATGGTGTCGCTTATTTCATAGACGATTACCATAAGACTGGCTTTAGCGTCAAAATTGATCAAGAAAATCTAGCGGCGCTGCAAGCGCGCTTGAGTAAAACAACGATTCAATTGCCGGTGACCGAAAAATTGTTTAATGATCAGCCAGAGCTATACTATACGAATGCTGTGCAGGTGACGCAGTATAGCTATCTTGTGACCAAGCAGAATCCAACTGATTTTGTGACGTCATTGTTAAGCGGCAGTGATCCTAGCGCGCTTGAAACTAAAGAGCAAGATCACATCACTACCTATAACGACGGTACGTATAAGAGCCTACAAGTCGATCAAAAGAATGCAACAATCGAGTTTGAAGATTATTCCAGCGATGTTTCCAGCGCGACGATGACGGCTATTTTAAATGGTGGTTACAAAACTTTATCTAAAATTGGCAATGCCCCTGGGAATATGCGCTATTTTGATTACGAACATAAAACGCGCACCGTGATTTACCGCAGCTATGTTGAGGGTCTGCCTGTGTTTAATCAAACTGATTTTGGCGCCGTAAAAGTGCAATTACTGACAACCGGGGTCAAGCTGAATTTTTCAGTTTATACCTTACAGGTGCCGCTACCTTCTGATACTGTTGCAACGCCGTTACCAACCACGCAAACGGCGTTGGATAATCTAGCAGCGGCGGGTTACGATATGGCGGATATTAGTTCGTTTAAGTTAGGTTATCATTGGTCAGTTAACGCTAGTTCGGATTCAGTGATTGATTTAACCCCGACTTATTATTTTAAATATAATGGTAAGTGGTTAAGTTATGAGCAATTATTAAATACGACGCCAAATACTGACGAGGGGAGTGGCAGCTAATGGATTTTAAGCGGATCGAAGTTATTTTCCTGATCGTTTTTGGCTGCCTAAACATTTTCCTGTTTGCATCATATAAGCAAAATCAGCATGTTGAAACGGTTAATAATGACGATGTAAGCCAAAATACAATGATTTTAAGGGAAATGCACAATGATCAAATTACTGTCCCGACCTTAGCAAATAAGGTTCAATCAGGCTATTATTTATCCAGCCATTCTAGCCAAGCGTTGCAAACGGCTAGCCAGCGGTTGCAAAATCAACGTTACAGTTTTAGCGATGACCGTTTATATAGTCGGTTAGTTCGGCCGATCAGCGCGAAAGATGGTAAATATACTGAAGCATTGAAAGAGATTTTAACGAACCCGCGGATGATTGCATTAGGGACCCACTATCGCTACTCTAAGCTGTTTTCGACCACTGATCGCATCGTTTATACGCAAAAATTACCAGAAGGTGACTTATATGATGCGCAGGGCGAGATCATTTTCCAAGTCACTAACAAGCAAATTGTCAGCTATGAACAAACTTATATCAATAAAGTCACGACTTTGCGGGAAAAAGAACCGACTATTACTGAAAAACAGGCGGTGTTGTCCTTGTACAGCAATAACGCGATTGCCAATGGTGCCACGATCAAGTGGACCACGCTAGGGTATTCACGTTTGTTGGACGCAAATAATAGCTCCGTTTATATTCCAACTTGGTTTATTGGTGTAGAGAATAAAAATAGCGGCAATATTCAGATCAAGCGCATCAACGCCTTTTCTAATGCTTTGATGAAAGCCAGTGACGATGCAAATTTATCTAGTTCTGTCAGTAGTTAAGCGACAGTAAGCGTGCATTGTGCGTGAAAGTAAGTATAATAGACTTGATTAGGGCATGTTAATGTAAATGTGTAAAAAGCAGGTTATGGCATATAACTTGAGTGCTTTTTTACACGCTGGAATGGAGAACAATAATGGTGCAAAATGACGATCAGATGAAGATCAGTATTTTAAGTAGTGGTAGCACCGGTAATGTGACGTACATTGAAACGCCGCAGCGTAAAGTGTTAGTCGATGCCGGCTTAAGCGGTAAGAAAATTGAAAGTTTGATGCAGTCAATTGGTCGCGATATGACTCAAGTTGATGATCTATTGGTGACCCACGAGCATACTGATCATATCAAAAGTGTCGGTATTTTGGCACGGCGCTACCCCCAGCTCAACGTTTACGCTAATCAGCCGACTTGGGATGCTATGTTGCCAACGATTGGCAAAGTACCAATGGCGCAACGGCGTATTTTTGAAATGGGGACGCTGAAAAGCTTTGCTGACCTTGATATTCAAAGTTTTGGTGTTTCCCACGATGCGGCGGCACCACAATTCTATGAATTCCAGCATAGCGGTAAAACCTTTGTTATTTTAACCGACACCGGCTATGTTTCCGAGCGTTTAAGCGCACAGATCAGCGACGCCGACGCCTACTTATTTGAATGTAATCATGATGTGGAAATGCTACGGATGGGCATGTATCCATGGCCGCTGAAACAGCGTATTCTTGGTGATAAAGGACATTTAAGCAACGAAGCTGGCGCGGATGGCTTAATGGATGTGATCGGTAACCGGACGAAGAATATTTTTCTTGGTCACCGGAGCCTGCATAATAATATGAAGGAACTCTGCCATTTAACGGTTGCTTCAATGCTGAAACAACATGATTTCGGTGTGGACCATGATTTTAACTTATACGATACCGAGCCTGATGCAGCGTTACCGTTGTTAAACCTTTAAATTAAAGTTAAGCCTGTTATTTAATCGCAACTTGTTCAATATTTTTTCAAAACTTTGCGCTATTCTAGTAACATAAGCAAATTCTGAAAAAACTGGAGGTTTGTTATGAAACAGTCAAATAGTTTAGTTAAAACAGCAGTTGTCGCTTTGGTGGCCGCTGTTATCGGTGGGGGCGTCGTTTATGGCGGCGTAAACTTATTAGATAACGACAGTAGCTCTAACGGCAGCGTCGTCAATACAAATAAATCTGGTACCACCCAAGTTAGTAACGTTAAGGTCAGCACTAATTCCCAAGTCAGTAACGTGTTCAAGCATACGAAAAATGCCGTCGTTTCAGTGATCAATCTACAAAGTCAAACCAGTACTGACGATAGTGGTTTAAGTGAATTTTTCGGTGGTAGTTCAGATTCGTCCTCTAGTTCTTCTGGGAGTTCAGCAAGCGGCAGTCTGGAAGAATATAGTGAAGGCTCAGGTGTTATTTACAAAAAATCGGATGGTAAGGCCTACATTGTCACTAATAACCACGTTGTTTCCGGCTCACAAAAGCTGGAAGTGATCCTAAGTGACGGTACTAAGTTGACCGCTAAAAAAGTTGGTACGGACTCCGTGACTGATTTGGCCGTATTAAGTATTGATGCTGATAAAGTGACCCAAGTCGCCAGCTTTGGCGATTCTGATAAGGTTAAAGTCGGTGAACCGGCAATCGCAATTGGTTCACCACTGGGCTCCGAATATGCCACTTCAGTTACCCAAGGAATCGTTTCTGCTAAGAATCGGACTGTTGCGGTAACTGATGAAACAACTGGCCAAGAAACTGGCGAAGCGACCGTTATTCAAACTGATGCAGCCATCAACTCTGGTAATTCCGGTGGCCCATTGTTGAATATTCAGGGCCAAATTATTGGGATCAACTCAATGAAGTTAAGCAGTTCTGGCAGCTCAACGACAGCTACAGTTGAAGGCATGGGCTTTGCTATTCCAAGTAACGAAGTGGTCAAGATCATTGATGAATTGGTTAGCAATGGTAAGATCGTTCGCCCTGCTTTAGGTGTATCGATGGCCGATTTATCTAATATTTCAGCCACTCAGCAAAAATCAATTTTGAAATTACCAACCGACGTTACCGGTGGTGTGGTTCTGATGTCAGTTAAAAGTAGTTCACCAGCTGCCAATGCTGGCTTAAAGAAGTATGATGTTATCACGTCACTCGGTGGTAAGAAAGTCACTAATAGCGCTGACTTACGAACTGAATTATATAATCATAAAGTCGGTGATAAAGTAGCGGTTGAGTACTATCGCGATAGTGCTAAGAAATCGGGCACCATTACCCTAAGTGAAAATACAAGTCAATTAAGCGTCACTGAATAATAAAAGGAATAAAACGCACTATTTAGTGGGTTTTATTTTTTTGCTTAAATTTAGCGCGAAAGTTCAGCGTAGTCTGGGTTAATTTTAGTGCTGAGAACCTGAACGTTCGGTAAATATAAAAATGGTCTAGTGCGGCGTAAACGGATACTCATTAAGTAAATACCGCTATAAAGCGAATTAGCCTAAACCAAGAATTAAAGGAAATGTTAAGAAATAGAATTGTCAATGTTCACAAAAGTTGTGAACAGCCTTTTGCACAGCTGTGGATAACTTTAAATTGCCTAAATGACGCAAAATAGGCGGCTAAAGTTATCCACATATCGAAAAACAAGCTGTGCGTAACTTTATAATTAAACTTAATATTTTCTGCCGTAAGTTTGATATAATAGGAATCATAGCGAATTAAGCGCGTTTTAACGAACAATAAATAAAATGTGGATAACTAAATCATAAAAAAATCGCGATTTTTTTATTTAGCTGATTTAGTACGCGAAAAAAAGTTCGCCCCAACATTTAGAACTACAAGTTGTCAACATGTTGATAACTCTTGTGGACAACTTGTGCATGTTGGTGCATTACTGTGAATTTAAAATTGGCGCTCAGCGCGCTAAACTACGGAGGTAATTATGTTAACGGTAAAAATTATTGGTGTTGGTAAGTTGAAGGAGAAATATTTGAAGCAAGGGATCGCTGAATACGCTAAGCGCCTCGATACCTTTTGCAAGTTAGAATTGGTGGAAGTCGCTGATGAGAAGGCGCCAGAAAAGTTAAGCGCCGCTGAAATGGCAACGGTCAAGGAAAAAGAAGGGACGCGCATCCTAGCCAAAATCAAGGATCGTGAGTATGTTTATGCACTGGCCATTGAAGGCAAGCAGCGCGCTTCTGAAGAATTTGCCGCTGAGCTAGATCATTTAGCCACGTACGGCCATTCAGCCATCACCTTTGTCATTGGGGGCTCGCTAGGCTTAGCGCCGGCGGTGATGCAGCGTAGCGATGACCAATTGAGTTTCGGTAAACTCACACTGCCGCACCAATTGATGCGCCTAGTACTGATCGAGCAGGTTTATCGTGGGTTTATGATCGAGGCCGGGCGTCCTTATCATAAGTGACACCTAGCAAAGAATTTATTTCTTAAATCGTTAGCATAAAATTGTGATATTAAATGCGGTGAATTTCGCTGTCAAAATGTTTTGACAAAGATTTCCGTTGTCTGTCGGGTTATTTTGATGGTATGTTGGCAGTGTTCCTGAGACAATCTATGTGGAGGTGTGAGAAATGAACCTTAGTAAACAGATTCAATCTTATCGTAAAGCGCATGGGCTGTCACAAGAAGATCTAGCCACAAGAATATATGTGTCACGACAAACCATTTCGAATTGGGAGACAGGTCACAGCTACCCCGATGTAGAGAATTTGTTATTGTTAAGTGTCCTTTTTGATGTCTCTTTAGATGAATTAGTCAAGGGAGATGTGACAATAATGAAGCGTAAAATTATGCAAACCAGAATGGATCAATATACAAAAATAATGCTGCTATTTATGGTACTGGGACTAATTTCTGTCGGACCATCATTATTTTTACCAGATTACTGGTGGTTGGTTATGCCAGTTGTTTTGTGGTCTAGCGGTCTGTTTTTTGCGTTTAAACTTGAAAAAATTAAACACGAAGAAGATATTCAAAACTATCAAGAGATTATTGCCTTTATGGCTGATAAAAATCTTGATGTGATCAGGGCAAAGAGAAAATGGGCTAAGGATCGGCTGCATAAGACTTTAATTGTAACCATATTTATAATGATAAGCGGGTTGATTGTATTTTTTAGTGCATTACCATATTTGATGACTCATTAAGACAATCACCATCGTACAAATTTATATCGCCAAAGGAGGATGCAATCATGAAAAAAATCGTAGCTGGCATTGTTGCTCATGTTGATGCAGGTAAAACCACATTGTCAGAAGCCTTGCTTTATCGAGCGGGAGAATTGCGTCAGCTTGGGCGGGTTGATAATGGGGATGCCTTCCTTGATTCTGACAAACTTGAAAAGCAGCGGGGCATTACGATTTTTTCTCACCAAGCTGGTCTGCAATACCAGAACCTTGAGTTGACGCTATTGGATACGCCGGGACACGTCGATTTTGCGACTCAGACTGAGCAGGTACTGGATGTGCTTGACTACGCAATTTTAGTGGTTTCGGCGCTGGATGGTATTCAAGGCTATACACGAACACTTTGGCGCTTACTTGAACGTTATCACGTGCCAACGTTTATTTTTGTGAATAAAATGGATGCAGCTGGCGTACAGCCGGAACAAATTATTAGTCAGTTACAAAGTGGCCTTGATCAAAGTTGCATTTCCTTCGCGCCACAAGCTACGACTAAAACAACTGATATACCAGACGCATCATATGAAGAAATCGCCTTGCGTGATAACGTGGTACTAGAAGAATATTTGGATTCTGGGCAGCTGGCTGATGATACGGTTCGACAAATGATCAGCCAAAGAAAAATTTTCCCCTGCTATTTTGGCGCTGCGCTTAAAGTGACTGGCGTTGATACTTTTCTGGCTGGCCTTGAGCGCTGGACTAGCGTCACCACGTACCAGCAAGACTTTGGCGCGCGCGTATTTAAAATTTCCCATGACGAAAAAGGTGAGCGTCTAACCTGGCTGCGGGTAACCGGTGGCATTTTGCAGACCAAGGCGGTTTTGCTAAACGAGCAGAAGGTCAATCAATTACGGGTCTATAACGGTACAAAATTTGTGGTTCGGTCGGGAATTTTAGCTGGTGGTATTTGCGCTATTCCCGGATTAACCGGTACCTATCCTGGTCAGGGACTGGGGAATAGAGCCGATGGTTGTGCGCCGGTGATCCAGCCGGTACTTAATTATACGTTGAACCCGCATGATTATGATATTCATGTTTGTTTGACCGCCTTGCGCCAGCTTGAAGATGAAGATCCGCAACTGCACGTTTCGTGGTCAGAGCAACTGCAAGAAATTCGGGTCCAAATTATGGGCGCGGTTCAACTGGAAATTTTACAACAGATTCTATTGGAACGTTTTAACTTGGACGTTGATTTTGGTGCGGGCAGTATTCTCTATAAAGAAACGATCACGCAGGCGGTTGAAGGGGTGGGTCATTTTGAACCGCTACGTCATTACGCCGAAGTTCATTTATTGCTGCAACCAGCACCACGAGGCAGCGGATTGACTTTTGCCGCTGACTGTCCGATCGATGTACTTGGTCGTAATTGGCAGCATCAGGTGCTGGCTAATCTACGCGCAAAAGAACAGCTTGGCGTGCTTGTTGGTGCGCCGCTTACTGATATGCACATTACTTTGGTGGGCGGCAAAGCTAGCAACGTTCATACAGTAGGCGGCGATTTTCGTGAAGCAACTTGGCGCGCGGTTCGGCAAGGGTTGATGATGTTACAAGCGCAAGATAACTGCCAGCTGCTGGAACCATGGTATCGATTCCGATTAGAAGTTGAGCAAGACCAAATTGGTCGCGCGATGACTGATATTCAGCGTATGAGTGGTAGCTTTGATCCGCCTGCAATGACTGCTGAAGCTTCTCGTGCAGGGCTGACACTATTAACGGGCGTTGCGCCGGTTTCAGAAATGCAAGACTATGCGCCGGAGGTCTACGCTTATACGCATGGGCAGGGACAGTTAGCGTGCATTATTGACGGTTATCGACCGTGCCATAATACGGAGGTGGTGATCACCGCGCAGAAATACGACCCAGTGGCTGATCTGGATAATACGCCAGGCTCAGTTTTTTGTGCGCATGGTGCCGGTTATCCAGTGGCTTGGGATCAAGTACCACAAATGGCACATGTTCCGTACGTTTATTCGGCGCCGGAGTTAATGGATCTAAGCACACCAGTAGCGCATGACTAGCGGTTTTGAACTAAGATTACGGTGAGCAGTAAATTAGATTTAGGCGTACAATTAAGTTGAATCACCATATTTTTTATAAAAAGGACTGATTTTGCTTATGAAAATTGAAGAAGGATATATGCCATTTCGCGGCTACAAAACTTATTACCGGATCGTTGGCGAGCCAAATCCAGATAAAGCGCCACTATTATTGATCCATGGCGGTCCAGGTTCTTCGCATAATTATTTCGAATTATTGGATGATTATGCAAATACAGGCCGGCAACTGATCATGTACGATCAAGTCGGTTGCGGTAAATCTTCGCTACCTGAAGACGAAAGTGTTTACGTTAAGGAGACTTGGGCAGAAGAATTGATTGCCTTACGCGAGTACCTGCATTTAGACGAACTTCATATGCTGGGCCAATCGTGGGGTGGGATGTTAGAAATGCTCTATCTGACCCAATATGACCAAAAAGGTGTTAAAAGTGTGATGATCGATGGTTCACCGGCTTCGATCAAGTTATGGACCAAAGAACAGCATCGGTTGATCTCATATTTAAGCTACGAGGACCGCGAAGCTATTGCGGAAGCTGAGCGTACTGGTGATTTTACTGGGCCTAAATATTTGGCGGCTAACGATCGCTATATGGAACGTTACTGTTGGGATGATCCTGATGAAAATTCGCCTGAACCATTGCGCCGACCAACTAATGGGAAACGCGCTAGCTTGATTGCTGAAGGACCGAATGAATTTACCGAAAATGGTACGATCAGTGACTTTGAAGTGACTGATCAGCTGAAAAAAATTCACGTGCCAGTTTTGGTGACTAATGGCACCGATGATTTGTGTACGCCGCTGATCGCCAAATCTGTCTATGATCATATTCCAGGCGCAAAATGGCATTTATTTGCGAACAGTCGCCATTTAGCGCTGCTAGATCAGCATGACGAGTTTATTGACGTTCTTGATCATTGGTTGACGGCTAACGATTAAGTCGAAAAATCTAAAAACAACGCTCAATTTTGAGCGTTGTTTTTTATTTTAAATCAAGATAGTCGATATTTTATTTATTGAATATAAAAAGTTTTTGGTTTTATAATTAACGATTAATTTCTAATTAAATTTTAATAATAAGAAAATTTAGATAGTGATTTAGTTATATTTATAAAATTAGTCAACTTACTTTTGTAGAAACGATTTATTTTAAAATACTATATTATAGGCTTTTAAATCTTTAAAAAAACTGATATTACCTTAAATAAGGTTGCCTAAATTAAGCTAAACCGTTATAATTAATTTTAATTTAATTCTAATCTAATTTTAATAATCATGGAGGGGTAGCTTATGCAGCAAACACCGATTCGCAGTGAAAGAAAAATTGCCGCCAATATTTTTAAGGGTTCGCTAGGTAATATGATCGAATGGTTTGATTGGTATGTCTACGCGTCGTTTGCAATTTATTTTTCAACGGCTTTTTTTCCATCAGAAAATAAAACGGCTGAGTTATTGTCGACCGCAGCCGTTTTTGCAGTTGGATTCTTGATGCGACCAATTGGTTCGTTTGTCATGGGGCGATTTGCGGATAGGCGTGGCCGGCGCAGTGCATTGACCTTATCCGTAACGATCATGGCTGTAGGTTCTTTAGTTATTGCATTGACTCCGACCTATCACACGATTGGCTTGTGGTCGCCAGGGATTCTAGTCGTAACGCGTTTGTTTCAAGGACTATCGCTAGGTGGTGAGTATGGGACCTCGGCAACTTATTTATCAGAAATGGCATCGCCCAAGCGGCGCGGTTTTTATTCTTCATTTCAGTATGTCACTTTAATTTCGGGCCAATTGTTAGCTCTTTTAGTGCAGATCATTTTACAAAATACGCTGACTAACGCGCAATTATATGCTTTTGGATGGCGCATTCCCTTTGTGATTGGCGCTATCGGTGCAGTTGGTGTATTGTGGTTACGACTTACAATGGAAGAATCCGATCAATTTACGGCAATGAACGCTAGTAAGCAGAAAAAAGCGGGGACCTTAACCTTATTGCTACAATATCCAAGACAATTTTTCACTGTCGTTGGCTTAACTTTTGGCGGCACGATTTGTTTTTATGCCTATACGACCTACTTACAGAAGTTTATGATCAATACGACTGGTTTGGACCCTAGGGTAGTCTCCTTGATCAATTTTGCTGCCTTGCTGATCATGCTGATTTTACAACCTATTTTTGGACATTTATCGGATAAAATCGGGCGTAAGCCGTTACTGATTTGGTTTGGTGTCGGCGGTACCTTGTTCACGGTACCAATTTTTACTGCGTTAGCACATACTAAATCAGTCTGGGCGGCGTTTTTGTTAATGTTGTTCGGTGTTGTCATCGTTTCGGGCTACACATCGATCAATGCAATCGTCAAAGCCGAGTTATTTCCAACTGAAATTCGTGCGCTGGGTGTAGGCTTACCTTATGGCTTAACCGTAGCTATCTTTGGTGGAACCGTGGAGTATGTCGCGCTGTGGCTGCGCTCGATCAACTTTGAATCACTATTTTTCTTCTATGTTGCGGCAGCCAGCTTTGTTTCGTTAATTGTTTACTGGAAAATGTTGGAAACTTCAAAGACAGGACATATTGATGCTGAAATTATGCTTGCTGATGGTGAAAAATAATAGCATAAAAATACATGTTAAATAAAACAACCCCAGAAAGTTTTGCTTTTTGGAGTTGTTTTATAATGGATCGATGATATCCACAATGTGGCGCGCATCGTTTGTAGATAATCGTCCGATATAAGTTAGTTTTGTGGTTGCGATAGGTAATTTATATATTTTTATGGTATCGATCCATGATTGCTTCGGTAATCCGGCTGCTTGCCAATCAGTAAGTTTAATATATTTTTTCTGTTTAGCGGCTGATTTGTTGCTGAATTTAGAAGTTAACCGAAAAACAATATAGTCAGTGTCTAATTGGCGGATGTATAAAACTGGGCGCCGTATTTTAGTCTTAACGTTCTTTGCTAGGTAGCTGGGAACGCCAATAAAAGGGTTATGGATTGCGGCTAGCTTAATTTATTCGAGTAAAGAACGGATACCTAATCAAAACTCGAAACGGCCCCTTAAAGTCAGATCAAAAGCCTAACTTTAAAGGGCCGTTTTTATATGATTAATTTGGTTCGATCATGTGGGTTTGTTACAATGGATTGAACGAGATCAGATCAGATTGGAGCAAATAAATGTCGCTACTCTTAATCATTTTAATTGCGCTGTTCGGGGCTTTAGTGCGGACCGTTTTCGGCTTTGGCGAAGCGCTGGTGACAATGCCTTTACTAGCACTAGTCGGTTTTGATCTACAATCCGCGACTGCGTTGATCGGCGCTTTAGGTTTATTGGTGGCTTTACCGGCGACCATTAAATTTCGGGCGCAGATTGATTTTGCGGTAGTCCGTCGTTTGGTGCTCGGTTCGTTATTTGGTGTGCCACTCGGGATTTTTTTGATCAAAACAGTTGCCAGTCGCTTGATTCTACACCTACTTGGTTTATTTTTAATTAGTTATGGCGGCTACAGTTTGTATAAATTATGGCGGCAGCAACCGGGCAAAGCGCGATTACACGCTAATAGTTGGGACTATCTAGCCGGATTGATCTCCGGTGCTTTAGGCAGTGCCTACAATAGTCATGGCGTGCCAGTTGTAATTTATGGCAGCTTAAAACGCTGGCCGGTTGAGCAGCTACGCGGTATTTTGCAAGCTCATTTTGTGTGCGTTGGGATGATCGTGGTTGCCAGCCAGGTTGTCTCCGGTTTTTGGACGATGAAAGTGATTCAGTTGCTGGTGATCATTATCCCGTTATTATTCGTCGTGATTCCATTAGGTAATTGGCTGAGCACTCATATTGCCCGTGAAACGTTGGTCAAATATATCTATATGCTTTTAATTATTTTTGGTGGCTTATTATTTTACCGCTAATAAGTCGCGTTTGCGGAAACTTAAAGTCAGTAGGCCGCTGATCAAAACGCAGACGGCAGCAATGAGGTAGGTTGTTTTGATTGCTTGTAAAGAACCTAGTTGAGTCGCTACTTTTAAGCTATGGTCAGTGACCAGTTGCGCGATATTATTCTTTTCCAAGACGCTCATAATACCGATCAATAGCGCCGTTCCAAATGAGCCGGATACTTGGCGAATGGTCGTGTACATGGCTGACCCATCGGGAATGAGTTTTTGTGGTAGTGAATTGAAGGCTTCAGTTTGAATGGGCATCGTGACCACGGATAAGCCTAATTGGCGCACTGCTTGTGAAAGGGCCACCCACGCAAAGCTGGAATTCAGGCTGACTCGACTCAGCATTAAGGTACCGATCAGCAAGACGATCACACCACTAAAAGATAAATATTTAGCGCCCCATTGGTCATACATGCGGCCGCTGATCGGCGACATTATTGCAATCACTAAGGCTCCTGGTAGCATTGCTAAGCCAGAATATAGCGCGCTATAATGCATTACATTTTGCATATACAGTGGCAGCAGCAACATGCCACCATATAACGCCATCATTAAGAAGACATTGACAATAACGGCAATAATGAAGTTGTGGCTTTTAAAAACGTTGAAGTTAAGTAATCGGTTGGTAGTATGGGTTTGTTGGTAAACAAAAATTGCGACTACGATCAAGCCAAGTAAGCTAAAGCCAAGCACTTTGCCAGACAATAGTGGTAGGCTGCCGGCATTACTAAAGCCTAGCAAAAGCGCGCCTAAGCCGACACTAGAAAGAACGACACCGCTCCAATTTAGTTTGATTTTTTCATTAGTACCAAGATTGCGTAGCATAAATGCGGCAAAAATAATATCCAAGATGATCAAAGGTGCGATTGAAAAGAAAAGCCAGCGCCAGCTATATTGTTCAACTAAATAGCCGGAGATCGTTGGGCCAAGCGCAGGAGCAAAATTTAGTGCTAAACCGACCCAGCCCATTGCCGTGCCGCGTTTGTTGGCGGCGTACATGTTCATGATCGAAACGTTCATCAGTGGCGCGATCACACCAGCACCAGCAGCTTGGATCATCCGGCCAGTGATCAAGAGAAGGTAACTAGGCGCGATACCGGCGATGATCGTACCAAAAGCAAAAACCGACATCGCTGCTAAATAAAGTTGGCGCGTGGTGAAACGCTGAATCAGAAAAGCAGTCAGCGGCACCATGATCCCGTTAACTAACATATAGCCGTTGGATAACCATTGACCAGACGCAGCAGTGATATTGAATGAACGCATGATACTAGGTAGGGCCACGTTCATTAAAGTTTGGTTCAAAAAAGCCAGAAAAGTTCCCATGACTAAGACCAGCATGATGCGTTGATTATTATTTTTTGTTTGTTTTGCCACTATTTGATCCCTTCTAACTTTTCTAAAAGTTCTGCTTGGATGGCCAATAACTCAGTCAATTTAGTTTGATCAATAGCATTGACTGGCGCTAACTTTTCCCAATAATCGGCGTAAGTATCAGCGTATTTTTGGCGGCCTTTATCGGTGGGGCGAATATTGATCCGTCGCTTATTATTTTCATCGCGTTCCTTTGTGACTAAACCATCGGCAATCATACGATCAACGATGCCTGAAGTCGTACTATTGCTCAATTGGAGCGCGTGGGCTAATTCGTCCAGCGAACTGGGATCTTTGCGAGTCAGCGCGCTTAACGCAATGATCCAAGTCTCAGTTAACTGTTGTTTCTTAGCCTGATAAGCAAAAATTCGCCGAGTCTCTTTACGTAACGAACGCAAGGAAAAAATTAGTTCTTTGATCTGAGTTTCATCTGTAGTCATTAGTGACTCCTTAAGTATTAGGGTGATTTCTGTTAATTAAAAAAAACTTGCCACAACTGGTATTGCGTGGCTAAGACTAAAATGCGATAGTGTTGGTATAACGTTATTACTATTGTTCGTACACGAATATTTCGTATACGAATTATGTTACGCGTATTATCCGTTGATTGCAAATTATAAGAATAGTTAAGCGGGAGGTTTATGATGACTGATATTTACGATGATGCCGCCTTTTTCAAGAAATATAGTGAAATGAATCGGAGTAAGCTTGGGTTGGCTGGCGCAGGCGAGTGGCCAACATTGCAAAAATTATTGCCGGATTTTACGGGCAAAACGGTTTTAGATTTAGGCTGTGGCTATGGTTGGCACTGTATTTATGCGGCTGAGCATGGTGCCAAGGCCGTTACTGGTGTTGATCTGTCAGCGCAAATGTTGCAAGTGGCGCGGCAGAAAACAACCGCGGCTAATGTCACCTATCAGCAGGCTGATATTGCCCAGGTTGATTTTCCGGAAAATACTTTTGATGTCGTGTTGAGCTCGCTGGCATTTCATTACTTAGAATCTTTTACGGAGATAGCGCAGGCGGTACACCACTATCTCAAGCCTAACGGTAAATTTATTTTCTCCGTTGAGCATCCTATCTTTACTGCTGCCGGTACCCAAGACTGGGTCTACGATGCTAATGGTAAAATTAAGTATTTCCCGGTCGATCGTTACTTTGACGAAGGCCAGCGCACAGCTAATTTTTTAGGTACGCCGGTCACTAAATATCATCATACATTGACGACGTATATTGAAGGGTTGGTCAATAATGGGTTTACGCTCGATCATGTGCAAGAACCAATGCCACCGCAAGCTATGCTCGAACTACTGGGGATGCGTGACGAACTACGGCGGCCGATGATGCTGATCATTGCCGCAACCAAGCGTTAACGAGGAGACTTATGGAAAAGCTAAATTTCACATTTACTGGAAATCCAGAAAACGCGCCAGCAATGGCTCATTATATGAAAAATCGGTTTATATTTCTCGGCGTCAAGTCGCCGGAACGTAGAGCGCAAAGTAAACCGCTGCTGCAAACTAGTCGTCAAGTTGACCCGGCCACATTACATAGCTGGATCGTGGAATTATATGCGCGCCAGCAGCGCGAGTATCAGTATTTAGCGCTTGATCTAGCCGAATATAATGTTAAAAAATGGCAATTAGCAGATATTATTATCTTTAAGCAATTTATTACGCAGAAAAGCTGGTGGGACAGCGTTGATCACTGGTGTACGATTTTTGGTAAGTATATTCAGTTACATCCCGAACAAACGGTAGCAGTTTTTCAACTTTTTTTCAAGAGTCCCAATATGTGGGAACGTCGGATTGCGATCACGTTGCAACTGAAAGCAAGGGATGCGGTCGAGACAGATTTACTAACACAAGCCATTTTATTTGATCAATACACCGAGGAATTTTTTATTCAAAAGGCAATTGGTTGGGCGCTGCGGCAGTATAGTAAATTCAATCCTAGTTGGGTGATGCAATTCTTAAATGAGTATCAGTTGAGTAATTTAGCGGTGCGTGAAGCGAGTAAATATTTGTAAATCATGGATTTAAAACCAGATTACTGTGACGACTATATTAAGCATAAATAATTTTAAAGAAGGACTGACGATGCAAACGGCAACAGAAATTTTCAATGCAATTCAGGCTGATCCGCAAAACCAGCTTTTTACTGCGCAAGGAATTCAGCCACTGTACCATGTGATCCCAACCGCAGAGATTTTGATAATTAGCCAGGCACCAAGCAGAAAGGCCCAGGCATCAATGGTTTTTTGGAATGATCCTAGTGGTGACCGGCTACGCGAGTGGATGGGCGTGACCAAGGATGAATTCTATAATTCCGGTAAAATCGGTGTTGTGCCACTGGATTTCTATTATCCAGGCAAAGGTCCGCACGGCGATTTACCACCGCGCAAAGGTTTTGCTGAAAAATGGCATGAACCATTACTGGCGCTAATGCCTAAGGTACAGCTGACGTTGTTGATCGGTCAGTATGCGCAGAAATTTTATTTGCAGCAGCGCCGTCAAAAAACGTTAACTGAAACGGTTCGTCAATATGCGGACTATTTACCGGACTATTTTCCGTTGGTCCATCCCTCGCCATTAAATTATGGCTGGATGCACAAGAATACCTGGTTTGCAGCTGATGTGGTGCCGGCTTTACAACAAGATATCAGACGAATTCTAGATTGAAGTTATTTTAAATGGGCAGGACTAAGTTAATTAAAAAAGGTGATCCACGATTTGCTGGGTCATCAAAACAGGAGGAAAAATCGATGCAGCAAAAATTATGGGGTAGTTTATTGTTATTAGGTACGTTAGGTATTTTAACCGGTTGTGGCCGTTCTGCTGACCAAGCAGAAAATCATTCAAGTCAGACAAGTTCAAAATCAGCTAATTTAGCCAGTTTAAAAGCCGAAAATTCATCATTGAAACAGCAATCAAGTAGTAGTTCTTCGGTTGCTAAAGCAGAATCGAGTTCGGCGACTCCGGCCAGCTTGTGGAATCAAGCTAAGGCCGCACAATTAGCTGATTTCATGGATTCTTGGGGTACAACAATGAATCAGCAGTATGAGTCATACGGCCCGGGAAATGATACGAACTATTACGGCATTGCGTTTCCTAGTGAGTTTGATAAAATTGCGCTGAATATCGATAATCAAAAATATAGTGCTGCCTGGTCAGATGATGGCAACGGCACAGCGGATTATGACGTGGTGGCAATTTACTGTAATTCAGAAACAGCTCACGCAATGGGCGAAATCTTGTATCTATTTGCTTATGTCCAGCAAGAACCAGTTGTGCTAGTGACGCAGCAAACTAATGGGGATGTGACCAACGAAGGGGTACATTTCCGCGCGACGGAAAATCAAGATTTAACGGCTGGCTTTAAAAAAATCGCTGAAAAATAGAGAATTTTGTACTTAGATCACAAAGTATCAATGATAAATGACGCTGATTCTAAGTTGTACTTTTATTGATCACTATTTTTGAGGATAGATAAATGTATGTAATCAAGGAGATGTTAGCCCATGCAACTAACTCAACGGCAACTCAAACAATTTATTTACGCTGGACTAGTTGGTGATGCCCTAGGTGTACCGGTAGAATTTAAGCCGCGTGATAGTTATCGAATCGACGCGATGTTGGGCTTTGGGACTTATGATCAGCCTGCTGGAAGTTGGTCAGATGACTCGTCATTAACGCTATGTTTAATGGAAAACTTAACTGAAAATGGCTCAATGGTAACGCTGTTTGATAAAATGCTGGCTTACATGACAACGGGAAAATATACACCCAATCATGAATTGTTTGATATTGGCAATGCTACTCGCCGCGCAATTTTGAACTACAGTAAAGGTGTATCTCCGCTAGAGTGTGGTGATCGCTCTGAATTTGCCAATGGGAACGGCGCGATAATGCGAATTGCGCCATTAGCTATTATTCTATTAACGGAAAAAGACTTTAAGAAGCGATCAACAATGATCCGCGAATATACAATTTTAACTCATGCGCATGAGCGCTCAGTTATTGGCAGTGTTATCTATGTTGAATTATTGCGTGAGCTATTATTAGGTACTGAATTAACAGTTGTATTGGGTACATTGCAGCAACGATTACAGTTAGTCGGCTTCACTGAAGTTGAATTAGCCAAGTATCAGTGTATTTTTGATCGGGGCTTTGGAAAATTACCGCGCGCGGCGATCAAGTCTAGTGGCTACGTTATTGATTCGTTGGCGGCGGCAATTTGGTGTAATTTAGTCGCGCACGATTTTCAAGAAGTTACTTTATTGGCAGTAAACCTCGGCGAAGACACCGATACTGTCGCACAATTAGCAGCAATGATCAATGTCAGCCAAAAACTAGAAACGGTCATACCAGATCAGTGGCAACAAGCGCTGATCATACCGCCAGAAATTCACACCATCATTACTGATTTTACAGAAAAGTTTGGCGATTAACTTGTGATTTCCAAAAAATAGCAAAAAAAGGCTGTGACATAAGTAATATTATGTCGCAGTCTCTTTTTTATTACCGAACATTATAGCTTAAACGTGTGACATAAGACACTGTCGCTCGTTCTAAACAACACTGTTTGGCAAGTATTTAATTTAGTGCTTATTCACTAAACAGAACGTGCTTCCCGTTGTCGATTGGACTATTGCCGAAGTGCGGCAAGTCCAAGTCGCAGCTCCCTCCGCCTGCCATGTTTTAACTTGGCGGTCTTCGCCTTAGTTAAATGGTCAACGTCCGTAACATCAAAGATTTTCGGTATGAAAATCATCCACTATTGCGGAGTAGTAGGCTAATGCTCAGGAGCTAACCGTCTTATGGCACACTCTTTTTGGCTTAATGCTTACGTTTCTTAATATTGTCATTTAACTTATCACTAAGCGGATAAGTTAAACGAATTGCGGCGGAGATCACTACCGGTAAGATGATCACTAAGATCACTAAACCAATGATGACTGCCATTGCGACTTGGATCAGTGTTAGTACGCCAGATGGAATCAGCGCAGCAAAAGTACCACTGAGAATGATCGCGGCGGAAATAACCACTGCACCGATAACTCCGGAAGCGGCAATGATTCGTTTGCTTGGGGTGCCATCGGTAAGACCAAATTCACGATATTTCATCATCAGGAAGATACTGTAGTCAACGCCCAATGCCACTAACATGACGAAGGAGAAGAATGGTGTATTCCAAGTCAACATATTTTGGCCGAGTATCGCAGAACTGAACCAGCGCGTCAAACTTAACGAAGTCACGTAGGCTAGCAGTAGGGTACCTAAAATATAGAACGGCTGTAAAATTGACCGGGTGATCACCATTAAGGCTAGTAAAATACCAATGAGCATGATCGCTGCTGTTCTTAAGAAATCGCTGCTGGCAATATGATGCGTGTCAGAAATCGAAGCTGTTTGGCCACCGATCGCGACTTTAGCACCAGATAATGGTGTTCCTTTCAACTCATTTTGGACTTCACTTTGCAGTGAATCGATCCGCGCCATTGATTTGGCGGAGCTAGGATTAGAATCCAAAACGATCGTCATCTTAGTCGTGTGCTTGTTAGCTGACATATAGGACTTGATCGCGGCATTGAAAGTTTTACCGTGCAAGACATTAGCCGGGATATAGAAATTCTTCGCTGCGGCTGAGCCCTGCAAACCGGTTAAATACTTATCTGCGCTAGTAACACCTTTGCCAATCTTAGTAAGACCGCCGCTAGCGTCGACTAAACCGTTATGCAATGTCTGCATTTGGCTAACTAGACCTTGCAAAGTGGTGTACATCGTCCGTTGACCGTTATCGACTTGAATCAAGCCAGCCGTTAACTGAGGCGATTTAGCGTTTAATTGATTTGCGCCAGAGGCCAATTGCGTGGCACCGCTGTTTAACTGACTAATGCCGCTGGTCAAGGTTGGAACTTGATTATTCAGCGTGCCGAGACCACCCGCTAGTTGTTTAGTCCCACTAGTTAGCGCCGCTGAGTTAGCATTTAATTGCGCGGCGCCGCTGGCTACAGAATCAACACCACCAGTATATTGCTGCAAGCCGGCAGCTAGTTGATTGATTTGGCTCAGCATTTGCGATTGATCGATCGTTGCGTTGATCGTATTTTGGTCGGTGGTATTCACACCAGAACCATTAACACCAGCGTTCAATTGTGTGGCGACGCTAGAGGCTTGATTGGCGGCTGTTTGCAGCTGCGCCAATGATTGGGTCAATGTTGCCATTTGATTTTGTAAGTCACTTAGGCCGCTAGCTGCACTGGCAAGGTTACTAGTTTGATCTAACAGTGAGTCGGCATTATCAAGCATTGTTTGCATGCCGCTTAATTGTGATTTCAAGCTACTGATTTCGCTGTCACTAGGCAATTGATCAGCCAATGTTGTTAAGCCAGATAAATCAGGTAACTGAGTTTGACTAGCTTGCTGTTGTAACTGTGTCAACGTATCTCCGTTGGCGGCTAAGTTATTAGTTAAACTAGCGTTGGCAGTTTTGATGATCGCTTGTGCTTGCGTTTTAGAAGCTGTTGTTGCCGTGGAATCATCCAAGATCGTTTGCGCAGCAGCGATAACTGACTTATCGGCCGTTGCAGCGGCGTTATCGCGTTCACCAATTTGTTGTAAATCAGTTTTCAAAGTTGCCTGCGTTGATTCAAGCGCGCTTGCTTTAGTTTGTAGCGCGCTGATATCTGTTTTAGTGCTTTGCAGACTATCTAATAAAGTGAGCATTTTAGATAGTTGCGGCTCGATAGTTTTAGCGGCGTCAACTTCTTTTTTCAAATTAGCGCTTCGACTACTGAGATCTTGTAATTGACTTTGCGCACTACTTAAGGCGGCTAATTTTGATTGATTGGCGGCTAGCGCGTTATTGATTTCACTGACGCCGCTGGCAATGCTGTTATTATAGGCGGTTAATCCGGCGACAGCTAAAGGTAACTGCCGACTTTGGCTAACCAAGCTTTGGACGCCGTTAGTTACTTGGTCGGAACTGCCGGCTAATTGTGATAAGCCGCTATTCAGTTGGCTAACACCATTGGTATATTGACCAACGCTGTTTTGCAAAACATAGGCGCCACTAGTCAATTGATTAACACCGCTAGCCAATGTTCCAGTCGAACTATTTAATGTACCTAAACCGTTGCTTAAAGTAGTCGCACCACTGGCAAGTTGGCCGGTACCACTGGTTAATTGTTTGCTACCAGTAACCAGTTGGTCGGTGCCGCTGATCAACTGTTGCACACTACTGAGACCACTAGCCATATTGCTTTGGCCCAGTTTGTCACTAGCTTCATTTAAGCCACTATTAACTGTTTTCAGTCCTTTACCAGCCGTTTTCATGCCACTAGTGACAGTGCCTAACTGATTATCAGCGTACAATGCTTCAATTTTACTGCCGCCAGGTTCAGTAACTGAGGCGACGGTTTTAACGCCGGGTTCTTTTTGTAATTTACGCGTGATTTGATCGATCACTTTCAAGTATTGTTCTTGATCCAACTTTTTATCGCCCTGAATATACAAGGTCGATGGTTCGGCAGTCCCCTTGGAGAAATGCTGCTGGACTACCTTGAAACCTTGCTTAGCCGGTAAACTATCGCTTAATTCATCCAACGTATCGTAGTTTAGCTGACCATTGTAAGTGAATAAAAAGGGTAAGGTGACCAATAAAACCAACCCCAGCGCGATAAAGGGATGGCGTACCGAGTTCTTTGATAAGCCATGCCATAATTTACTATTGCTGTTCCCTTTAAACGTTTTAATCGGCCAAAACATCCGACGGCCTAACGTAGCCATGAAGAATGGATTTAGCGTTAACAAAACAAGTAGTAAAACAGCGACCCCAACCGCCACTCCAACCGCGGAACGGTAAACGGAGAATTTAGCCAAAGCTAATGCAGTAAAGCCGATTAAAATTGTGGAGCCACTATATAAAATCGTCCGCCCAGCGACGCGGCGTGCATTTCGTGTTGCTGCCACGGAATCCAGACCTTTGCTGAGCTCGGCTTTAAATTGATCATACAGTAGAATATTGTAATCCGTCCCGATCCCGAAAAGCACCACCACCATGAAGACTTGCGTGAACGATGATAGTGGAAAGCCGAAATGAGCAACTAAGTTCATGACGACGCTTAGGGAGGTCACAACGGAAATACCAACGGTCAGTAGCGAAATAACCGGCACAATCGGTGAACGGAAAACGATGATCAACACAATGAAAATAAAGATTGCGGCGATTACTTCTGTTTTCTTGATTCCTTCCTCAGTGGCCTGACTAAAGGAATCCGTTAAAATATCACTGCCAGTAATGTACGTTTTAACGCCAGCTGTTTTAGCTGCCTTGGTGATATCCGTGTTCATTTGCCGGACCGTATCTTTTTTACTGACCATTAATTGTACTAATTGTGTGGATTTATCCTTAGAAATTAGTTGTTTGCGAGTAGCGGAATTATCCGTTGCTGCTGTAACTGACTTAATATGATAATGTTGCTTGTTAGTGCGCAAATTTTTAACCGTCTGCGCAATATTGTCCTTTTGTGCAGTGGTTAATTGATGCTTACCGTTATTAAAGACCACCACGACTTGGCGTGTATTACCTTGGCCACGGCCCCAATGATCTTGCATCACCGAAGCAACTTGGCTTTGCGCCGCCGCCGGAATCTTGGTTTGACCGTATTCGCGAATCAGCCGTGTTGAGTCAGGCATCGCAACTAGCGCAACGATGATCACAACTAACCAAGCAACTAACGCGCCCACATGTCGTTCCCAAAAGCGTTTCATTTTACTTACATCTCTTCCTCATCTAATTTACTTTGTTAGAGAGTGTCTAAAAAAGGCATTCACATTTCTACTCCGCAGTAGTGGATCATTATTAAAAATAATCTGAATGCCGTGGTATCTATTTTGTAGCTAAGTATGTATCGCAAAAAGAGATATCGCAGCGAAACCTACCAAATATGATCTAATAGGTTAAAAAATCATTGCCAATGAAAACGCTTGAAACCTCACTTTCCATAGGTATTGTATGCAACTATCTTACTCATTTTTTTTGATTTGTCAATTACTTTTAATGTCCATTATAGAGTTGGATAATATTTTATACTGATCGTCGGCTTTTAGATGAATTGAGTCAGACCACACCCCTTGTTGTTGATATTTTCCAAATTAGTAATAGCAAAAAGTACGGTATTTAAATTTTTGAATAAAAATAGCGATGGCAAAAAACGCCATCACTATTTTGGTTATCCAGTTTATTTACTGGGCTATGGTGTTTCCAAATTATTTTTTGAATAAATGTTATCAACATAATATCTAAACAAAGCATCTACAGTTAATTCTAATGCAGCAAAATAATTGTATTCGAGATTAGGATTATCAGATAATTCAATTTTAGTGGTTTGATAATAAAGATTATAAGTGGTTTTAGTTGAAAGTGAATTTTTCGTTAACGGAGTGATCGAAAGTGTAGGAATACTTTTTAATTTTAGCTGGTTAGAAATGTGATTAAGCTCTACATCTTCACCGCTAAAAGAAATTAAGATCAATAAATCGTTTTCCGTCATAAATTGTACGGTCCAATTCAATTCGGTAATCGAAGGAATAATGCTAAAAGGTTGGTTACAACCTAGAAAATTACGGGCTAGCGTTTCAGCAGCACGCTGTTCACCCCAGTCGGTTCCAAAGACGTAGATGCGATGTGCGCTAGAAATCGATTGAGCAATTGGGTAAAGATCAGTTTGTGCGATCAGTTTAAGCGTTTGTTGAATATCGTTTGTCAGTAGTTTGCTATAGTTCTGCTTAGCATGCTTAGTTTCAGATAATTCTTGGGCAAGGAAAAAACGTAATTCCGAGAATCCAGAGAAACCTAGACGTTTTGATAAGCGAGTCAATCCAGCTGTTGACGAATAGGTTAACTCGGCTAGTTCACTAGCTTTAAGCGCAATACATTTTTGCTTATTTTCAATAATAAAATGTAGTATTGAAATATCTGTTTGGGTCAAGCGTTCAATATTGGTATTAATAACTTCTTCAAACCGCATATTTTAGCCTCCTAAAAGAATGTGAAACTAGTTTTAACTAATAAAACAGTTTTCATTATAAGTAATTGAAAGCGTTATCAAAGAAACGGACAATAGACCTTTATTTTTATATGGTAGATTGTAAAATTTAAGTTGAACATATTAGTGGACAGAAAAACCCATCAAGGTCTTTAATGGTGTCACCACAACATTCCATTAGAAAGAAGGACCTTTATGGGCACCACTATTTTATCATTTGAAGACCGCGTTGTCATCGAAACACTTCATCATGAAAAGCACTCACTTCAATATATTGCCGATTATTTAGGCTTTAGTAAAACCACTATCTTTAATGAGGTTCATCGCTTAGCTGGTGAGTATCACGCAGTTAAGTCTCAAACTGACCATGAAGTTAAACTTAGTCATCGTGGTCGTAAAACCATCTTAACGACTAACCTAAAGCGATTGATTGAAGAAAAAATCAAGATCCAAAAATGGTCAATTGAACAAGTGGCTCATGTAGTTAGAATTGCCTACAAAACCATCTATAACTGGATTGATCAGGGACTACTGGATATTAATGTGACTGATTTACCTGACCATGGTATTCGTCGCAAACGATCTAAAGAAACCCGTGGTAGTTTTAGTCATGGACGTTCCATCGAAGATCGTCCAGCTGAAATTTCTGATCGTAATACTTCAGGTCACTTCGAAGCTGATACAGTTTTATCTGGAAAACGTAAAGGTCAAGCAGTAGCTACGTTTGTCGATCGTAAGAGTCGGCTTACCATCGTTAAACGGCTTAATGGACGAGATAGTACTTCAATGACCAAGGCTATTTTAGAATTGGCTAACCAGTTAGGAGATAATCTCAAGACCCTTACTGTTGACCATGGGAAAGAATTCGCCAACTACAATTTGATTGAAGAACAGGCCGGTGTTCCGCTGTACTTTGCGCACGCTTATTCGCCACATGAACGAGGCAGTAATGAAAATCGCAACCGAGTACTACGCCGCTTCATTCCCAAAGGTCAACCGATTGATGAGATTACCGATGATGAATTGATTCAAATTAACTGGTATTTGAATTCCCGACCACTCAAATGTTTAAATTGGCGAACACCGATTGAGATCTTTTTGCGTAATCTGCGTTAGCCGGATTTACAATGTAAGTGCAACACCAAAATAACTAGACCAAAAAGGCCATGAAGCCTTAAACTTATAAGTGACAAAACCAATAAGTTAGGACGGACTTCATGACCCAATCTAAAGATACCATCAAAAAATCTTATAAGCAACTAT